>CAZAGD010000118.1:0-18450 GCA_964484485.1 uncultured Syntrophaceae bacterium
ATGCGCCGGCCAACCCTTTGCCCCGGTTGCCCACACCGAGCAGCCTTTTATGCGATTCGCCAAACCTTCCCTCAAGGGATTTATCCCAGTGATATTGGCTGTTACACTTTGGGCTTAAACTTAAAAGCTGTAGATACGGTACTTTGCATGGGGGCAGCCATTAGTCAGGCCGCTGGTTTTTATTTTGCCTACCAAATGAAAGGTGAAAATCCCCCCATTATAGCCACTATTGGTGATTCCACTTTTTTTCATGCCGGGATTCCGGCTTTAATAGACGCCGTCCATAATAATGCCCGGTTCATCTTAGTTATCTTAGATAATGCCACCACGGCGATGACTGGAAATCAGCCTACTCCAAGCGAAGAAAGATTGGCCGATGGTCGTTTGGGAACTCCCGTGGCCATAGAAGATTTAGTACGTGCTTGCGGAGTGAAATTTCTTGAGATAGTCGACCCCTATCGTCTGGATGAAATGAGTTCGGCCTTGAAAAAAGCGGATTCCTTTAGGCGTGAAAAAGGAGGAGTAGCCGTGATTATTTCCCGCCACCCCTGTATGCTGCTTACCGGAGCAAAACCGAACCCAAGAGAGTATATAGAAATTTTGGCAGACTGCCTGGGGTGCGGAATATGCCTCGACGATTGGGAATGTCCAGCGATGGTCAAAGATCAGGCCTCGGGCTTGCCTGAGATTGACCAAAATTTATGCGTTGGCTGCGGAGTATGTCGGCAAGTTTGCCCCCAAGGAGCTATAAGAAGAAAAGAGTAAGCAAAGAAAGGAGATATTTTTGGCCAATGCAAATAGCGATCACAGGTAGGGGAGGTCAGGGAGTTTTATTTTTAACGCGGATCTTAGGGGAATGTGCCCTAAGAACAGGTGGGGAAGTAATTGCCTCGGAAACGCACGGCATGGCCCAACGAGGCGGTTCGGTTATTTCCACACTCAAGATTGGTCCATTCCGTGGTCCTTTAATCAGAAGCGGTCAAGCCGACCTTATATTAGCGCTTGATGAAGGAGAAGCAGAGACTTTCGCCCATCTGCTTTCCCCCCGAGGCACAATGGTGGTGAACTCTAAGCAAAATAAATATGGCTTAGCCATAGATGCTACGCGTTTAGCTGCGCAAATTGGTTCACCGCTTATGGCCAATTTGGTTTTGCTTGGTTTTGCCCTACAGCAAAAAAAATTATTCTGCGGTTATGAACTGGCCGTCGAAGTGGTCAAAGATTTATCTCCAGAAAGGTACAAAGAAGTAAACGAGCAAGCCTTAAAGGTTGGTTTTAAGGGGAACATAATTACGGATTAGCTATGACGTTCACGGCCCAGTTTTTACAATTCCTTATCTCTGGTTTAACTACGGGAAGCACTTATTCATTGATCGCTATTGGTTTCTCCCTTATCCATAACGCTACCGGCATAGTCAATTTTGCCCAAGGAGAATTTGTGATGTTGGGGGGGATGTTTATGATTACTTTTTATACTTTTAGCCACCTCCCCATGATCGTTTCTTTTATATTGACCCTTATTTCTGTGGCCGCCGTCGGCTTTTTGTTGGAATATGGACCTATTCGCCGGGCCAAATCAAAAGACATTCTCATTTTGGTGATGATAACCGTAGGAGCATCGATTACGATCAAAGGATTGTCCATGATTATTTGGGGGAAAAATCCCTTGAATCTGCCTCCGTTCTCTGGGGAAGATCCCTTCCTTTTTTGGGGGGCGGCGGTTATGCCCCAAAGCTTATGGATCTTTGGCCTTACTTTAGGAATGGTTTTTACTCTGCATTATTTTTTAAAAAATACAATGGTAGGCAAAGCTATGCGCGCTGTGGCAGCCAGTCGACGTTCGGCCTTATTGACCGGGATTCCGGTAAACCGCATGATCCTCCTTTCTTTTACGATTAGTGGGGCCTTGGGGGCAGCGGCTGGAATAATGCTTACCCCAATAACAACGACCTCTTACGATGTCGGGGCCATGTTAGGGTTGAAAGGCTTTTCCGCCGCCATTCTTGGGGGATATGGGTCAATGCCCGGAGCCGTTTGGGGTGGGTTGCTTTTGGGCGTATTTGAATCATTAAGTGCGGGCTTCATCTCTTCTGAGTATAAGGATGTCGTGGCTTTTTTGATTTTGCTCATCATTTTATTTTTCAAGCCGAGCGGCCTTTTAGGCCAGGGGAAGATCAAGAGGGTTTAAAAAATTTATGGGCAAGAATAATAAGACCTTCCTTTTTCTATTAGCGATCCTGATTCTGATTTTCCCCTGGGCCGTGCGGAATAATTATTTTTTAATGGTGCTAAATGTAGCTGCTTTGAATTTTATCGTCGTGATCGGCTTAAATCTGTTGATGGGTTATGCCGGCCAAATATCTTTAGGCCAGGGGGCCTTTTTTGGATTGGGAGCTTATCTGACCGCCATCTTCACCGTCACCTTGGGTCTTCCCCTCTGGCCCGCTATGGGGCTGAGTCTCTTGATTACGGCCCTAGTGGCTTACATCATTGGCGTGCCCACGCTCAAGTTAGAGGGCCATTATTTGGTTATGGCCACTTTAGGGTTTAACGTAATTACCTATATCCTTTCTATTCAGCTTGAACCAGTCACCGGCGGACCATCAGGCTTCGCCGGGATCCCCCGCTTGCAAATCGGGGGATTGATCTTGGACTCCGATAAAAAAATGTATTTCCTACTTTGGGCTGTTTCCCTGCTCGTTTTCATTTTGTCCTTAAACCTGATCCATTCCCGCGTGGGTCGGGCCCTGGCTGCTTTGAGCCATAATGAAATTGTCGCTAAGTGCGCGGGCATACCTACGGAGAATTATAAAATAAAGATCTTCGTCTTCAGTGCTTTCTTAGCTTCTTTAGCTGGAGCTCTCTATGCCCACTATTTTACTTTTATCAGTCCCGGCACATTTAGCTTCTTTTATTCTATTCAAGTAGTGACCATGGTCTTGGTGGGCGGAATTGGGTCCCTTTGGGGATCCCTTTGCGGAGCCATTTTATTAACTGTTCTACCGGAATTGTTGCACCCAGTTAAAGAGTATAATGTCTTAATTTATGGGCTTATCCTAATGTTGATACTCGTTTTTTTCCCCCGAGGTCTGCTGCCAGTTTTAGTGGGCACTTTATGGGGAAAAAAAGCATAGACTAAAAATGGCGACCAATATTTTGGAGGTAAAAAAATTAACCATGCGTTTTGGCGGCTTGGAAGCTCTGCAAGAATTATCTTTAAATTTCCAGCCGCAGAAAATAGCGGCCATCATCGGCCCCAATGGGGCGGGCAAGACTACCCTACTAAATGCTATTAGTGGCATATACCCGGCGGATGAAGGGGAAATATATTTTTTAGGCCAACCAATTTCCCAACTCTCCCCCCACCAGATTGCCCAATTGGGCATTAATCGCACCTTTCAACAAGTGCAGCTCTTTACTAATTTAAACGTTTTAGAAAATGTTATGGTGGGGTTACATCCCCGCACCAAATCCGGTTTTCTAAGCGGCCTGTTCCATTTGCCGCGGGAGAGGGAAGAAGAACACTGGATTAGAAAACAGGCCCAAGAAGCCTTAGAATTTTTTGGGCTCTTAACCAAAGCTGACTGGCCGGCCACCTCGCTATCTATGGCCGAGCAGAAGAAGGTAGAAATGGCGCGCGCCCTGGCCAACGAACCTAAACTGCTTATGCTGGATGAACCAGTGGCTGGTTTAAACCTGCGGGAGATGGAGGCTATGGCCGCTATGCTCTTAAAGCTCAAAGAAAAGGGCCAGACCATTGTGCTGGTGGAACATAATATGGACTTAGTGATGTCCATTGCGGATTGGGTTATTGTTCTTAACCATGGAACAAAGATTGCCGAAGGCGTGCCGGCTGAGGTGCAGCGCAACGAACGGGTAATTGCTGCTTATTTGGGATCAGGGTGAGTTAAAAAAGAAGGTGCATATTTAAATAGGCCATGCTCAAGATAAAAAACATTGATGCCTTTTACGGAAAAGTGCAGGTACTTAGGCATGTAACTATGCATGTGTTGGCGGGCGAGATTGTGTCTCTGATTGGCGCCAATGGGGCAGGCAAGACCACTCTCTTGAACGTTATTTCCGGAATTCATCCGGCAGCAAACGGCAGCAGAGTTTTTCAAGATCGAGAAATTAAAGGCCTGAGTCCGGAAAAAATTGTGGCTTTGGGCTTAGTCCAAGTTCCAGAAACGGAAAAGGTTTTTCCTTCTTTAAGCGTGGTAGAAAATTTAGAACTGGGAGCTTATCTGCGGCGCCTGGATGAACAGCGCCGCCGCCAAGAAATGGATGAAGTATTTGCCCTCTTTCCGCTTTTGCGTCACCGCCAGAAACAACCAGCCGGAACTCTTTCCGGAGGGGAAAGGCAGATGTTGGCTTTGGGTAAAGCTCTAATGGCCCGTCCCAGCTTGCTCATGCTCGATGAACCTTCCTTAGGCTTAGCGCCCAATGTGGTAGCGGAAATATTTAAGACCATTCAAACTTTACCTGCAAAAGGAAGTACCATTTTATTAGTCGAGCAAAATGCGCGGGAAGCTTTGCGTATTTGTCAGCGGGCCTATGTCTTAGAAGTTGGCCGCGTCATCTTGTCTGGATCTGGTCAAGAACTTCTCCATAATGAAGAAGTTAAGCGGGCCTTTTTGGGAAAAGATTACCGCGGGAAATGGGAGAGGTGAAAAGGAGAAAACTATGCCGATCATGCAGCCGAGGATCGAAAGTATGCACCGGCGCGATCTGCAGGATTTACAAATGGAAAAGCTGCAGATCGTCGTCAATCAGGCTTATGCTCATGTGGATTTCTACCGCCGCAAATTTGACGAAGCAGGAGTAAGTCCAGATGATATCAAGACGTTAACCGATATAAGAAAATTACCTTTTACTACTCGACAAGATCTCATGGACAATTATCCCTATGGCCTGTTTGCCGTTCCTTTAAGAGATGTGGTTTGCCTGCAGTTTCCTTCTGGCCTTTATGGCAATCCAATAGTGATTGGTTACACCCAAGAAGATTTGCAAATTTGGCGGGAAATGGTGGCGCGGATCATGGTGGGAGTAGGCATTACTGAACATGATGTCATTCAGGTGGCCTTTAATTATGGACTTTTCTTAGGAGCGATGCGTTTCAACCAAAGTGCGGAATTGATCGGGGCAGCGGTGGTGCCCACTTCCATTACCTCGGCGGAAATTCAATTACGCATCATGCAAGATTTTCGCAGCACCGTTTTGGCCTCGACCCCTTCTTTTGCTTTGCATATTGTCGAAACCATGCAGAAGAAAAGAATTCCCCGTCCTAATTTGTCTTTACGTATCGGTCTATTGGGAGCCGAGCCATGGCCAGAGGAAGTGCGCCAGATAATCGAAGCAGAATTAGGCTTGAGAGCTTATGATATTTACGGAGTTTTGGAATTAGTAGAGCCGGGGGTAGCTGGAGAGTGTCCGGCGCGGCAAGGCCTGCATATTAACGAAGATCATTTTTTGGCCGAAGTGATCGATCCTGTATCAGGAGAAAATCTTCCGGAGGGCGAAGAAGGAGAGCTGGTGCTGACTACTTTGACTAATGCTGCCTATCCTCTTCTGCGTTACCGCACTAGTGACTTGACCGCTCTTTACTATGCCCCCTGCCCTTGCGGCCGAACTTTAGTCAGAATGGCGCGAGTCTTTAAAAGAACGGACCAAATGATCACCGTGCGCGGCATTAATGTTTTTCCGGAAAAAATTAGAGAAGTGTTAGCCCTTTTCCCGGAAGTGGAAACTGATTATACCCTCCAAGTGCAGCGTAAAAAAGGAATGAACGACCAGCTGCAATTATTGGTAACCCCTGCCCATGCAGTCACTCATCAGGATGCAAAGAAAAAGGGAAATTTAGAGGAAGAGATGCAAATGGCTCTGCGCCGAGCCATAGGGTTGCGCATAGAAGTTAAATTGACGGAAAAAGGAGAAAGGAAGGAAGCAGGATGAGGAAAAGCTTTATGCCCCATTTCAAGTCGGCCGAAGAATTGGCCGCCTGGCAATTAACCGGATTAAAATGGACTTTAGAACATGCCTTTTGGGGATCATCTTTTTATAGACAACTTTTGACCGCCTCCGGTTTTTCTCCTGGCGATCTGCGGAGCTTGGATGACTTAGTTCATCTTCCTTTTACTACCGCTCAAGATCTGCAAGATGGATATCCCTATCCTTTGTTGGCCGTTCCCCTAAAAGAAGTGGTCAGGATTCACTCTTCCTCGGGAACGACCGGCAAAAGAAAAATTCTATGCTACACCGCCAAGGACATCCAAGATTGGGCCGACATGTTCGCCCGCTGCTATGAAATGGCTGGACTGACCAAAGAAGACCGAGTGCAAATCGCCGTCGGTTATGGTCTCTGGACGGCAGGGGTAGGGTTTCAATTAGGATGCGAGAGGTATGGGGCTATGGCTGTCCCTGTGGGCCCGGGAAATTTAGATTTACATTGTGAAATTATGGTTGACCTACAGACTACGGTTTTCTGTTGTACCGCTTCCATGGGTTTGCTTATGGCTGAGGAAGTGCGCCGCCGAAATTTGCGGGAAAAGATTAAGCTGCGCCGGTTAATATTCGGGGCGGAAAGACATAGCGCGGCCATGCGCCGCCAAATGGAGGAGTATTTGGGAGTAGAAGATTCTTTTGATATCCCCGGGCTCACGGAACTTTACGGTCCGGGAACTGGTTTGGAATGTTCTGTTCATGAAGGTATTCATTATTGGGCTGATTATTATATTCTCGAAATTATTGATCCCCAGACTTTAAAACCTTTGCCTTCCGGTGAAGTTGGTGAAATGGTGGTTACCACTTTGCGGAAAGAGGCCGCTCCTTTGATCCGCTACCGCACCCGGGACTTAACTAAAATTATCCCGGGGAGGTGTTCATGCGGCAGCCTGCTCCCCCGCCATGATAAGATTTTAGGCCGTTCGGACGATATGTTCATCTTTCGGGGAGTAAATATATATCCGGGACAAATAGATCATGTTCTCTCCCAAACTCCCCGTTTGGGCAGTGAGTTTCAAGTGTATTTATACCGTAAGGAAGACGGCCGCGATTATATGACTATCAAGGTTGAAAGAGCACCGGGCGTAGAACGAAGTCAAGATGGAGAAATAAAACTGGAATTAGAACATAAAATAAGTCATCAGCTTTTAGTAAGTTGTCAAGTAGAAATTGTTGATTACCAGAGTTTACCACGAACGGAAAGAAAAACGAAAAGGATATTTGACCAAAGAGGGGAATAAAAAAATTCCGCCTCTTCATTATCTCTCGCGAGGAGATGGAGAGGAAGGGAAAAATTAAAATAAATAGGAGGGTAAGATGAAAAAACTATTTTTAATCGTAGCCGGACTGTTAATGGTCTGCGGAGGGGTGTTAGCAGCTCAAGGGGCCGAACCGATCAAATTAGGGGCTTTTTTTGACCTAACTGGTCCTTCGGCAGCCATTGGGACGCCTACCAAATTAGTAGCAGAGATGGTAGTGAAAAAGATTAATGCCGAAGGCGGGGTGCATGGCCGACCATTACAGTTGGTAATCGCTGATGACGAGGGTGATCCAACCAAAGCGGCCATCATCGCCAAAAAATTTATTGAGTCAGATAAAGTAGTGGCGATCATTGGACCGACCCGTACAGATACGGGCATGGCTGCCAAACCGATCATTGAACAGATGAAGGTCCCTACTTTTATGTGCGTGGGCGGAGATCCGGTTATTATGGGCGGAAAATTTGGGCCTTTCCATTGGACTTTTAAATCTCCCCAGCGTACCTCAGTGGCTGTGCAAAAGACTTTTGGTTATATGCAGAAAAAAGGAATACAGAATGTGGCCATTATCACCGCCGCTGATGGTTTTGGCCGAGATGGTAAATTCTGGTTAGAAAAACTTGCTCCGGATTACGGTCTGAAAATTATCGCCAGCGAATCCTTCCAGCCTACGGACAATGATATGACAACCCAATTAGTTAAGATAAAAGCTGCCTCTCCGCAAGCTATCGTTTGTTGGACTATCGGGAAGGCCGGAGCCATCGTCGCTAAGAACGTCAAGCAATTGGCCATTGCTGTGCCTCTATTTCAGTGCCACGGTTTACCTGATCCTATTTATATTAAATTAGCTGGCGAAGCCGCGGAGGGAAATATAATGCCTTCCACAAAATTAATGGTGGCGAATCAACTGCCTGATAAGGATCCGCAGAAAAAAGTCATCCTCGAATTTATTCGATTATACAAAGAAGTTTATAAATATGACCGCCAATTCCCCATCAACACACATTCTGGTTATGCTTGGGACGCTATTTATATAGTGGCCAATGCGATGAAGAAAGCGGGAACGAATAACGAGAAACTGCGGGATGAAATTGAAAGAACTAAAGGCTACGTGGGGGTAAGCGGCATCTACAACATTACTCCTGAAGACCATAACGGACTGGGGACAGACTCCATGGTCATGGTGCAGATCGTCAAAGGTGATTGGAAGATGTTAGAGTAGTATAGGGACGCAGATTGACGCAGAAAAAAGGATAAAAAATTATCTAAGGCCAGGGGTTATCCCCTGCCTAAAAAGCAATCAGGAAATGGTTGCACCAAGTTGATTTATTATTTCGTTTTTTATAAATTCTAAATAGAAAAGGAGAAAGAAATGGACGAGAATAAGATTTACCTATCAGAGAAAGAAATGCCACGGCAATGGTATAATATTCAACCGGATCTCCCGAAACCCCTGCCGCCTCCTCTTCATCCTGTGACCGCGCAACCTTTAGGTCCTCAGGATCTAGCGCCTATTTTCCCCATGGGCCTAATTGAACAAGAAGTCAGTCAGCAGCGCTGGATAGACATTCCGGAAGAGGTTCTGGCCATTTATAAAATTTGGCGGCCAACTCCTCTTTGTCGGGCCCGGCGTTTGGAAGAAGCTTTAAAAACACCAGCACGCATTTATTATAAGAATGAAAGTGTAAGCCCGCCAGGAAGCCATAAGCCAAATACGGCCGTAGCTCAAGCTTATTATAATAAAAAAGAGGGAGTGAAGAGGTTGACGACCGAGACGGGCGCTGGTCAATGGGGAAGTGCGCTGGCCTTTGGTTGCCATCTATTTGGACTGGAGTGTCAGGTGTACATGGTGAAAGTGAGCTATCACCAGAAGCCTTATCGGCGGATGCTTATGGAGACATGGGGAGCGAAAGTTACGCCCAGCCCCAGCGATCAGACGGAGGCTGGAAGGAAAATTTTAGCTGAGAATCATGATTCGCCGGGGAGCCTGGGTATAGCCATAAGCGAAGCAGTAGAGGATGCGGTGAAGCGGGAAGATACACGTTACTCTTTAGGGAGCGTCCTCAACCATGTGATTCTCCACCAAACTATTGTTGGCTTGGAAACTAGAGCTCAACTGAAAAAGGCTGGGGCCGAGCCCGATATTTTAATAGGCTGTGTAGGCGGAGGTAGTAATTTTGCTGGGTTCTGTTTTCCTTTCTTTCCAGAAAAAAAACAGGGAAAGAAGATCCGTTTTATTGCCGTAGAGCCGACCGCCTGCCCAACTTTAACTAAGGGACTTTATCGGTATGATTATGGGGATACAGCACGTATGGCCCCGATGGTAAAGATGTACACTTTGGGGCATACTTTCGTACCTCCCGGCATCCATGCGGGGGGACTGCGCTATCATGGAGATGCCCCGTTGCTCTGCCTCCTTTATGATGAAGGGCTGATAGAAGCAGTGGCCTATCCCCAGAACCCGATTTTTGAAGCAGCCGTATTTTTTGCCCGTACGGAGGGGATAATCCCAGCTCCGGAAACCGCCCATGCTATAAAGGCCGTAATTGATGAGGCGATTAAATGCCGCGAGCAAAAAGAAGAAAAAGTAATTGTCTTCAATTTTAGCGGCCATGGCCACTTTGATCTGGCCGCTTATGATGCTTTCTTTGCTAAAAAATTAGAAGACTACGAATATCCCGAAGAGAAAATTAAAGAGGCTCTTAAAGATTTGCCCAAAGTGGATTAGGGGAAAAGGGGTGAGGGTGGAGCGGCCCCCTCACCTCCCAAATTTTGAATCTTAACTCAGCCAGCGTTTGCGCCTTTTGTAATGCTTTACTTCGCGATAACTCTTTCTTGTTCCTAATTCGCTCAGCCCCAGGTAAAATTCTTTTACATCTTCATTATCTTGCAAGATGGCAGACTCCCCATCAAGAACGATGCGGCCATTTTCCATAATGTAACCATAGCGAGCCACCTGCAGAGCCATATTAGCGTTTTGTTCCGCTAAGAGCAGAGCAACCTTTTCTTCCCGATTCAGCCGCTGAATAATATCGAAAATCTCTTGCACTAAAAGGGGAGCCAATCCCATAGATGGTTCATCTAAAAGCATTAGTTTAGGACGAGCCATCAGAGCGCGGCCAATAACCACCATTTGTTGCTCTCCGCCAGAGATATAACCTGTCTTTATGTGGCGCCGTTCAGCTAACCGGGGAAAATAATTGTAGACCATCTCCAGATCTTTTTTTACTCCCGCAGCATCCCTCCGACTATATGCCCCGGTGAGCAAATCGTCTTCTACGGTAAGGTGTTCAAATTTACGTCTACCTTCCATAACCTGCACAATGCCCAAACGCACAAGTTCAGCAGCATCCTTTTTGTCAATACGTTCCCCAGCAAATTCAATGAAGCCCTTAGTCACTTCGCCCCGCTCTGCTCGCAAAAGATTAGAGATAGCTTTCAGAGTAGTGCTTTTCCCAGCCCCGTTAGCTCCTAACAGAGCAACTAAACATCCGGGAGGGACTTCTAAAGATACTCCCTTCAGCACTAAAATTACATGTTCATAAACGACTTCGATATTATTTACCTTTAGTAAAGGCTCCATAATATTGGTGAAGATGAAATTATTTTAGTTCCTCACTCGTCCGCGGAGTTATCCCTTTTTCTTTAGCATATTTCGCTGCTGATTCTTCAACTTCTTTGCGGACGAAGTCGCGCAAAGGTTCAACCCATCCGCCCACGGGAACCCATTTGGTCCCGTCCCATTGCTGAAACCTCACCCAGCCTCCGCCTTCATGATCCTTCCAGGAAGTCTTGATAGGCGGAAGCAATCCTTCTGCACCAATTTCTTTAATTCTGGCCTCAGTAATGTCTAAATTTTCCAAAGCCCACCGCATCTCTTCTCCTGTAACCACTTTGACGCCGAATTTCTTGTGGGCGGTGCGCAGGGCTTCATCCATTACAATACCCGTAACTACGCCTCGATTATAGAATACTGTTCCTACTCGGGTGATGGATAAATTACCTTTGCCAGCCGCGTAAACTTTTTCGATAATTTCCTGGATTATGGGAAAATTTTGCCCAACGCCATTAAAATTGGCCGCATAATAGCCTTTGGCTGCCGGGCCGGCAGGTAAGACATCTTCCTCTGATCCACACCACCAAACACCCACAATGCGTTCACGGGGAAATCCGAGTCGGGCTGCCTCTTTAAGAGGTACAGTGCAAGAGACACCCCAATTACGATTAATAACCCAGTCAGCTTTAAAACGGCGGACAATATCTACCCATTGAGCTTTTTGATCTATCCCCGGCCAAGGAACAGGAAAATGTTGGACTTCAAAACCGAACATCTTGGACATTTTATCTAAAAGAGGCCGGGTTTCTTGTCCATAAGGAACGTCAATAAAGAGGTTAGCAATTTTAAGTCCTTTTAATTTATCCATACCTCCCATCTGTTGAGCAATGAATCTGATTTTTGCAGAATTCTGGGACCAATAATTAGCTGGAAAATTAAAGGCCCAGGGGAAGACTCGACCATCAGAAGCATCCGCTCGCCCGTAGCCCATGAAGACTAAGGGAATCTTATCGCGGGCAGCCCGATCAAGTAAAGCATAGGTAATTCCTGTGCTAAAAGGATGGACATAAGCGGGGTTTTTTGGTTTAACCCGTTCGTAACACTCCACTCCCCGGGCCGTATCATAAGCAGTTTCACATTCTTCATATTTATACTTTATGCCATTTACTCCTCCTTTCATATTCATAAGCTCCATAAAGTCTTCCCAGCCGCCACCTGTTCCGCTTCCTCCAGGAGCGAATGGGCCCGTGCGGTAAATCAAGCACGGGACGTATTGTTCAGCAGTCAGGCCTAATCCGGGATTAAGGAAAATGATGAGGACTCCTAAAATCGTCAAAAAAACCTTGGGGGTGACCATTTAAAATACCTCCTTTCTTTATTATTTTTGGAGAATCTATTGAGAAAATTAGAATCTCCATTTTTAAAGATGGAATCAAACTTTAATATGGGAAAGGCCACAAACGCAATTTTTCTTTCAAAGTTTGCCATAAGCGAGCTAAGCCATATGGTTCAACAATTAAAAAGATGATGATTAATCCGCCGAAGATAAGGAGATCCAGGCAAGCCAGAAGATCAGTTTTCAGCGGGATGCCCAGGGCCCGAGCAAATTGGTTTATAAAAATGGGCAACAGGGTAATAAAACCCCCACCCAAAAACGATCCCAAAACACTTCCCATACCGCCAATAATGACCATTCCCAAAAGGTGAAAGGAGACCATTATGTTAAAGGCTTCTATATTGGCAGCTCCGTAATAGGCAAAAGTTATCAACCCTCCGGCAACTCCAGCGTAAAAAGCACTTATCAGAAAAGCCATAAGTTTATTCCGGAAGAGAGAAATGCCAATAATCTCTGCGGCTATATCCATATCCCGGATAGCCATCCAAGCTCGCCCTAGTTGTCCCCTTACCAGATTTTTGCCAAAAATAGTTAAAGGAATAACTATGCAGAGGACGAGATAATATTTTTTAAGGGGAGTGTCAATGGGCCAGCCCAAAATTTTCATCGGCGGCGTATCCACTGTGCCAAAAACTCCCCCCGAGACCCATTTCCAATGAGTAAGAATCCATTCGATAACAAATTGAGCAGCCAGTGTAGAAACAGCCAAGTAAAACCCTTTGATTCTCAAGGAAGGGATACCAAAAACTCCGCCTACGGCCGCGGATATAAGGCCCCCGCCTAATAGACTAAAAATTAAGGGAACATCGTACCGTCCATAAAGAATAAGCGCAGAGTAAGCTCCCACGGCCATGAAGGCCGCATGCCCTAAAGAAAGTTGGCCAGCGTAGCCAGTTAAAAAATTTAAGCCGAGGGCAGCCAGAGAGAAGACTAAGAAGGGAATAAGGATACTACCCAGCCAGTATTCATTGGCCAGAAGAGGAACTATAAATACAGCAATAACCAAGATAAGTATAACTCCCCATTTATCTAACGGAATGGGGAAAATAGCCATATCTTCTTGATAGCTGGCTTTAAAAACTCCGCACTCCCGGTAAATCATAGGTTTAATTCACCCTTTATCTATATATATTTTCTCCATCAACCCATGCTCGTTTTATACTCGTTCTATAATTTCTCTTCCATACATTCCATAAGGTTTGAACCAGAGAACGAATAAAGCTAAGAGGTAAGGAAAGAAAGTTTGAATTCCTCCACCCACATATGGACCAAGAAAAACCTCAGCTAAATTTTCAGCAGCTCCGACGATCAACCCAGCTATAATCGCGCCAGGAATGCTATCTACTCCTCCTAAGATAAGAACAGGCAGAGCTTTCAGGGCAATGAGGGAAAGGCTAAATTGCACACCCAGACGGCTTCCCCACATGATACCGGCCACTAAGGCTACTATGCCAGCAATGGCCCAAGTGATGGCCCAGGCTTTTCTTAGGGGTATGCCTACCGAAAGAGCAGCCTCATGGTCATCAGAGACTGCCCGCAAAGCCCGTCCTGTCTTAGATTTTTGAAAGAACCAAACTAATATTAAAACCAGCGAACCAGACAAAGCTGCTCCGGCCAAATCAAATTGACTAATTAATAATCCCTTAATTTCAAAGGGAATGTCCGAAAGACCTATATGTAAACCTTTTGGATCAGTTCCCCAGATTCCCTGCCCAATGCCTTGCAGCAAAAACCCTAAACCAATGGTGGACATGAAGAGAACTAAGGGAGGACGAGCTATTAGTGGACGAAGAACAATAGCTTCCACAATTAAAGCTAAACCAACCATCATTAACAAAGTGGCTAAGATAGCTAACCAAAGGGGGAAAATATTGAGGAAACCAACTAAAGCTAAAGCTGCCAGCAGGGTCATGTCTCCCTGAGCAAAGTTGAATATTCCGGAGGACTTATAGATGAGCACAAATCCTAAAGCTATTAAGGAATACATAATGCCCACCATAAGTCCACCAATAAAAACTTCAAAAAAAAAGATCATTTTCCTCTCTCTCCTTTTATTTGCGGGCAGGCGATCCCAAATAAGCTTTAATGACGCGTTCCTGGTAACGAATTTCTTCGGGAGTACCTTCAGCAATTTTTTCTCCATAGTCCAGAACTATTACTCGATCAGATATGTCCATTACTACCCCCATATCGTGTTCAATGAGCGCAATAGTAATGCCCAATTCTTCGTTGGCATCTAAAATAAAGCGGACGATATCTTCTTTTTCTTCTAAATTCATTCCCGCCATAGGCTCATCTAAAAGAAGGAGCTTTGGTTCGGCGGCTAAAGCTCGACCTAATTCCACTCTTTTTTGAAGACCATAGGGAAGCATCCCGGCTGGAATTTTGCGGATATGCTCTATTTCTAACCAGTCAATAATCCGCTCCACAGCTTCTCGATGATTTATCTCCTCTTTCTGGGCAAGTCCCCAGTAAATACCTTGGGATAAAAAATGGGAGTTCATTTTTAGATTTCTGCCGATCATTAAATTGTCTAAAACTGTCATCCCCTTGAAAAGGGCCACATTTTGAAAAGTCCGGGCAATACCTAAAGCGGCAATTTGATGGGGGCGCAACTTAGTTAAATCCTGACCAGCAAAAAAAATATGTCCGCGGGTCGGACGATAAAAACCATTAATGGCATTAACTAAACTTGTTTTGCCTGCCCCATTGGGCCCGATAATAGCTAAAATTTCGCCCGCCTGGATATCCAAGCTAACTCCGTTTAGGGCCTTTAAGACGCCAAAATCAACATGGACATCCTGGACCTGCAGCAAGACCCCGTTCTTATTTTTGGGCATAAAACTCATCCCTTTCATTTAGGGTTAATTTTTTCATGAAAAGACCTCTACTTCTTTAATCTTCAAAAAAGCTCGAATATTAGCTGTCCGTCCATCCTCGTAAGTGATTTTGGTTTCTACATCTACCCCATCTTTTCCGGAATAGAGAGCATCGATAATCTCAGCATACTTCTGGGCAATGAAGCCGCGGCGAAGTTTGCGAGTGCGCGTAATTTCGGCGTCATCTGGATCTAATTCTTTATGCAAAATTAAAAATCTTTTGATCTGAGCCGGGCGTAGTTTTTCTTCTTTAGCCAAACTGGCGTTTACTCTTTTTACTTCCTGGGTAATCAAGTCATAAACTTCTGGCTTTTGAGAAAGGTCAGTGTAGGAAGTATAACCCACATTTTTTCTTTCCGCCCAATTGCCCACGCTCTGCATGTCGATATTAATCATGGCTGTTACGAATTCTTTCCCCTGCCCAATAGTTACGGCCTCTTTGATGTAAGGGCTGAATTTGAGTTTATTTTCAATATATTGCGGGGCAAAAATAGTGCCGTTAGCCAAAGTGCTTACATCTTTCGCCCGATCAATGATAATCAAATGACCATCTTGATCAATGATGCCAGCGTCCCCGGTATGCAGCCAACCATCTTTTAGGGCCTCGGCCGTAGCTTCGGGGTTTCTATAATATCCTTGAAAAACGCCCGGGCTTTTAATCAACACTTCTCCTGCCTCACTAATTTTAAGTTCAATTCCTGGTAAAGGTTTACCCACTGTTTCTAATTTCACTTCCTCATCGGGCTGATAGGTGCACATGGCACTGGTCTCGGTGAGACCATATACTTGTTTTAAATTGATGCCGATGGCCCGATAAAATTGGAAAGTCTCTGGCCCCAAAGCCGCTCCGGCCGTATAAGCAAAACGGATTTTCCTCATTCCTAAATTATCGCGCAAAGGAGCGTATACCAGAAATTCTCCCAGGGCATATAAAATCCGGAGTTTTAAAGGGACAGGCTCATTCTTCAACCGGTAAACCGCTACTTGCATAGCCACATCAATAAAAAAATTAAACATTTTTTGCTTTATCCAGGCCGCGTCTTCCATTTTTACCCGAATGGTAGTGAGGATATTTTCCCAAATGCGCGGCGGACAGAAAATGACCGTGGGTCCAATTTCCCGCATGTCTCTTAAGACGGTGCTGGCCGCTTCCGGGCAGTTTGTCGTAAAGCCTATATCAAAAAGCATGGCCAGAGAGTAAATAGAATCCCCGATCCAGGCCATGGGTAAGTAAGCCATAGTTTGGTCGTTATCTTCATATTTTTCAGCCTGGGTAATCAAGCGTACATTAGTTAAAAGATTGGCATGCGAGAGGACAACTCCTTTAGGATTTCCAGTTGTTCCCGAAGTGTAAGCTATAAGGGCTATATCTTCGGGGTTTCCTTTGGCCACTTCCTCTTCAAAATAGGTCGGGTGACTCTTCGCAAATTCCCTACCCAGATCTTGGACGGCCGTGAAACTTTTCAGAAAAGGTTGTTTATAATTGCGCATTCCTCGCGGATCATCGTATATAATTAATTCTATACTGGGAATTCTCTCTCGAAGGGCGAGCATTTTATCGACTTGTTCCTGATCTTCAGCCACAATAAATCTTGCCTCCGAGTGGGCAATAATATATTCCAGCTCTCTTTCAATGGCGTCTTGATAAAGAGGGACAGGAATTCCTCCTAAGCATAGAGCAGCCATCTGGGCAAAATAGAGTTGGGGGCGATTGTCGCCTATTACGCTGAGCTTATCCCCGCGGCGAAATCCTAAGGCGGCCAATCCCAAAGCAAAAAGGCGGGTGTTCTCCAGATAATCCTGCCAGGAATAAGATTGCCATATGCCTAAATCCTTTTCGCGGATGGCAATTTTATTTCGGCCATATTTTTGAGCATTAAGAATTAAAAGCTGCGGAAGAGTATCTGCTCCCACGCCTACCATCACCTTTCCCCTGGCGGAATTATTAAAATTGGCAATGGATATTTTTAGCCTCTGCGCTACAGCTTTTTAGCGATTAGGCGATGAATAAAATTTATTTGGCAACCCAGATAGAAGTTTATGCGCTATATTTCTATCTTCGGCCCTTATTTGGGCCAAAGAAGAAATTACTATTTTAAAGGGGGGAAAGATTTTAAATTTAAAATACTAATTTGGGAATAAAAGTCAAGAAAAAAATGAAAGGAATTTTCCTGCCTCAATCCAGGAATGAAAAACTGCTTTAAGATTTCGAATGCCTCACCTTTTGCACGAAAACCTAAATCTATTTATTCTGGAACAGTTTGAACGGAAATAGGCCCAGAATATTCATTAAAGAATCTGAGATCTCTGAAAAACCGACTTCGCGGTCGCTCCTGCGCAAGCGGGAGTCCAGAAATACCTTGAAATACTGGATTCCGGAGTTCAGGGATATAATGAAACCGCATCCCGAAGGAATTTTTCAGAGGCCTCAATTTTGGCTGACCGTCGCTCAGTTTTTAAATTTTAGATTAATTCAGGCGGGAGGGAGAGAGCTTCTCCCCCTCCCGCCTCTTTCCTGCTGGCGAGAAATATTAAATCTGTTAGAAGGTCAGCAATTTTGGAGATTGACAAAAAAAAGAAAAATATCATAAGATGGCCATCTGGTAAAATATGGAATAAGTAGTAGATTTAGTAAAATTTTTGAACGAATATTCCTCCAAGTGAAATGGGCTCTTATCTTTTAGAAAAAATTCCCTTTTCTATTGTTCCAGAACAGCTCGGGGAATTTTTGAAAATTCGTCCACACAGTAGCCAGATGGATAGACTTAAAAGCCTGCTTGAAGAGGCGCAGACAATCGCCAAGCCAAAAGGTTTTTATAAAGTAGCTTATATTCAAGAAAAAAGAGATAACCAAGTGGTAGTGGATGGAGTTACTTTTACCAGCCGAGTTCTGCGGGTTAATTTGGAAAAAGCCTACCGTATTTTCCCATATATAGCAACCTGCGGAGAGGAAATGGAGGAATGGTCAAAAAAATTTGGGGAAATTTTAGATAAATATCTTGTCGATGCTATAAAAGAAAAAGTTTTACGGTTAGCTCTGGATTATATATATGATGACTTAATTGCCCGTTTTCAACCAGGTAAAATTTCCAGGATGAACCCTGGTTCTTTGCCGGATTGGCCTCTTTCAGAGCAGGTACCGCTTTTTACTCTCCTCGGCGAAGGACCATCTGCAATAGGGGTGAAACTTAACGAATCTTTCTTGATGATGCCCATCAAATCTGTTTCTGGCATTTGGTTTCCTACCGAAGAGAGTTTCGAAAGCTGCCGTTTATGTCCGCGGGAAAATTGTCCAGGAAGAAGAGCCGCTTATGTACCTGGCTTATATGATCAGAAATATGGCTTATCGTCCGAATCGGG
>CAZAGD010000119.1:0-33758 GCA_964484485.1 uncultured Syntrophaceae bacterium
TACAGCGGCTAAGTTGCACAAAGTTTTTAGGTTAGATCCTACAGTTATGCCGGCGGAAGTGGTTTTGCATATGGCTACTTTGGGTGGGGCTAAGGTATTGGGGATGGAAGAGGAGATTGGTTCTTTGGCTGTGGGCAAGAAGGCTGATATTATTATTTTGGATCTTAATCGTCCCCATTGGCAGCCCATTTACAATATTGTTTCCCATTTAGTTTATACGGCCACGGGAGCTGATGTGCGCCATGTCATCATCAACGGCCAAATAATCATGAAAGACCGCCAAATCCTTACCTTGGATGAAGAAGAAATCAGCAAAGAGGCTAAAATTTGGTCAAACCGTATCGGCCGATCATAGCCACAAATTGGCATTCTCCCAAGTCTTCCTGGATCAAACTTTTGAAGCGACGGCGGATGCGGATAAGTTTTTGAGTCTGGGCCGAGCCAATGGGCACAACCATTATCCCTCCCTCCTTTAATTGCTGCAATAAAGGCGGAGGGGGGGAGACCGTAGCAGCCGTTACTAAGATGGCCTCGAAAGGAGCTTCTTCTTTCCAACCAAGAGAACCATCAAAAAGGCGGGTGAGCACATTATGGCATTGGAGTTGATCGAGGATTTTTCTCGCTCTTTCTAAGAGGGATCGAATTCTTTCCACAGAATATACGCGTTCAGCCAATTTAGACAAGATAGCTGTTTGGTAGCCAGACCCGGTGCCTATCTCTAAAACCCTTTCTTTCCCTTTTAACTCCAAGGCGGCACTCATCAAAGCCACCATATAGGGTTGCGAAATAGTTTGCCCCTCCCCTATAGGCAAAGCTATATCTCGATATGCTTGACTTTGCAAAGAATGGGGAACAAATAGATGACGGGGGACTTCGGCCATGGCTGATATAACCCGGGGGTCGTTTATTCCTCGTCCTTTAACTTGTTCTTCTACCATGCGTAAACGAGAGGAAAAAAAATCAGGAAAACTCGTTTTTTTATATTTCAAGATACCCATACCAACGATGGCTAATATTTAAATCTTTCGTTTAGCTAAGCTACGTAAAGCAGCGTAATTTGTCCAATCAAGATGCAAAGGGGTAATAGATATATAGTTTTGAGAGATAGCCTGGAAGTCTGAATTTTCCGTCGGGGCATAACTAGGCGTATTCCCGCCTATTAAATAATATTTTCGGCCGGCCGCGTCTTTTCTTTCCTGAACCGATTCTCCGTAAATCCTTTTTCCTAACCGGGTAATTTTGTAAGACTCCGGTTTCTTTTGCTGGTGGGGTACGTTAACATTCAAAAAAGTATTGGGGGGCAGTCCTTTTTCTAAGATATTCTTTGCTAACCGCGCAGCAAAATCAGCGGCCCATGAGAAACCTTGCGCTTTACGGGAGACTAAGGAAATAGCAAAAGAAGGAATACCCAAGATTGTGCCTTCAATGGCGGCCGAGACAGTTCCTGAATAAGTTATATCTTCTCCTAAATTTTCGCCAATGTTAATTCCGGAGGCAATTAAGTTTGGCTTGGCGGGCATTATTTTACTTACTCCTAAGAGCACACAATCGGTGGGGGTGCCGTTAATGGCAAAATACCGCGGCCCCAATTTGGCCATCTTTTTTTGGCGCAATGGACGATTCATAGTCAAAGAATGGCTACAGGCACTCTGTTCCCTATCTGGAGCCACTACCCATACTTCGGCTACTTTCTCTAAGGCCTTAGCCAAAGATAATAAACCAGGGGAAAGAATTCCATCATCGTTAGTAACTAAAATTCTGGGCAATTTACCTCCACTAATTAAATTTACCGATGCTAAATTTTAATCCCTTTTACAAATTTTCCAAGTAGCGTTCCGCGGCAAAAGCCGCCGTGGCGCCATCGCCAACAGCAGTAGTGACTTGCCGCAAAAGTTTTCGGCGCACATCTCCCGCAGCAAATATTCCTGGAGCAGAAGTAGCCATGTTTTCATCAGTGAGGATGTAACCTCTCTCATCGAGTCTTATTAAATCTTTAAGGAAATTGGTCATCGGCCTTAATCCGACGTAGAAAAAAACTCCTTTAACAAGCAGGAGTTTAGTTTCCTGGGTTTTGACGTTTTTAAGCTCTAATCCCTCAACACCTTCTTGCCCTAAAATTTTTGTGGCTACCGTATCCCAGAGAATTGTAATTTTTTCATTTTGCCGGGCCCTTTCCTGTAAAATTTTAGCCGCTCTTAAACTATCGCGCCGATGGATGATGTAAACTTTCCGGGCGAAGCGAGTCAAATAAATAGCTTCATCTACGGCCGAATCACCTCCGCCAATGACCCCAACTTCTTGATCTTTAAAGAAGGGTCCGTCACAAGTAGCACAATAAGAAACTCCTCTGCCCCGTAACTCTTCTTCTCCGGGAATGCCTAATTTAACAGGTTCAACTCCGGATGCGACAATAATGGTCTTGGTGAGGAAGTTTTGTTCATCCATGCCTACTTCCCAAAATTTCTGCTGTGGGTTAATACTTTTGACTTCTCCATTAATTACTTCTAACCCAAAACGTTTGGCCTGCTTCTCCATAGCTTGAGTAAGGTCTGGTCCTAAAATTCCTTCCGGGAAGCCGGGATAGTTTTCAATCAAATAAGTGCTGGCGGCTTGCCCGCCCAAGAACATTTTTTCTACGAGTAGAGTCTTCAAGCGGGCGCGCGTCGCGTATAAGCCGGCTGTAAGACCAGCCGGTCCACCCCCTATGATAATAAGGTCATATACAGACATTTCTTTTGCTCCTTGAATTTCATCCTTTATATATCGAATTGTAAATAATAAATAACACAACCTTGTTTTTTTGCGCAACTGGAGACTTGGGCATAGTTAAAAAATAGATAATTTTAGTGAAGAGAATATCGGCGGGCCAGAGGCGGGCCAGAGGCAGGCCAGAGGCAGGCCAGAGGCAGGCATGAATGAAGAAGCATCGGCGGGATAAGAAGTTATTCAAAATCGACCAACGATTTTCCTCAAAGGGTAGGCGGATCGTTAAACTGAGCAATATGGTAAAGCTTAAAAATCCGCTCGTACCTATGGAAGAACCACTGCCTCATGATTCTGAATGAATGCCTGCCTCTGGCCTGCCTCTGGCATTCCTCCGGCCCTTTCTTCTCATGAAGACCAAGTCTCTAAGGATGGGGAGATTATAAAAAATTAAAGCTTTTTGTTTTTTTCAAGAAGCGCTTGTTTCCCATGAGATATCTGTTATAATTCTTTAAAGAATATGTATCTGCCCATTAATTAGGGAAAAAGCTAATGCTCTGCGTAGCCTTTCTTTGGCACATGCATCAACCTTATTACCGCGATCCGCTAACCGACCACTATACCCTGCCATGGGTAAGGCTTCATGCTTGCAAAGGTTATTACGATATGGCTTCTCTGCTTAATGATTATCCGCCCCTGCGCCAAACATTTAATCTCGTTCCTTCTCTCTTGCGCCAAATCGAGGAATATGCTCAAGAGCAAGCCAAGGATGTTTTCTTAGAGCATACCCGTAAGCCCGCTGCAGATTTGACTCCGGCTGAAAAGAAATTTATTCTGGCCAATTTTTTTACGGGCAATTGGGAGACCATGGTTAAACCATATCCGGCCTACTGGGCTCTATTACAAAAAAGAGGGGCACAGATATCTTCTTATCACTTGGAAGAAATTTGGCCGCAATTCAGCGCCCAAGAGCTTCGTGATCTGCAGGTTTGGTTTAATCTGACTTGGTTTGGCTTTCGCGCTCGCGCTGAAAAAGAAGAGGTTCGCGAACTAATTAATAAAGGAAGAATGTTTTCGGAAGATGATAAGCTAAGCCTGCTTAAGGTACAAAGTGAGATTATCAAAGAAATTATTCCTCTTTATCGCCGCCTGGAGGAAAAAGGTCAGATAGAAATAACCACCAGTCCTTTTTATCACCCCATTCTCCCATTATTGATCGATTGGTCATTTGCCCAGCGAGCAATGCCGGAATTGGCGCTGCCTTCTTCTTTTGCTCATCCTGAAGATGCCGCGGCCCAAATAAATAAAGCCGTAATTTATCATCAGCGCATTTTCGGTCATCCCCCTGTTGGTTTATGGCCCGCGGAAGGAGCAGTCTGCCCCGAAATGATTCCCTTGGTGAAGAAGGCGGGTATTCAATGGATGGCTTCTGATGAGGGAATTCTTTTTAAATCTTTGGCTAAAGATAATCCGCGAGATCTTCTTTATCGCCCTTACCGGGTAGAATATGCGGGAGCAGAAGTTTATATGGTCTTTAGAGATCGTAATCTGGCCGACTTAATTGGTTTTACTTATGCTAAAAATGACCCCCAGACGGCGGCTCAGGATTTAGTTTATCATTTGCAAAATATTCGCCGTTCTTTGCCCGCTGGCCCTCATTTAGTATGCATTGCTCTTGATGGGGAGAATGCTTGGGAATATTACCCTGATGGTGGCCAGGAATTTCTAAAACGCTTGTATACATATATTACGCAAGATCCGGCTCTTGAACCTGTGCGCCTAAAAGATTTTTTGCCAGCCTACCCACCGACCACAACCCTACCCTTTCTCTATACGGGATCATGGATTAACCAAAATTTTAAGATTTGGATTGGCCATGCCGAAGACAAGCAAGCTTGGGACAACTTGCGCCGCACCCGTAATTTTTTGACCGATAATGAGCCCAAAATAACTAACGAAGAAATCCGGCAATCTGCTTGGGAAGAAATATATATAGCTGAGGGTAGCGATTGGTTTTGGTGGTATGGTGATGAATTCAGCAGCGCCCATAAAGAAGAATTTGACCGTCTTTTCCGGGCCCACTTAATGCAAGTGCATCTTTTGCTCAATTCCCCTGTTCCGGAATATCTGCGGAATCCTATATTTCTGCCCCGGGAGGTAAAACCGCCTTTAGAGCCCATTGGGCTTATTAGCCCTTCTTTGGATGGGCATGTAACTCATTTTTATGAATGGGTAGAAGCAGGCTTCTACGCAGCTGAGCCTTTAAGCTCCTCCATGTTTCAAGGGCAGATGTTGATTAATGGCTTCTATTATGGTTTTGACTTGCATAATTTCTTCTTCCGGGTTGACCCGTCTAATTCAGGATTAGCCGGGGCCGAAGAGATAACTGTGCAGATAATTTTTCTGCATCCTCGGGAAGGGCGGATTGAATTTCCTTTAGTTTTCAAAGAAAAAGCCACCCCCTTTTATCAATTAGTCTTCAAAGATGAAAAAGATGAAGAGTTAAGGCAGACTTCCAACCAGATAGGCGTCCAACAAATAATAGAGCTCTCAGTACCTTTCACCCTCTTAGGGTTTAAGGCTAAAGAAAAAGTTAGTTTCTGCCTGCAGATCCTAAAAGACGGCTTAATTTGGGAACGCTATCCATCACAGGGTTATTTATCTTTTACTGTTCCTGACCAAGATTTCTTAGTTTCCATGTGGCAGGTTTGATTATACAATAAAAGAAAATAAGCCAGTTGATTTTTAACCAACTAAAAGTTTAAGGGACGGCGTAAAATAGAATTATACGATTAGGGATAGAGGAGGACGGAATGTCTGAACTACGTAAGGACCCCGTTACCGGTCGGTGGGTGATCATTTCTACCGAACGGGGGCGGAGGCCTTCTGATTTTAATAACCACAAAAGTAAACCCAAAGGAGGATTTTGTCCCTTTTGTCCGGGGAATGAAGACAAGACTCCGCCTGAAATTTTAGCCTTCCGACCAGATGGGTCTCCCCGCAATGGGCCAGGTTGGCAATTGCGCGTGGTCCCTAATAAGTTTCCTGCTTTACGAGTAGAGGGAGAATTGCATCGGGAAGGAATTGGCGTATACGACAAAATGAGTGGCATCGGGGCTCACGAAGTAATTATCGAAACCCCCCATCACGAGGAAACCCTTACCTCTTTGCCGCCGAAACGCTTTGAAGATGTACTTTGGGCTTATAGAGAAAGAATGCTTGATCTGCGCAAAGATATCAGGCTGCGCTATGCCATGATCTTTAAGAACCATGGTGAAGAAGCGGGGGCTACTCTGGAACATTCCCATTCCCAGCTAATTGCCTTGCCCATTGTACCCCATTTGGTGGCCGAAGAAATGGCTGGAGCGCGAGAATTTTATCGTTATAAAGAAAGATGCATATTTTGCGACATTGTGCGCCAAGAGATCCAGCAGGGGGAAAGAATAATTTTGGAAAACAACGATTTTTTGGTCATCGCCCCTTTCGCTTCTTTTTCTCCCTTCGAGTCTTGGATTCTTCCCAAACGGCACAACTCTTCTTTTGTTGATAGTCAGATCCATGAAGTTCAATCTTTGGCTTTGATCTTTGCGGAAACTTTGCGGCGTTTAGAAAAAGCTTTAAACTATCCTCCTTACAACTTTACCTTACACACGGCACCTTTCAACGAAAGAACTCTAGAATATTATCATTGGCACTTGGAGATTATTCCTAAACTGACAAAGTTTGCCGGGTTTGAGTGGGGCTCAGGATTTTTTATTAATCCTACTCCTCCTGAGGAAGCGGCAAAATTTCTGCGTGAACTTATAGTTTGAGGAGAGAAAAATGCGCATTCTCTTTGCTTCTCCCGAAGCAGTACCCTTTGCTAAAACGGGTGGTCTGGGTGATGTATCCGGAGCTCTCCCGCGGGCATTGGCCAAATTAGGCGCCCAAGTCTTTTTGATATTGCCTAAATATCGGCA
Organism: uncultured Syntrophaceae bacterium; assembly: GCA_964484485.1. Classification (GTDB taxonomy): domain Bacteria; phylum Desulfobacterota; class SM23-61; order SM23-61; family SM23-61; genus CAZAGD01. The sequence continues at coordinate 6,663 of CAZAGD010000119.1, forward strand.
AGTAGAGGAAAAGAAATTTTCTTTAAAGAAAACTGGCCAGGTAGTTAAAGTTCCTGTGGGAGGGAAAACAGAGGTGGGAGAAATCTGGACAACGGAATTGGCTCCCAACTGTCAGGTATTATTCGTCCAACAAGATAAATATTATGATCGCGATTATCTATATACTACCCCCAGCGGCGATTATGAAGATAATGCCGAAAGGTTTATCTTTTTCTCGCGGGCTATTTTGGAAGCAGCGTTGGTTTTGGAAATAAAGCCGGATGTAATTCAGTGCAATGACTGGCAGACGGGTTTGACCCCTGTATACAGGCGAACCATCTATAAAGGTCTGACGGCGTTAAACAATACTGTTACGGCCTTTACTATTCATAATATCGCCTACCAGGGGCTTTTTTGGCATTATGACATGCCCATGACTAATTTAGGGTGGGAACTTTTTACTCCGCAAGCTCTCGAGTTTTACGGAAAAATAAATTTTTTAAAAGGAGGCATCGTTTTCGCCGATGCTGTAATAACCGTTAGCCGAAAATATAAAGAAGAGATTCAAACTCCAGAGTTCGGCTGCGGCCTGGAGGGAGTCTTACGCGATCGCCAGGCCGATCTTTATGGTATTCTTAACGGCGTTGATTATAGCGAATGGTCTCCAGAAATAGATCCTTATATCAAGGAGAAGTATAATTTCTCGGCCCTCTCTGGCAAAAAAATCTGCAAAATTGATTTACAAAAAGAATTTGGATTGCCCGTCTCTGAAGAAATCCCCCTCTTAGCTACCATTTCGCGCTTGACCGACCAGAAAGGTTGTGATCTTTTGGCGGCCACTATGGAAGAAATGGTCAAAATGAACCTCCAATTCGTTATCTTAGGCACCGGCGATGAAAAATATCACTTTCTCTTTCAAGATCTGCAAGCCAAATATCCCCGGCAAATAGGATTGAAGATAGGCTTTGATAACGCCCTGGCTCATAAAATTGAAGCAGGGGCGGATATTTTGGTCATGCCTTCCCGCTTTGAACCATGCGGTCTGAATCAAATTTATTCTCTCCGCTACGGCACAGTCCCCATTGTCCGCGCTACGGGCGGATTAGATGATACGATTGTTAACTTTAACCCGGAAAGCGGCGAAGGCAATGGCTTTAAATTTCATGAATATTCCTCAGAAGCTTTATTAGATACTATAAAAAAGGCTTTACAGATTTTCCAAAATAAAGACCTGTGGCAAAAATTAATGCGCCGAGGAATGGCCGAAGATTTCTCCTGGGATCGTTCTGCTCAAGAATATTTAGCTGTCTACGAAAAAACTATGGCCAAGAAAAAATATTTATAAAATATGAACGGTACCGAAGTATTAGCAAAAGTCATAGAAATTTCTAACGCCTCTGTTGATTTAGATCAACGTTTAATTCAATTAACGAATACGTTAGCCCGAACTTTTTCTTTTACCGCTTGTGCTCTTTTCCTTTGGGATGCTCGGCGCAGTCATTTGTCCCTTAAATGTTATGGTCCCTCCGCCGCCCTTTTCCCTCCTTCCGCTACTTATCCGCTATCGGCCGGGCCTTTAGGTTATTGCGCTCACCGTCGTGAACCCATTTACATTCTGGATTCCGCCCAGCTTTCTCTGGGGGATCTTCCTCCCGAATTTGCCAAGTTCCCAACCTTGGTTTTTTATCCGATCACTGATGAAATTTCTTTTTACGGAGTCTTGAGCCTGTTAGGAGAAACTCCCCGGGAGATCTCCCCCGAAGAAAAGTTTCTTCTCTCCGCCATCTGTCGCCAACTGGCGGGAACCTTAAGAGGATCGCAGATATTTAGGCAAGCCAAAAGAAGAATTGCTGAATTGAATACTTTACAAGCTATTAGCCAGGCCATAACTTCTACCTTAGAACTCGGCGAATTGTTAAATAGAATTGCTTTAAGCAGTACCAAAATTTTACAAGCTGATGGGGCTATTCTACGACTGCTCGACGAAGAAGGAAAAATCCTGAAAGCAGTATCTTCTTATGGGTTAGAAGAACCCGAAAAAGAAATGCTGAAGCCAGTCCCTTTAGGCGAGGATGTTGCCGGACTGGTAGCCTTCACCAGAGAACCCATTTTAATTCCCGATGTGCAACTTTCCTCTTTGAGTTTTGAAAACTTTTCTCGTTTGGTGGCCTCTGTGCTTTGTGTTCCCCTGATTTATAAAAGCAAAGTCGTTGGCACACTCGCTCTTTTTAGTAAGCGGGAGGGGGAAAAACCCGCTAAAGTATTTGACGAAGAAGATATGGGCTTACTTACTACCATGGCCGCCCAGATGGCCATTGCTATTGAAAATGCCATCATCCTTCAACGGATTGAACTCTTGGCCAAAGATCGCGAAAGGAGTTTAAATGAATTGTCATTACTCTATGAAGTTTCCCGATCTTTGCACGCCACAATTAAATTAGATCAAATATTGCGTACAATTTTGTTATCCGTTACTTTTGCCAACCCTTTGGGGTTTGATCGCGCCGCTCTTTTTTTGGCCAACGAAAACGAAGGAGTTTTAGAAGGCACGATGGGCATAGGAGCACGCAGCGCTCAAGAGACCCAAGAATGGCGCTTAAAATTAAGAGACCTATCATACTTTATGACCGGAGAAGAGAACTCTGGGGAAATGGGAAACCTGCCTTTTGAAGCAATGGTTCGGCAAGTGCGCATCCCCCTCCACCAAAATCGTTCTATCCTCATTAGGACGTTAAAAGAAAAAAGGCCTTTTCATATTGAAGATGCCCCATCTGACCCAGAAGTCAATAAGGATATTCTCAAGCTTTTTGGCAGTCGGGCTTTTGCTACTGTGCCCTTAATCGTCAAGGACAGACCTATTGGCTTAATCGCCGTAGATAATCTTTTCACTGGCCGGCCCATAACGAAGAGTGACTTAGGAGTATTAACTCTGCTGGCCAATCAAGCAGCCATGGCCATCGAAAATTCTCGTCTGTACTCTAATTTGCAGGAAATGAACACCCAACTTTTGCAAACCCAAAGTCGGCTCATCCAATCAGAAAAACTCGCGGCCTTGGGAGAATTAGTAGTTTCTATTACCCATGAAATTAAAAACCCTTTGGTTTCTATCGGTGGCTTTGCCCGCCGATTAGAGCGCAACTTTAAAGAAAATTCACCGGAGAAGAAATATGTGCGGATAATTCTTAAAGAGGTAAAACGCTTAGAAAATATTTTAAATTCTACATTAATTTATTCGCGGGAAGTAGCTCTTCCTTTCCGCCCATGTGAGGTAAATCGCCTTCTGGAAGAAGCCCTCTCCATTTTAGAGAGTGAAATCAGCGAAAGGAATATAAGTGTGCGCCGGGAGTTTAGTGCGGATCTACCCCCTATTTTGGGCGATCCTCCTCAATTAAAACAAGTATTCCTCAATTTGCTGGTAAATTCCTTACAGGCTATTGACCGCGATGGAGAAATAGGGGTGAAGACTTGCTTGCGGGAAGAAAAAAAAGAAAAAATGGTCGAGGTGGAGGTGAGAGATACGGGCGGAGGAATTCCGGCAGAAATTTTAGAGAATATATTTAATCCCTTCTTTACTACTAAGCAGGAAGGTACGGGCTTGGGTTTAGCGATAGCCCATAAAATAATTAACCAACATAAAGGAAAAATTGAAGTCATTAATCAACCAGGAATAGGAGCTACTTTTCTGGTACGACTTCCCCTGCCGGAATAAACAAGGCTTAATAATATTTTGGGGTTGGCGGAACACGAATGTCCGATTTAGAAAAATACGTAGAAGTAGCCTTACTCCTGCCCATCTCCCAAACGTTTATCTACTCGGTTCCGGACCATTGGCGAGAAATAGCCTACCCGGGGAGAAGAGTACTAGTCCCTTTGGGCAAACGCTCGGTCACGGGGTATATAATTAAATTCCCTTCTACTCTTCCTAAAGAAATAGAAATCTTTCCTTTGCGCAGGGTTTTTGAAGACGATACGGCCATTTCGGAAAATCTCTTGCACTTTATTCTTTGGACCGCTCATTATTATTTCCAGCCGATTGGCGAAGTAATAAAATGCGCTCTCCCGCCGGGAATGCATCCGCGCGTAAAAGAATCATATTGCCTAAGCACCAAAGGCCGGGAAGCCCTTGAAGACGCTTCTGTTCCTGAGGCAGAAAAAAAGATACTTTCAAGCTTACTTGAGAAAAGGCCGGGATTAAAAGTTAAAAAATCTGACCGAAAAATTCTGCAAAAAATGCTGGCCCATGGTTGGATAGAAAAGAAGGAACCGTTTTTAGAACAAAGAGTTAAAGAAAAAAAAGTAGCCTTTTTGCGTTGCTTGGCCAAACCAGAAAATATTCGTTTAACTCCCCGACAAGCAGAGGCTTTAAAATTTATTGCCACTGCTGGTGAAGTAGCTTTACCCGACTTTAGAGCAAAGTATCCCCATTCCTCCTTTTTGATTAAAAAATTTAAAGAACATAATCTTATCGAAATTTATTTCCAAGAGACTTTTCGCCAAATATCTTGGGGAGAAGACCTGGCCTGGCCGATGCCCACTTCTATCCGGCTAACCTCGGCTCAAGAAAAAGCGCTTGCCGAAATTTGGCCAGCTCTGGCGAGCAAAAAATTTCGCCCCTTTCTCTTGCACGGCGTAACGGGAAGCGGCAAGACCGAAGTTTATCTGCGAGCGATTGCGGAAACAATTGCTCAAGGACGGTCGGCGCTTCTGCTGGTTCCGGAGATTAGTCTAACTTCCCAAGTCATGGCCTATTTTAAAGACCGGTGTCCTTATTCTTTAGCGATTTTACACAGCGGGCTCACTCCGGGGGAGCGCTTTGATGAATGGCGTCGAATAAAAAGAGGTATGGCCAAATTAGTCATCGGCGCGCGCTCCGCTATTTTTGCTCCTTTGGATAATTTGGGGTTAATCATTGTCGATGAAGAACATGATTCTTCTTATAAACAAGAAGAAAAAGTTCTTTACCACGCCCGCGATTTAGCTTTAGTCCGTGGGAAAATGGAAAATGCTGTGGTCGTATTAGGTTCGGCCACTCCTTCTTTAGAATCTTATTATAATGTGCTGCAGAAAAAATTTAGCTACCTTTCCTTGCCCGAACGGATAGATGGCCGTCCTCTTCCGGAAATTCAGATTGTCGATATACGGCAGGATAAGAATAAGGAGCAAAGGAAAAGCATTATTTCTTCGACTTTGGCGGAAAATCTACAACAGACGATAATGAGGAAAGAGCAAGCCCTCCTTTTTTTAAACCGCCGAGGATTTGCCACCTTTGCATTATGTCCCGATTGCGGATATAGTTTTAAATGCCCCAATTGCAGCGTCTCTTTGATCTATCATTTATCTGAAAAATCATTCCGCTGCCATTATTGTGACTATTCGCTGGTGGCCCCTTCTTCTTGCCCGCGTTGTTCTTCGCCCCGTCTTCTTCTTTTGGGAACCGGGACTCAGCGCTTGGAAGAAGAAATAAAGAAAGAATTTCCCAGCGCTTTAGTGGGGCGGCTAGACCGGGACACGGCTGGTCGCCAAAAATCTTCCCAAATAATGAATCAAGTCCGCCGGGGAGAGATAAATTTACTGGTGGGCACCCAAATGATTACAAAAGGGCATGATTTACCTAAAGTAACCTTGGTTGGAGTCTTGGCCGCTGATTTATCTTTAAACGTCCCTGACTTCCGGGCCAGTGAACGTACCTTTCAATTATTAACCCAAGTAGCCGGCCGCGCCGGCCGTGGGGACCTACCTGGCAAAGTGATTATCCAAACTTACAATCCGGATCATTATAGCCTTGCTTTCGCCCAAAATCATGATTTTATCGGTTTTTATAAACAAGAAATTTCGTTTAGGAAAGAAATGGGTTATCCTCCTTTTAAGCGACTTATTCACCTCCGCTGGGAAGGAAACTCTTTGGAAAAAGTTCAAAAATTTGCCCAGAACTTGCACACCTTAATAATAGCCGTAAGAAAAGTTTACCCAAAGTATGCCGAGCAGATAGAAGTCTTAGGCCCGGCCCCCGCCCCTTTGTCCTATTTACGTGGTAAACATCGTTACCATATTTTGCTCAAGGGTCAAAATTGGTCCAGGCTTCATAATTTCTGCCAAGAGGTTTTGGAGCAGCGAGAAAAAATAGCCATTCCCGGGGTGAGATTAATAGTTGATGTCGACCCGATTAATATGTTATAAAAAATACATGGCTATTTTGGAGATTCTAAAGTATCCCGATCCAAATTTAAAAAAAAAATCGCAGCCCGTTATAAAAATTGACGAAGAAATCCGCCAGCTTGTGGCCGATATGGCCGAAACTATGTATGCTGCTCCAGGAATTGGGTTGGCCGCGCCGCAAATTGGCCGCCATCTACGCATCGTCGTCATCGATATTACCCCTCCGCCTCAGCCTAAAAATCTTTTAGTATTAATTAATCCGGAAATCGTCGCCGGCGATGGAGAAATTACTTGGGAAGAGGGTTGCTTAAGCGTCCCTGAGCTCAGTGAAGAGGTAAAAAGGAAGAAACAGGTAACGGTTCGTTATCAAAATCTGGAAGGGGAAAATTGTGAAATAACTGGCGAGGATCTTTTGGCCGTCGTCTTGCAACACGAAATAGACCATCTCGATGGCATCCTTTTCCTAGATCGCCTTAGTAAATTAAAAAAAGATTTGTATCGGCGTAAGATCCAGAAGGAAAGAAGAGAAAAGCAACTTTGAGAATTATTTTTTGGGGCACTGCTTCTTTTGGCTTACCCGCCCTGGAATCTTTATTAAAATCTGGGCATGAAATTCTGGCGGTAGTCACGCAACCCGACCGCCCGCAAGGGCGGGGGAAAAAGATTGTTCCTTCGCCGATTAAATCATGGGCCGTCCAAAAAAAGATACCAGTTTACCAGCCTGAAAAAATTCGGGACTATGCTTTTGTAAATCTCTTAAAATCTTTAGCCCCCGAAATCATGGTAATTATTGCTTATGGACAAATACTCTCTTTAGATATTCTTTCCATCCCTCCACGGGGATGTCTAAATGTTCATGCTTCGATCCTGCCTAAATATAGGGGGGCAGCCCCTATTCCCTGGGCAATTCTGAAGGGAGAAACACGTACGGGCGTAACAACCATGTTTATGGATGAAGGCATGGACACAGGGCCAATTCTCTTAATCGGGGAAACTGATATTGCTTTAGAAGAAAATGCGGGGGAACTTCATGATCGTCTGGCCAAAATGGGTGCTGATTTACTTATACAGACTTTGACCGGATTAGAAGCAGGATGGCTTAAGCCCCAACCTCAAGATCATGCGCAGGCTACTTACGCTCCGAAAATAACCAAAGAGATGGCCCGCATAAATTGGCAAATGCCGGCGCGCCAGCTTTTTAATCACTTGCGGGCCTTTGACCCCTGGCCAGGAGCATTTACCAACCTTAACTGCCGTCTCTTGAAGATGTTTCGGCCGAGATTTTTTGCCGGAATGGAAGAGATAAATGCAGAACCTCCGGGAACAATTGTGGAAACTACTAATGAGGAGATTACTATCGCTACGGGCCGAGGATATTTAAAAGTTAGAGAAGTACAGTTGGAAAATCGGCCGCGGATGAAGGTGGCTGAATTTCTCCACGGCCACCAGTTAGTCCCGGGCATGCGCCTGGGAGAGTGAGGCAGGTAATTCATGGTTAGCCAGGAGCCATATGATCAAGTGCGCTTTCTGGCCTGGGAAATTCTTAACCAGATAGAAAAAGAAGAAGCTTTTGCAGATCAAATTTTGGTCGAAATCTTAGCCAACAAACAAGATTTGCTACCCCGTGATCGAGCTTTTATATATGAATTGGTGCTGGGAACTCTGCGCTGGCAAGGAAAGTTAGATAGATTTATCAGCCGCGCCGTCCGTTTCCCGAAGAAAAAAATTAAACTCAAGCTCCATACGCTCTTACGCTTGGGGGCCTATCAAATTCTTTTCCTCGATAAAGTACCGGACTCGGCGGCGGTTAATGAGTCTGTGCGTTTGGCGAAAACAATCTTCCGCGATGATAAAATTGCCAATTTTGTAAATGCAGCGCTGCGCCACATCGCCAGGAACAAAACCCAACCCTTAGCCCCTGCTCTGGATGATGATCCTTTAGAACATATCGCCGTAAACTTTTCCCATCCGCGCTGGTTAGTAGCCAGGTGGATTAAGGAATATGGAGTGGAAATGACCCGGGATATTTGTGCCGCCAATAATATGCTCCCCCCTTTGACACTGCGCCTAAATACGCTAAAAACTGATCGGGAGAACTTGATTGGGCAGTTAAAAAATTTGGGGATTGATTTCCGCGATACTATTTTTGCGCCCGCCGGCCTGATTATAAAAAAATCAAATATCTTATTAGAAGAAAACCAGTTACGCAAAGGAGATTATTATATTCAAGATGAAGCTTCGCAAATCATCTCTTCTTTATTAGATGTTCAACCGGGAATGAAAGTCCTGGATGCTTGTGCCGCACCGGGAGGGAAAACAACTCACTTAGCCCAATTAATGAAAAACCAAGGTCAAATTATAGCCCTCGACTTATCGGTCGCCAAAACAAAAATTTTACAAAAAAATTGTCTACGTCTGGGAGCTTCGATAGTGCAAACAATCTGTGCCGATAGCACCCGTCCCCTGCCCCTGCGATCTTCTCTTTTTTTCGATCGGATCTTAATCGATGCTCCCTGTTCAGGCTTGGGAACCTTGCACCGCCATCCAGATATAAAATGGCGCCGCGGACCAGAGGATATCCGTAGACTTTCTCTATTGCAACTTACTCTTTTAGAAAATTTAGGCGTCTACTTGAAACAGGGGGGTATTTTAATTTATAGTACGTGTACTATGACCAGGGAAGAAAATGATATGGTAGTTGAAAAATTTCTACGCCAACATAAAGATTTTATTTTAGAAGATTTGCGGGATTTTGTGTCTCCTTCATTGAAGATGATGATCAATGGCCAAGGGTACTTGCGGACTTATCCAGATTTCATTCTCCCTCAGGGAGAATATAGATTAGATGGATTTTTTGCCGCCAGAATGAGGAAACAATGAAAAATAAAAGAATTAAAATCGCTCCTTCTATCTTAGCCGCAGATTTTAGCCGCCTGGCCGAGGAAATTAAAGCTGTCGAAAAAGCGGGGGCCGATTATATCCATGTGGATGTGATGGATGGGCATTTTGTGCCTAATATAACTGTGGGTCCCCTGATCGTAGAGACTTTGGCCAGATTAACCTCTCTTCCTTTGGACGTGCATTTAATGGTTAGTAACCCGGATACACAATTATCTACTTTCATCAAGGCTGGCGCCAAAATTTTAACCGTCCATTTGGAAGCCTGTCGACATCTGCACCGTAGCCTTACGGAGATAAGAAAACTCGGCGGGCGAGCCGGGGTTTCTTTGAACCCCGCGACGCCCTTATGCCTTCTGGAGCCTGCTTTAGACTATATAGATTTAGTGCTAATCATGACCGTTAACCCTGGATTTGGCGGGCAAGAATTTATCCCTACTCTCTTACCCAAGATTGTCCAAGCGCGCAAATTAATGGATAAGAGAAAGTCCCCAGCCGAACTGGAGGTTGACGGCGGAATCAAAGTGGCCAATATTGATTTGGTGGCCAAAGCCGGGGCGGATGTTGTTGTAAGTGGATCAGGAATATTCCAAACTCCCGACTACCGAGCAACCATTGCGGCTATGCGCGCCAAAATCGCGCCGAAATAGAAAAGAAGGCCAAGGAGGAACTATGGGGGGTAAAAAAATCAAATTTATCGACTTGAGCATACCTATTGAATCAGTACCCAGCGACCCAGAATTTATGATTCCGGAGATTGAGTACCTTGACCATCAAGGAGGGTTGGCCTCGGTGCAAGAGCTTTTGGGGTGCCGGGCGGAAGATTTGCCCCTCGGGTTGGGTTGGGCTGTAGAGCGCCTAAGGCTGAGTACCCATTCGGGAACTCATCTTGATGCTCCTTGGCATTACGCTCCTGTTTCGGAAGGTAAAAAGGCGAAGACGATAGATGAAATTCCTTTGGAGTGGTGTTACGGAAACGGAGTAGTGCTTGATTTTCGGCGCAAAAAGGATGGGGCGTTAATTACCGTGGCTGATCTGGAAAAGGCTTTAGATAAAATTAAATACCGCCTTAAACCACGGGATATAGTTTTGATTATGACTGGAGCAGACCGTTTCTGGGGCAAGCCAGAATATTTGGTCAAAGGCTGCGGTATGGGCCGCGAATCTACGCTCTGGTTATTAGATCAAGGAGTTAAAGTAGTTGGCATAGATGCCTGGAGTTGGGATCGTCCTTTACCTTTTTTAAAAAAAGAGTTCGCCGAGACCAAAAATGCAACCATTCTCTGGGCAGCGCATTTTGCGGGAATTGAGAAAGAGTATCTACATATCGAAAAAATGGCCAACCTGCATAAACTCCCTCCCTACGGCTTTACGCTGGTTTGTTTTCCCGTAAAAATTAAATCAGCAAGCGCCGGATGGGTGCGGCCCGTGGCTATAGTGAAAATTTGATTTATTTTTTTTCCAAAACCTGAGGCAGCCAGAGTACTAAATTAGGCCAGAAAGAGATAATGACCAGCATGGCAAACATGGCCAGCACAAAAGGCAAAACGGCAATTATGACATCATTAATTTTCCCACTTTTACGCAACCCTTGCCCTACCTAAAGATTGATGCCCACGAGGGGAGTAATCAAGGTCACAATCTATGCGGCAATTTTCTGGCCTTTTAAGGTTCTCTGTGCTAAATTAAAAAATAATTTTTGAAAATTAGATTAAGTGAAATTATGCTATAAACAAGGAGCTTAGCATGGAAAGAGAAAAAATTAAAAATTTGCCCCCCCGAGAAATTAGAGAACTAATTCGCCAGGGGAAATGGAACGATCATACGGCTGGTTTAGCTCCAGGCTATGCACAAGCAAATTTAGCCATCCTCCCTCAAAAACTGGCTTTTGAATTTTTGCTTTTTTGCCAACGAAATCCCAAACCTTGCCCAGTTTTAGAAGTTACCGAGCCTGGCGATCCGATCTTAAGAAAGATCGCTCCGGAAGCAGACATACGCACGGACATTCCCCGCTATCGGATTTATAAAAAAGGAAAGCTGATTGCCGAAGTGGAAAACATTAAAAAATTCTGGCGCAAAGATTTAGTAGCCTTTCTTATTGGTTGCAGCTACACTTTCGAATCTGCTCTTCTACAGGCTAATATTCCTTTGCGGCACATTGAAGACGGCAAGAATGTTGCTGTTTACATAACCAATATTCCCTGTGCACCTGCGGGTATTTTCTCTGGCCCCATGGTCGTTTCCATGAGGCCTATTCCTCAGGAACTAGTAGTCCGGGCAATACAAGTAACATCTCGTTTTCCAGCCACTCATGGGGCTCCAGTACATATTGGTGATCCTAAAAAGATTGGTATTTCTGACTTAAAAAAAGTAGATTGGGGAGATAAGCCTCGTTTGGAAAAAGGTGATATTCCAGTTTTTTGGGCGTGCGGGGTTACGCCGCAGGCTGTAGCCATGAAAGCCAAACCCGAGCTGATGATAACCCACTCTGCTGGTCATATGTTCATCTCTGATGTGCGCGATGCGGAACTTACTGCTTTTTAACGCGGCATTTAATGAAGACCTTCTCCCTAAGATAAAATTTATAATCCGGGTTACTTTCCCTTTCTTTAATTTCTACTGAGCCCCCTTAAATTCCCCCTAAAATAGGGGCTCAGCAGATAAAAAATACAGCATTTCCCTAATTTATTTCTTAACCGAATTTCTTTAATTTAAATATTAAAATTTAAAGCTAAATATCTATCTTTTGACCCATTTAGAAATATTTAAAGAATCTATACAGAAAGGAGTTTACCTATGCATCAAATGACCAAAGAAAATTTAAAGTCAGCTTTTGCCGGAGAAAGTCAAGCTCATATGAAGTATACAATCTTTGCGGAGAAAGCAGAGGAAGAGGGTTTTCATAACGTGGCCCGTTTATTTAGGGCTATTGCTTTTGCGGAAAGAGTACATGCGGCAAACCATTTAAATGCCTTAAACGGCATAAATCTCACGGTGGATAATCTTGATGTAGCCATGGAGGGAGAAAGATTTGAAGTGAATGAGATGTACCCGGCCTACCAGGCCGTGGCCGAACTACAAGACGAGAAGAAAGCTCAAAAATCTATACATTATGCGCTTGAGGCCGAAAAGATCCACGAAGCCCTTTATGCCGAAGCCAAAGAAGCAGCTAAAACAGGAAAAGATTTAGAAGTAAGAGATATTTATATTTGCCCGGTTTGTGGTCATACGGTCGTAGGGAAAGCCCCCGAAAGATGCCCCATTTGCGGTGTCTTGGGGGAAAAATTTAAAAAATTTTGAAAAAATTTTCTTGGTATTTTTCATCCGGCCAACTTTTATGGCTTGCCCAAAAAGGCAAGGGGTAAACCCTTGCCCGACTTTTTAGGAGGAAATTAATATGGAAGCTATCCAAGCGCTTAAAGAGAGAAGGTCGATCAATTTTTTTCAAGCAGGGGAAAAGATCTCCGATGAAAAATTGCGCGAGCTGATCGAAATCGCCAACCTAGCCCCCTCTTCTTTTAACCTGCAACCTTGGAAAATAATTGCCGTCAGAGATTCAGAAAAGAAAAAAGCCCTTAGGAGATGCGCTTTTAACCAACCCAAGGTAGAAGAGGCCTCCGTCGTTTTAATTATAATTGCTGATCCTAAGGCCATGGAAGATAATATAGAAAGAGTGTTGGATTCTTGGATAAAACTCGGGTACATGAAACCAGAAGCCAAAGAAAAATCCCGAGAAATGGCTAACAATCTTTATGGGGCGGAAGATAGTTTTCCGAGAAAGATTTTTGCCGTCAAGAATACGGCCCTCTTTGCCATGAACTTAATGATTGCCGCAAAGGGTCTGGGTCTGGAGACTCATCCCATGGATGGCTTCGATGAAGAGGCCATAAAAAGGGAGTTTAACATACCTGCTGATAAAATCATTCCCATGCTCATAGCCGTAGGATTTTTAAAGAAAGGAATTACTCTTTTGCCACGCGCCTTCCGCCGGCCGATTGATGAATTTACCGCCTGGCTATAATTTAAGGTCTCCTAAATTATAACTTTTTAATCTCTTGCGCTGCCCCCCGCATCTTCTCGGCCAAGAGGCGCCTATCGAGGTGTTCAGGCCCGCCGCATTCAGGAATATAGCAAGTAACATCAGTAAATGTGCATTTGTTATGGCAACTTGGGCATTCGTTTGGTGGAGATTCTGCCTGAAAGACAAAATTACATGTACTACACATCCAGTAGTTCATATTGACCTCCTGCTGTTAACCCTACCCTCTCTCCAAAGAGAGATTGGGGCATAATTAATAAATAGCTTACATTTAATGCAAGGGCCAGAGGCAGACCAGAGGCGGGCCAGAGGCAGGCATAAATGAAGAAGCATCGGCGGGAGGAGAATTTGTTCAAAATTGACCAACGATTTTCCGCAAAGGGCGGGCGGATCGTTAAACTAAGCAAGATAATTAAGCTTCTAAATCCGCCCGCACCAATGGAAGAACCACTGCCTCATGATTCTGAATGAATGCCCGCCTCTGGTCTGCCTCTGGCCCCTTCTCGCCATGGCGACACAGTCTCGGATTAAGGAGAGGAAGAAAAGAAAACTAACTCCTCCGCATGAAAACAGACTAAGCATTTTTCAGTGAAAAATTCTTTTTAAGCGCGTTGCTATCCACTCGGCCTCATCATGAAAACCCTGCTGCCGATAAAAGAGCCATAATTTTTCATAACGCTTTTTTATATCGAATTCAAGGCAAAAATATAATTTGCGCAAACAGACTGGGCAAAGATGAAGTGGGCGAGAATCGCTTTCGGCCAGATGGTTAGAACCGTTCATTATACATAGGAAATATATACAATGTGCCAAATAAAACATGTGCGCAAGTTCATGGGTTAAAACCTGGCAACTGCGTTTTAACAAAATTTGCCTATAGTCTTTCCCGCGCGTATACCCATAAAAAGCAGGGTCGTAGCGGGCAAAACTAAAAACTCCCACTTTTTGACTCAAGGAGGCTTGACCAAAGACAAAGTTCCATGATGGTTCAGGGAAAAGGTCTTCCATAGTGATGGCTAAAAGAGTGCAAGCATCATGAGGTAAGATGGCCAAGGAAATGTTCAAAACATCGGTGGTTAATATTTGTTTCTTTCCCGTGAAAGGATTTTTTCGGGAGGCAATCGGGAGAGAATGCAGATTTAAAGAAGGAAGAATTTCAGTGGGCAGACCAAAATAAACGTTGGCATAATCTCTTAAAATTTCTAACGATGGACTTTTAGACGCCTCGAATTCTCCTAAGGGCTGCAAATAAATTTTGCCTCGCTCCGCAGTAGGCTTGGGCGGATGTAGCTCTATATAATCTCTAAAAGTTTGCCCAGGTTCAGGATGAATATCCAACCAATCTCCTGGTTGAGGAGGCGGAATTGGTTGGAAATCAAATTGGGGGTTGAAGGCTTTCCGAATTTTTTCTGGCAAGCTCTTCAGCTCCCCCATGGCCTGCAATTGCTCCTCAGTATCCGGTGGTTTAAACTTCATTTAACTTTTTTGATTCTCCCTTCTATGCAGGACGCGCTGATGACCAAAACAGTGGAGACAAAAATCATTATGATTCCTAAGGCAGCAAGCTTTCCCCATAAACCATCCTCGGCGAAGCGCAAAATTTGAACTGCTAATACTTCTGTTCCTGGTCGGGAAAGAACCACGGATAGACTCAATTCCCGGACAAACATGGTGGCCATTAGGATCCATCCTGAGACGATTCCCGGAGTAAGCAGGGGAATTATTATACGGCGCATTGTATAGAAGGAACTGCCTCCGCATACGCGGGAAGACTCTTCCAGGTGGCTATGAATCTGGATAAAAGCACTCGAAAGTGGTCTTATTCCGTAGGGCAAATAAGTAGCGATGTAACCTATTAACAATGCCCAGATCGTCGCATAAAGGGGGGTGCGCACAAAAAAGAGCATAAAGCCTATACCGACTACAATTCCTGGAAAAGAAAAAGAAAGAAAACTTAAGGCTTCTAATAATCCCGAGGCCGTAGTGCGTATCTTAACGATTACGTAAGCCACGAAAACGGAAAGAATAATTCCTAAGGAGGCGCCCAAAATCCCTAGGAAAATACTATTCTTCAAAGAGAGCATAGAAATCGGATCTTTAATGACGGCATGCCAATGCTTTAAATTCATAGACGCCAAAGCTTTGGCGCTGGGTACCATGGAATAGGGAACGAGGGAGGTGTAAAAAAGAACCACCACTGGCAAAACAATCAATAAGCAAGCGATAAAGGAAACAAAGATAAACAGCGGATACTTAGCTTTCTTAAGGTCAATCACTGTGGGGCGGTAGCCGCGGCTGGATATGGTCACATATTTTTCCCCTTCCGCAGTCAAAGAGCGATAAACAAATATAAGGGTGATAGATACAGCTAAAACACTCATGCCTACGGCAGCCGCCATCCCGTAATCAGGAGAAAAACCCGTAGCGATAAGGCGGTAAATATGCGTGGCCATGACATAAATCCGCCCGGGCATGCCTAAAACTGAGGGGACGGCAAAAGAGGCCAAACTTCTTACGGCCACGAGGGTTATGGCTGCCAATATGGCTGGACGTAATACGGGTAGGGTTATTTTTAGCGTTGTACGGAGTGAGGAAGCACCACAAACGCGGGAGGATTCTTCTAAGGATATATCAAATGCGGACATGGCTGGGGAGATGACCAAATAAGCAATCGGCAAGTCTAATAGTGCTTCCACCAAAATCATGCCCTCCAAGGTATAAATATTCAGGGGCGCTTCGGCAAAGCCCAAAAATTGCTTTAGAAAAATATTAATCAACCCATTGGAAGGATTAAGGAGTAACGCCCAACTGGCCGCAAATAAAATGTGAGGAACCATCATCGGGACGATGGACAGGATGCCAAAAAGAGATTTAAAGGGAATATTAGTGCGGGTATTGAGATAGGCCAAAAGTAAAGCTAAGGCCGTAGCCAAGAGAGCAGAACCTATGGTGAATAAGGCGGTGTTTTTTATAATAGCCGCAAATGCTGGATCGCTATAAGTCTTAATATACTTTTGCAGGGTGAAATTACTAAAAGCTCCCATACCTTCTGTAAAGCTGCCCAAAAAGAGCATGCTGATAGGGCAAACTGTTAGAAAGCTAACTATGGCTATCAAACTTGGGGTAAGAGCTGGGGCATGTTTACTCATAAAATAAACCTATGGGTGTTTAATGAAGGAGGATCTGACAATGATCGGGAGGAAGTTGCAGGAAAATTTCTTCTCCCTCTTTTAGTGGAGAAGTAGGTTCAACTTGGAAATTTATAGTTATCTGACCGATACCCACTTGTCCTTCGCAAAGATCTCCACTAAAGACCAGAGATTCTATTTTTCCGGGAAAGATATTCGGTCCATTTTTTTGATCTGCTTTTATTATTTTAATAAATTCCGGACGAATACAAATATATACTTTTTTCCCAACTTCAAGTTCTCTTTTCTTTTGGCAAGTAATCGGCCCAAGAGGAGTATCTGTAATAAGGTAATGATTTTCCATAGCCGTTACTTGGCCTTCTAAAATATTAGCCCGACCAATAAAGTCAGCCACAAACTTATGCTCGGAATGAAAATATATATGCCGGGGAGTTCCTATTTCGACTATACGACCGTTATTCATAACCGCTATAGTGTCCGAGAGGGATAAAGCTTCAGCCTGATCGTGGGTGACATACACGGCCGTTATTTTTAGCCTCGTTAAAAAACGCCTCAACTCTTTTCGGGTTTCTTCCCTAAGTTTAGCATCTAAATTACTCAAGGGCTCATCGAAGAGGATTACTTTGGGCTCGGCTACTAATGCTCTAGCTAAGGCCACCCGTTGTTGTTGGCCCCCACTCAGTTTAGTCGCTGGCCGATTTTCAAACCCGGCCAACTGAACTAATTGTAGAACTTCGGCAATCTTCCTTTTAATTTTTTCTTTAGGTTCTCGGCGAGCTTGCAAAGGATATGCTACATTATCAAAAACATTCATATGCGGCCAAATGGCGTAGGTCTGAAAAACCATGCCCAAGCCTCTTTTCTCGGGCGGAATAAAGATACTTTTTTCCTTAGAGAAAACTATCTCCTCTCCAATAGTAATTTCTCCACTATCAGGAGTCTCCAAACCAACAATACAGCGCAAAAGTGTTGTCTTCCCACAGCCGCTTGGTCCTAAAATAGTAAAAATTTGATTAGCTGGAATGGTTAGGTTTACTAGGTCTAATGCTCTCAATTTTTTGCCTTCCAAAGAAAAATCTTTACTCAAATTCGAGATGCGTATTTCCATTTGCTTGATTGGACTTGGAATTGAATATTGTTTTTATTCCTTCGCTAACGAGAGCATTAGACTTTTTTATTTTTTAGGCCAATGATGTTCATGGCGAACGAAACATTCATCTCCCGGAATTGCTTAGGGCAACATTCCTTGCCATGATTTATAGGAGAAAATAAAATTAGGATTTTCTCTCCTTAATAACTTTGAGATTAAGCCCTTGATTCTATAAAATCCGCCTAACAATTTATTAAAAAATTCTGCGGGAAATTTTTCAGGGAACGCCGAATATTTTTTTAAATTCGCCACCCCATTTTTTAATTTCATTATCGGAAAGTTCGCGGATGGCTAAAACTTTGGCTTTGTCCATTCCTGCTATGGGGGGGAAAGTGCCCGGGGCCAGAACATATTCGCCCACTTTTTCGGCCATTATTTTCATGGCCTCTTTCGAGAGCCAATAGTCCATAAATAATCTGGCCGCATTGGGATGAGGTGCTTTGGCCGCAATGGCGATACCACGAGGAGTCCCCAGGAGAGGCTGATCTACCCTCGCCCAATCTAATGGTGCCGGAGCTTTAGTAATTATGTACTTGGGCATGGATATTCCGATCAATTTTTCTCCGCTTTCTATCGGGGCAGGCGTGGGACCCAAAGAAGCCACAAACATCGGCTTATTGGCTGCCAAGCCTTTCAGGAATTTAAGCCATGGTTCTTCTGCTTTAAATATAGTTTCTTTCAGGCCTACCAACCAAGAAATAGTAGTAGCATGGGAAGAAGGATCGGGCATGACGATTTTCCCTCGCCATTTGGGGTCAGCTATATCTTCATACTTTTTCGGGACATCGGCTGGCTTAACCAATTCTTTGTTGTATATTAGGGCAATATATTCAATACCGAAAATTTGGATTTTGCCTTCTTTATTAGCCCAGGCTGGATATTCGGCAGCTACTGGCGATTTATAGGTAGCTAAAATTCCTTTTTCCGCGAGAATCTCTAATATGGGAATAGGAGCTTGGAGGACGTCAGCCATTAGCTTTCCGGCCGCATGCTCCGTAGTTACTGTGGGAACGAATTTAGAGGTGGAAAGCCGCGTATATTCAGCTTTCACCCCATATTTCTTAATAAAGGTTTCTATAATGGGCTCCACGGCTGTAATATTGGCATAAAAAGATACTTTCCCTTCTGCTTTAGCTTTGGTTTCTATTTCTGAAGCGGCCCTGGCTTCTTTTTTTAAAGAATAGTAATTTAAAGGAATAAGCAAAAATGAAATGACTATAACTATTAAAATTTTTTTCATTTTTTTCTCTCCTTATTTCCTAGTGATTTTTAACCATTTTATAACTTTATAGGAATTGCTTGTCAAGTCAGATAAAATCTGACCGTCTAACAGTTTTAATGTTTCTCGCCAGCAGGAAATAGGCGGGAGGAGGAGAGGTTCGCCTCTCTCCCTCCCGCCTGAATTAAGCTGGAATTTAAAAACTGATCGACGGTCAAAAATAAATTTTGACCTTTGGTCCCTTTTATTATTCTTATTAATCGAAGCAATTAAATATTTACAGTTATCACTTTTATCTTACTCCGTGGTCTGGCTTTATCGAGTTTCGCAAATGAAATTGGGTCTTAATTCCACATAAGAAATAAAGCCAAATGCGGCAAGGGACAAGCCCTTGCCCTACGTTTGAGATTTTTTTAATTTTCCGTCAAGCCCTTGGGGCTTGCCAAACCACGCCTTAAGATGTCGTTTATTTTATGCTCCCATTAATAACTAAAAAAATTTTTTATTAGCCGGCTATGGCGAGGAAATTTGGGAAAATATCTGGGAGGCCTAAGCCTCCCAGATTGGTAATAATTAGAATTATCAAAAATTATTTTTTCTCCAAAGCTACATTAATGGCGTCGATGAATTCAGGAATTTCAGGAGGAGTACGTCCGCTTACATGATTGCCGTCTACCACAGCAGCCCAATCCCAATTAAACTCGCCACCCATGATAGTTACGGCATCTTTACAAGCTAACCAACCAGCAACTTTTTTCCCTTTAATTAAATCAGCCGCGGCTATCGGTATTGGACCATGGCAGATATAGGCAAGTATTTTCTTCGCCGCATCTGCCTTTTTTAAGAAATCAAGCGGGGTGCGGGCGGCGATCATATTCCAGGGGCAGAAAGCACCAGGAATTTGGAGGGCATCAAACTCTTCCATGGTCACCTTAGCCAAAGGTTTTATTTTGTAATATTTTAGGGGGATTTCTTGTAAGGGAACGGTCATTCCAAAATTACCTTGGACTATATTAAGTCCTCCGGGGCGAGCTTTCATCGGCGCCGGGAAGGTAGCTAAGGTTACAGAAGCCCCTCTGTAAAGGTATTCTAAAACTGGAACAGCCAATTCTATATCCTCAAAATCTTCTCCGGCAATTACTAAGATTTTTTTACCTTTCATAGCCCCTTTTCGGGGGTCGGTGAAATTCGGATCAAAAGCTTTGCAAAGGGCGCGCACGAAGGCCGGAGTATCAATGGTATCACCAGCGGTAATAAGCTTTCCATCAACTACAACCGATTGATTAACAAAAGTGCCAATTTTTTTAATCATGAATTCCACTTGCACATCGCCCGTGGCCTTCTTGCCCTGCATGATCCCGGCGCGGATAAAGGGCATAGAACCAGCACCAATAGCTCCCATGACAGCTCCATTATCATAGGCTTCTTTGATAAATTTGATAACTTTATCTTCCGTCACCATTACATCAGCGGAGTGACCACCCATGACAATCACGGCATGATAATCTTTAGGATTGGCATCCCCTAACTTTTTGGAATCGCATTTTCCGGTTCCCATAACCGGGATGGGATCAAGACTCAAATCCCACATGCCCCGAACACCTTTTTTGGTTATGTTTGGTCTAGTAAATTTCCACTCCACCCAATCGACCAGGAGGAAATCAAGTTTCCCACCGAATTCGCCTATATAGGAAGCGAGGTAATAAGCTTGAAAATCACTGAATTCACTGGCGGCAATGGCAGCAATTTTCTTCCCGGCTAAGGGCCCTTGGGGTTTAGTCACTCCCCCGGGGCCCTTCCAAATCAACGCATCGCCAACTTGGACTATTTCAATGCCCGTTTTCTTAGCTACCTCAAGAAAAGAAGCAGCAAATAATGGGGTAACAGTTAATCCCAAAATTAAAAAAAGAACAAAACCTAATAATTTTACTTTTTTCATCATAACCTCCTTTTTTAATTATTTTTTGTTTGTGGGTAAGATTGGCGAATTATACCACTTTCACCTCCTTTCTCGCCTATATTTAAAAAATCATACTTGGCGATTAGGCTGCCTTATTATTTAATTTTCCGGCGCGATAATCCTGATGGAAAAATTGAAAGATTGATTAATTTAAAACGGTTATTTTATAAAAAAATTATTTATTTTTGTCAATAGATTTTTGGCTGACCGTCGATCACTTTTGAAATTCGTACCTATTGCAGGTGGGAGGGAAAGAGGCTCATTAAAATGAGGCACTGGTTCTTTCATGGGCCTGGGCGGGGAATAAAAAAGTCTCTACTTTAAATTAGGGAGGATTATTCGCGTTTTTATTTTCAAGATAAGTTTATCCCCACCGCTTATGGCGGATAAAGATCTCTTTTGTTTTTGACCGACTAACAGTTTCAAAATTTTTTGCCAAAGCAGGAAACCGGCCCTTTTAATCCCCTATTGTTAGCCAACTAAATTGGCGAAGAAATAAAAAATAATTATGATCATTAATAAAAAGTTGACATATTATTTTTGATTGTGGTATGCAAAATATATGGTTGTATCAAATGAAGAATATAAAATAAACTTCGGCTTTAGCCTAAGGAAATAAAAGGGGAAAATAAAAATGATTGAGGTCAGATTCCATGGCCGTGGAGGACAAGGAGCGGTAACTTCAGCCGAGATGCTTGCTTTGGCGGCCATTGAAGAAGGTAAGTATGCTCAAGGGTTTCCCAGCTTTGGGCCTGAGCGGAGAGGCGCGCCGGTTGTGGCTTTCGCCCGGGTAAATGATAAACCGATTCGCCTGCGTTCCAAAATTTACCAACCAGATGTGGTAGTTGTTTTAGATCCGAGTCTTTTGAAAATTGCCAACCCTGCTCAAGGATTAAAAGCAGATGGCTTATTAATTATCAACTCTCATAAATCCATCGCCGAGATTCGCCATGAATTTGGTTACCAAATGCGTTTAGCCGTGGTCGACGCGGAGCGGATAGCGAAAGAAGAGTTAGGTTTGCCCATAACCAATACCACCATGTTGGGGGCTCTGGTTAAAGGTTGTGGCATTGTGAGCCTCGAATCATTTCTCCCCCCATTTAAGGCCCGCTTTGGAAGGGCCGTGGAAAGAAATGAAAAAGCCTTGCTCCGCGCCTTTCAAGAGACAATTTTGAGCGGCTGAGGACCAAGGCCTCAAACCTTCTGCCGACTTCCTCGTTATTGGGATTTTTCCCCTAAATAAAAAAGGAAGCTTAAATATGGCTTTAGTCCGGCTGTACAAACATATACAAACGTAAAGGAGGAGATTAATGGCCAAACAAATGGAGGAATATGCATGGGAAGATCTAACTGTGGGCTGCGTCATAATCGAACCTGGAAATGCCCGCGAATATAAAACTGGTGACTGGCGATCTCAGCGGCCTGTAGTGGACAAAGACCAATGTATTAAGTGTGGGGTTTGTTGGGTTTTTTGTCCAGATGCAGCGATTCAAAAGGCTGCTGATGGTTACTATGTGGCCAATCTGGAGTATTGTAAGGGATGCGGCATCTGTGCCCGGGAGTGTTTGACTGGTTGTATTACCATGGTGGAGGAGGAAAAATAATGGGTAAGCGAGTTGGGATAGAAGTTTCTCTAGCTGTAGCCGAAGCCGTAAAAATGGCCAATGTTGATTGTATTGCTGCATACCCCATAACACCACAGACGCACATCGTCGAACATCTCTCCGAACTCGTAGCTGACGGACACTTGGACGCTGAATTTATACCTGTGGAATCGGAGCACT
Organism: uncultured Syntrophaceae bacterium; assembly: GCA_964484485.1. Classification (GTDB taxonomy): domain Bacteria; phylum Desulfobacterota; class SM23-61; order SM23-61; family SM23-61; genus CAZAGD01. The sequence goes on from CAZAGD010000119.1 coordinate 28,997, forward strand.
CCGCTATGTCTGTATGTATAGGCACTCAGGCCGTGGGGGCGCGTACTTTTACTTCCACCAGCGCCCAGGGGTTAGCTTTGATGCATGAACTTCTCTTTATCGCTTCTTCTATGCGTTTTCCCATCGTTATGGCCGTTGTTAATCGGGCCCTTTCGGCACCTTTGAATATATGGAATGATCATAGTGATATTATGGCCTCCCGCGATTGTGGGTGGATCCAAATTTTCGTGGATAATGGGCAACAGGCTTATGACCAAACTATCTGTGCCTTCCGCATCGGGGAGGATAGAAGAGTTCTGCTGCCGGTAGCGATTAACATTGATGGCTTCAGTTTAAGTCATGTCGTAGAAGCTGTGGAATTTTTAAGCCAAGAAGAAGTTAACAGATTTTTACCTCCTTATCAGCCTTTATACCGCATGCATCCAGATCAGCCTGTGACTATGGGGGCGTTTGCTATGCCAGAGCTATATATGGAAACTAAAAAGGCTCATAATGTAGCTCTATGCAATTCTCTGCCCATAATTAAGGAGGTTTGGGCAGAATGGCAGGAATTAACTGGCCGGGCATATGCACCCCTGGAAGAATATTGCTTGGCCGATGCCGAAATAGGTATCTTAGCTGCGGGATCAATTTGCGAAGTGGTTATGGAAGCTGTAGACCGCCTGCGCAGCCAAGGGAAAAAGGTAGGTCTATTAAAACTTCGTCTATGGCGTCCCTTTCCTTTCCCGGAATTGCGGCAGATGACCTTAGGGCTAAAGAAGCTCGTGGTCATTGATCGGGCTCTGTCTACCGGCGGACCAGGAGGACCAGTTTTTTCTGAAATTCGTTCTGCTTTATATGATCAAGAAAAGCATCCGCAAGTTTTTGGTTTCATTGCTGGTTTGGGTGGAAGAGATGTTCCCCCCGAACAAATAATGGCTGCCGTGGACTCGGTCATGCACGGTGTAGAACGAAAAGAAGAATATTACCTATTAGGTGTCAGAGAGCGAGGTTAAAATATGGTAGATGAAAAGAAAGAAAAAAAGAGTGCGCCTAAAATTAAACCAACAGATACTGTCCGTGATTTAAAATATATCAAGGCTAAAAGCTGGCCGGAGGAAGAATATTTTGTTTCTGGTCATCGAGCCTGCCAGGGCTGTGCCGAGGCCTTAGCTGTCAGATTCGTGTTGAAGGCCTTAGGGCCTGATATCGTGATTGCCAATGCCACCGGATGCATGGAAATTGTCTCCTCCCCCCTGCCTACGACTTCCTGGGCTGTTCCCTGGATTCACGTGGCTTTTGAAAATGCGGCGGCTGTAGCCTCAGGATTAGAGGCCGGGTTAAAGGCTTTGATGCGCAAGGGGCGCCTCCCGCAAAAAGAGATAAAAGCTATTGCTATGGCTGGAGATGGGGGGACGGCCGACATTGGCATTCAGGCCCTGAGCGGAGCTTTAGAACGTGGTCATAATATGATATACTTCTGCTTTGATAACGAAGCGTATATGAACACCGGCATTCAGCGGTCAAGCTCTACCCCTTTTGGGGCTATGACCACCACCTCTCCACCGGGCAAGATGAGTCCAGGTCAAATGACCTGGAAGAAGAACATGCCCGAGATTGCTGCTGCTCATGGAATCCCTTATGTAGCTACAGCCTGCTCCAGTTATCCCTATGATCTTTATGAAAAAGTGAAAAAGGCTCAGGCTATCAAAGGTCCGTCTTATATCCACATTCTTTCCGTATGCCCAACAGGCTGGCGGATACCTTCGGATCAGGCAATTCGTTATGGGCGCCTGGCAGTGGAGACTGGCTTTTTTCCTCTTTATGAAGTTGATCGCGGCAAATATAGAATCACTATCGAATTTCCCAAGGTGCGTCCTATAAAAGACTACTTGGAAGGTCAGGGGCGCTTTCGCCATTTAACTCCTGAGCTAATAGCCAAAATCCAAGAGCGGGTGGAAGCTGAATACGCGGCCCTAAAAGCCAAAGCAGGGAGATAAAAAATCCCTCCGGCATGAATGGGAATTGATTTATGAATAAACTTCCCAGGATGAGCACAGCTCAGGAAGATTTCCTAAAGGGAGAGGAATATTTTCGGAGGAGGGGAAAATGGCTAAGAGGTTATATTCTGTAGCAGTAGCTGGGGCAACCGGAGCAGTTGGTTTAGAAATGATCAAGACTTTGGAACAGCGTCAATTTCCAGTTAAGTCCCTTAAGCTTCTGGCTTCTGAACGTTCCGTGGGTCGAGAGTTAGACTTTTCCGGCGAAAAAATCAAAGTAGAAAAACTAAGTCATGATTCTTTTAAAGGAATAGAAATTGCTCTTTTTTCCGCGGGGGCGGCCCGGAGCTTGGAGTTTGCCCCAGCGGCTGCTGCTGCGGGTGCGGTAGTCATTGACAATAGCAGTGCCTTCCGCATGGCCCCAGATGTCCCTTTAGTTGTTCCCGAAGTAAATCCTCACGCCATCGCTCAGTATAAAAACAAAGGCATTATCGCTAACCCAAACTGTTCCACCATTCAAATGGTTGTGGTTCTGAAGCCTATTCATGATGTCGCCAAAATTAAACGAGTAGTTGTTTCTACTTATCAATCAGTTTCGGGCACGGGATTGAAAGCCATTGACGAACTTTTGCAGCAGACTAAAGCTATCCTTAATTCTCAGGAAGTAACGAAAAAAGTTTACCCCCACCAGATCGCTTTCAACTGCCTGCCGCATATTGATTCTTTTTTGGACAATGGTTACACCAAAGAAGAAATGAAAATGGTTAACGAGACCCAGAAGATAATGGAAGACCCGCAGATCCGGGTAACCGCGACCACAGTGCGCGTACCAGTTTTATACGCCCATTCCGAATCAGTGAATATTGAAACAGAGAAGAAGATTACGCCCCAGGAAGTGAGAGAAATTCTGGCCAAGGCGCCAGGCGTAGTCGTCGTCGACAATCCCTGGCAAAATGAATATCCTTTAGCTATTTACGCCGCCGGCCGGGATGAAACTTTTGTGGGTCGGATTAGAGAAGATGAGTCTATTGCCAATGGGATAAACATGTGGATCGTAGCCGACAATGTACGCAAAGGAGCCGCCCTCAATGCCGTACAAATTGCCGAAATCCTGATCGCCCAATACCTTCCATGAAGTTTTTAGCTGATATTACCCTCGGGCATTTTCTGCCCGGGGATTCTTTTCTGCATCGCTTAGACCCTCGGACAAAATTTATTGTTCTTCTTCTACTCATGAGTGACGTATTCTTAATTAGCTCATTTGTCGGTCTTTTGTTGCTGGTAGGCTTTTTCTTTTTAGGATTATTTTTATCCCGCTTATCTTGGTCTTTTGTTTTTCGGGGAATCAGGCCTTTTATCTGGCTTTTTTTGATCGCTGCCGCAATTCACCTCTTTTCTACTCCAGGGCCTTCGCTTCCCTTTTTTCCCATAAGTTTTATCAATCCCACCTGGACTGGAGCCAGTAAAGGAGCCATGGTGGCCGGCCAGCTTTTTTTAACTATCCTTTTTTCCTCCTTGATGACTTTGACTACCTCCCCTTTGCAAATGGTCCACGGCTTAGAAAAAATAATTTATCCTTTAAAAAGACTCCGCGTTCCGGTAGAAGACCTTTCCATGATGATGATGTTAGCTATAAAGTTTATACCTATTTTGCAACAGGAAGCAGATCGGATAATCAAAGCCCAGAGTGCCCGGGGAATGGATTTTGAATCCGGAGGTTTAAGAGAACGGGCCAAAAATATGTTGCCCATTCTGACTCCTCTTTTTAATAGTGTTATTAAAAGGGCTGATGATTTAGCTATAGCGATCATGGCTAGAGGATACGTAAGCGGGAAGAAACGGTCTCATCTCCATGAGTTAGAAATGAAAGCCAGGGATTGGGGGACGCTGTTGTTGGTTGCTTCTTTTTCTTTTTTATTAATAAATACTTAGAACAGCCCCAAAAAGAAACAAAGGAAGAGATATGCCCAATAAAATTAAATTTAAAGGTTTTATCCAAGTTTATACAGGAAATGGGAAAGGCAAAACCACGGCCGCTTTAGGATTGGCCCTGCGTGCCGCCGGGCATAAATTGAAAGTATTGATGATCCAATTTTTAAAAGGAGGAGAAATATATGGCGAGCTAAAAGCAGCTCGAAAACTTTCTCCTTACTTGCGGATAATTCCCGTAGGCCGGGAAAGTTTTGTCCATAGAAAAGCACCTGATCCAATTGACATTGAATTAGCGCGAAAAGGATGGGATTTAGCCAAAAAATTGATAATTAGTCGTAAATATCATTTGGTGGTTCTGGATGAAATCAACGTGGCCGTGAAGTACGGGTTGGTACCCTTAAAAGAGCTGATCAAAGTACTTAAAGAGAAGCCTAAGAATGTGGAGTTAGTGCTCACCGGTAGATGGGCGAATGCCCAAGTAATCGATATGGCTGATTTGGTTACCGAAATGAAAGAAGTTAAGCATTATTATAAAAAGGGGATTGAGAGCCGCGTAGGAATTGAGAGGTGAGCAGGTAAGACTTTAAGCTAAGTGTCGATCATTTTTAAATTTTCAGCATAATTCAACTGGGAGGTAGAAGGCTCTTCGCCTTCCGCCCTGGCTTATTTGGAAGTGGAAATTAAAACTATTCGCCGGTCTGGTTTTTAACCTGACCGTTGATCACTTTTAAATTTTAACTTGAATGGGGATTGATAAATTCTTGCCTGGCTTAGGCAGAAGCAAACGGGGCTCATTAAAATGAGGCGCTGGTTAACTCTTAGGTACAGGCGGGGAAAATTAAGCCCTTCGG
>CAZAGD010000120.1:0-25579 GCA_964484485.1 uncultured Syntrophaceae bacterium
GGAGCCGCTTAAATTCAATTATTTTGAAAATCACCCTCGCGTTTCCCTCTCCGAATTTAATAACTTTCCCTCTCCTCTTCTTAGCTTAAGAGGAGGTTGGGGGGAATTAGACCCTTCTTTGGTAATTAGTTACGTTCTAACAATTAAAAATTGATTGTCCGAGAAAATAATGGTATAAATTTTATTTTTAGATGAATTTGTTTTTATTTTTGAAAAGCTCTTATATGGCACTATAAATTATTACCATGGCGGAAGTTGTCCTTAAAAAAGTACAAAAAAAATTTGGTCGTACAGTAGCAGTAAAAAACATCGATCTGCACATAAAAGACCGGGAATTTGTCGTCCTTGTAGGTCCATCAGGCTGCGGCAAGAGTACTACTTTACGAATGATAGCTGGCTTAGAAGAAGTCAATTCAGGGGAAATATACATTGATGGAAAACTAGTAAACGATTTAGCACCAAAAGATCGTGATATAGCCATGGTTTTTCAAAATTACGCTCTTTATCCTTTTGCCACGGTTTACGAAAACATGGCTTTTGCATTGCGCGTTCGCAAATACCCTAAAGCGGAGATAAAAAGGCGGGTAGAGGAGGCAGCGGAAATATTGGGGATAACCGATTTACTTGATAGACGGCCCAAAGAGCTTTCTGGTGGTCAGAGGCAAAGAGTGGCTATTGGGCGAGCAATAGTTCGTAATCCTAAAGTTTTTCTTTTTGATGAGCCATTGAGCAATCTGGATGCAAAACTTAGAGTGCAAATGCGCACGGAGATAAAACAAATCCATCAAAAAGTAGGTACAACAATTATTTACGTCACTCATGATCAAGTAGAAGCTATGACCTTAGCCCAACGAATAGTAGTCATGAATAACGGCATCATAGAGCAAATTGGTACACCTCAAGAGATGTACGAAAAGCCGGAGAGCAAATTTGTGGCTGGTTTCATAGGCTCTCCCTCGATGAATTTTATTCCATGTCGCTTGGTTAATATTTCTGGAAGATTGGGCCTACAGATTGATGGTGGCCCCACTCTTTTCATCCCTCCCTCGAAAGAGGATAAGTATAAAAACTATGTAGGGAAGAAAATGATTTTAGGTATGCGTCCAGAGCACTGTACTGATTTTCGTCCCTCCCGATCTGCAAATGATACAGCGGATTTTATAGCGCAAGTGGAAGTAGTTGAACCTATGGGCATGGAAACGATGATTCATTTCAAATTTGGCAATACCAAAGTTTGTGCTTTAATTGATCCTTATGCAGCAAAAGAAGCGGGAGAAAGCATCCATTTAATGATGGACATGCAAAAAATGCATCTTATTGACCCTGAAAATGATAAGGTGGTGGGGTATGAAAATTATAAATAAGACACCAGATATGTTACACATAGGTATGATTGGTAGTGGTTTCATGGCTAAATTTCACCTCCAGGCCATGCGGGGAGTGAGGCACGCTCAAATTGCCGGAGTCTGGAGTCCCACAAGCCGACATCGCCAAACTTTCGCCCAATTAGTTGATGAATATGATGTTGGACCATGCCGAGCTTATAGCAGTTTAGAAGAAATGGTCATTTCCTCTGATATCGATGCTCTTTGGGTAGTCGGTCCCAATTACGCGCGTTTGGAAAATTTCCGGCAGATTCATAAGGTAATAAAAAAAAGGAAAAAACCTCTTTTAGGTATAGCATGTGAGAAACCTTTAGCCCGCACTATTGCTGAAGCTCGGGAAATTTTAGAATTAGTTGAAGATGCGCACATCAATCATGGATATTTGGAGAATCAAATTTTTTCTCCGGCCGTTCAACGAGGGAAGGAAATAATATGGCGGCGGGCAGTTCCCATAAGTGGCCGACCATATTTGGCTCGGGCGGCGGAAGAACATAGCGGCCCTCACGAGCCATGGTTCTGGATAGGGCATAGACAAGGCGGAGGCGTTCTATCTGATATGATGTGTCACAGTGTGGAAGTAGCTCGTTTTCTGCTCACCGAACCAGGTGAACCACGCTCTTATTTAAGAGTCCACACAGCAAATGCCACCATAAGTTCATTAAAATGGTCGCAACCAAATTATACTCAAAAACTTAAAAGAAAAATGGGCAAAATAGTAGATTATGGCAAAAATCCTGCTGAAGATTTTGCCCGGGCCACTCTCACTTTAAAAGACCCTGAAGGAAAAGACGTGATTATTGAAGCTACCACTTCTTGGGCATATGTCGGTCCTGGTTTACGCATTCAAATTGAACTCTTGGGCCCAGAGTATTGCATGGAGTTTAATTCGTTGAACACCGGCTTAAAAATTTTCTTTTCCAGGGAAGTGCAGGGGGAGGCAGGAGAAGATTTGGTGGAAAAACAAAATGCAGAACAGGGGTTAATGCCGGTCTTAGAAGATGAATCAACAATTTACGGATATGTGCATGAAAATCGGCATATGGTTGATGCTTTTCGTCGAGGGATTAAGCCCATAGAAACTTTCGAAGACGGATTAGCTGTGGTGGAAATTCTCATGGGATTATACCGATCCGCCGAAACTGAACAGACTATTAAATTCCCTTTAATCGGTTTAGAAGATTATGTTCCAACCACGGCTCGTAAAGACGGACGCTGATTTTTAAAAACCCCTTTTTTGGGGAAAAAATAAATTATTAAGGAGGAAAAAAATGGTGAAGAATTTAAATTTTATTTGGTTGAGTATTCTATTTTTATTGTTGGGTATAGCAGCTTGGTCTCAGGCCGCGACCATAAAGATTGCTTATCCTGGGTGGGATAGCAAAGAGCAGGAAAAAGAAGTTACCAGCATTTTCGCAGATTGGGATAAACAGAATCCAGGTCAGAAAGTAGAAATAATTAGCATCCCTTTTCATCTCATGAAACAAAAATTGGTGGTCTCCTTAAGATCGGGAGATGCGCCTGATATGGGATACGTTGATGGCCGTTGGCTGCAGGAGATGCAAGCCGCTGGCTTCCTATCTGATTTGACAGACTTCGCTAATACTCTCGATAAAAAGGATTTTTTCGAATTACCATGGAAAACAGCCACAGTGGGTAATAGGATTTATGCTATCCCCGATAGGATCGATCCTTGGATGTTCTTTTACAATGTGGATATGTTTAAAGCAGCGGGCATAAAAGAATTTCCCAAAACTATGGATGAATTAGTTGCCGTTTGTCAGAAGCTAACTATACCGGGTAAGCAATATGGGTTCGGATTGGTAGGAGCAAATGACGCTACTTTTATTGGTCGGTTCCTTAATATCCTGTATGCTTTTCACGGGGACTTTTTGACCCCAGATGGTAAAAAAGCGGCTATCAATAATGAGGCTGGAGTCGCCGCCTTCCAGTTTTATGGGGACTTATTGAATAAATATAAGGTAGCCCAGCCTTCTGCTATAGCCAATAGCAATGCTGATGTGCGCCAACTTTTATTAACCAATCAAGTAGCCATGATGATTGATGGACCATGGGCTAGAGGAACCCTTCGGCAAATGAACCCTAAGCTAAATTGGTCAGTAGGACAAATTCCCCGAGTCAAGGACAAGAAACCTCGTTTTACCATGAGTTCTTGGTATTATGTCATTTTTAATCAGAGCAAAGTCAAAGACGATGCCCAAAAATTTACCGCTTTTCTGCTCAAGCCAGAAAATCAAGCGCGAAGCGTGGTTACGATTCCAGGCCGAAAATCAGCAGCTGCCATGCCTAGGTTCCAGACTCCTGATTGGAAGCCATGGGTTGAAGCAGCACCTTTTGGAGAGCCGCTGCCGATTACTGACAAATTTAGCCAAATAGCTGACATTGTGGGCAATGCTATGCAGCTTGTTTTTTCCCAAAAGAAATCTGCTAAAGAAGCCGCAGATTTAGCTGCTGAACAAATAAACAACCTCTTAAAATGATAGCTAATTAAATCCATTAGTTGAGGTGTTACTATGGGGAGAGAGATACGCGTGGCCATGTTGGGTACTGGTTTTATAGCCGGGTTTCGCGCTCAAGTTTACGCTAAAATACCTAATGTTAAAGTAGTCTCAGTTTTAGGCAGAGATATGGCGCGCACAAAAAAATTTGCTGAAGAAAATCAAATCCATTATGTAGCGACTACTTTTGCTGACCTTTTGCAAGGCCCAGATTTTGAGGCTGTCGATATCTGTCTCCCCAATAATCTTCACCTGGAAATAGCTGTTAAGGCCGCCAGGTCTGGAAAACATATTATCTGTGAAAAACCACTTGGCCGCACAGCGGCGGAAGCTCAAATTATGTTGCAAGAGGCTGAAAATGCTGGCATTATCCACTGTTATGGAGAAAACCTATTCTTTTCCCCTGATATGCAAGAAATTTTATCTATAATTGACCGCGGCATAATTGGCCAACCCCTTTGGATGAGAGGTAGAGAAGGCCATTCCGGCCCTCATTCTTCCTGGTTTTACGAAAGAAGCATTTCTGGTGGCGGGGCTCTCTTAGACATGGGTTGCCATCTTATCGGAATCTTTAATCATATAAGCAACAAGAGAGCTACCACGGTCTTTGCTTATACTCCTACTTTATATCATCGTACGGATTGCGAGGACAATAGTTTGGCTATTATCCGTTATGGGGATAAATTGTTTGGACAGGTAGAGGCTAGCTGGACTCAACGGGGAGGAATGCAGATGCTCTTTGAAGTCTGGGGTGATGAAGGAATGATTTCTTACGATCGCTCTGCTTTATCCCAGCCCATTAAAGTTTTTGCTCTCAAAAAAACTAATCGGTATTTCAGCGAAAAAGTAGAACATAACCAAGGCTGGCTATTTCCCACCGTCCAAGAATATTGGCGTTATGGTTATTATGATGAAATCCAACACTTTCTAGAATGCATCCAAGAAAAAAAGAGACCTATACTAACTTTTAAAGAGGGTTATGAAGTAAACCGCATAATTGACAAAGCTTATTTATCTTATAAATCAGGAAAATGGGAAGATCTTGATTGACCTGCCCTTTATTCTTAGTTTTTTAATAAATTTGTCCTTCCCAAATTGAGCGGTTATGCCAAAGGTCAAGCTGAAATATTTTAGAGGTTATTTTTTTGCACTCCCCCTTTTAATAGCCTTAACTTTGGCGATTCTTTTTCCCGCTATTTATAACTTAGGAATTGCCTTTTATAACTATAATTTACATAATCAATCATGGGAATTTATAGGGTTTAAAAACTTTACTAAGCTTCTTTACGATCCCTTTTTCTGGAATTCTTTTCGAGTGACTCTGTTATGGGTAATAGGTAATGTTTCCCTGCAATTAATCCTGGGATTGGCTATTGCTCTTTCCCTGAACTCGATTATTCATTTTCGTGGTCCTTTTACGGGAATATTGCTCATCCCCTGGATTTCTTCTTTTGTAGTGGTCGCTATTCTTTTTATATGGATCTATCATCCGCAATTAGGAGTATTAAACGATATCCTACTTCGCCTTGGTTTAATTGTAGAACCCATCGCTTGGTTAGCCTCTCCCGGGCTTGCGCAAATCTCGTTAATTTTGGCTAATACTTGGAAATTCTTCCCCTTAGTTATGATCACTATTTTTGCCGGACTGCAGGATGTTTCGCAGGAACTAGTGGAAGCGACTCAAGTAGACGGCGCCAATTGGTTTGGCACCTTTCGCATGGTCATTTTTCCTACTATTCTTCCCAGTTTATCAACAGCCGTTCTTCTTTCGACAATTTGGGCCTATAATTCTTTTACTCTGCCTATGGTTATGACTGGGGGTGGCCCATTGCGATCCACGGAAATTTTCGGCTTATATATTTATAAATTAGCATTTGATGCTTTCGATTTTGGAGCCGCTGCCGCTGCTTCGCTTATTTTATTTGGACAGATCATGGCCATCATTATTCTTTATTTGCGCGTTGCCGAAAAAGGAAGGAAATAAATGGGCCATTTTATCTCTTCGCGCAAAACCAAATCAAAAATAATAAAGACTTTAATTTATATTTTCTTATTTTTTATTTCTTCCATAGTAATTTTCCCCTATCTCTGGATGCTCCTTACCAGCTTTAAGCCCATTGAAGAATTTTTTACATACCCCTTAAAGTGGTTTACGAAAAATTGGACCTGGACTCAATATGCTGGCGTATTTGAAGATCCTAAATTTGTTGCTGCCCTGCGTAATAGCCTATTAGTATCTTCTATAGTTACTATTTTAAGCTTGGTGCTCTCTATCCCTGCAGCCTACGGACTAACTCGGATGCGAGTAATCGGGGGAAAATCAATGTTAATAGGCATATTAAGTTCCCAATTTTTCCCACCTATGATCTTCTTTGTTCCATTTTACATCATATTATCTAAATTTAAGCTGCTGAATACCATTCCGGGATTGGTTTTTGCCTATCTTTCGGTAACTTTGCCTATCTGCACATGGATGGTAGCAAATACCTTTCAAAACATTCCGCGGGAACTCGAAGAAGCTGCTCAGGTAGATGGGTGTGGGTATATGCGCACAATTTGGGAAGTAGTATTACGCATGTCTTTACCAGGAATTATAACTGCTGGTATGTTTGCTTACGTTCTGGCCTGGCAAGAATATATTTTTGCGCTCCTTTATACTACAACATCCGCCGCGCAAACTGCTCCCGTTGTTTTATTTTTTTACCTGGGTCAACATCAAATCGACTACGGCAGGCTAATGGCTGCCGCGGTCATGTTAAGCCTTCCGGTAGTTGTTCCTTTTGTTTTTATGCAAAGATATTTTAAGCAAGGACGCGGAGAGGGCAGTGTAAAAGGTTAGGTATGAGTATTATTAATTATATTTTGGAACAACCGCTTATTTTGCAAAGAGTAATTAGCGAAATTCCCCCCAAATTAGCTTCTATCCCTAATTTAATTGGGAGTGAAAATTATTTCCTTATAGGTTCGGGAACCTCCTACAATGCTCTGGCTGCTGTGGAACCTTTATGGGCAGAAATGATTTCTCCTTTCGTTAAAACTTGCCATCCCTTATCTTTCATTAATTCACCAAAGGCGCCCTCTCTTAAGTCTACAGCTCTTATCCTCTCTCAAACTGGGACTAGTAAAACTACTATCCAAGCAGTTCAGCATGCTCAAAGATTAAATATGCGGGTAATTACCTTAACCGCCGATCCAGACAGCCCCATTGCGCAAGTCTCTTCAGAAAAAATCATTATCCCCGCGGGACCAGAGACGGTGGGACCTAAAACCAAAGGATACACGGCCAGTATCCTGACTTTGCTGCTTTTAATTTTAGCTCAACGAAAAAAGAATTTAGATATTTCTCAATTCTTAGCAGAATTACCTCCTTTTCTCAAGGAATGCTCAAATATTTGTAAATCCTTAATTCCAAAGCTTGCCTCAGTTAATTTTATTTTAATTATGGGCCAAAGAAGACACTTAGCTACCGCTTTAGAGGGTTCTTTAAAACTTACTGAAATGTGTGGCTTACCAGTTGCCGCCTTTGATACCGAAGAAGCTTTTCACGGTCGACTTCATGGGTTAAATCCCCAGAGTTATGTTTTCTTTATCACTTCCACGGCAGAAGAATTAGAACTAGCTACTACAGGAATGAGTGTACTTAGTGAATTAGGTATTCCTGGGGGAATTTTAAATTTATGCCTAACAAAAACCTCTTTTTTTGACTTACCTGTTCTTTGGCCAACTTCTACTGTACTTGCGGAATTAGATTTAATAAGCGCTATTATCCCTTTCCAGTTAACCGCTTATTATTTGGCTAAAGCAAAAAATATAATTCCTGAAAATATGAAATATCCAGGGCTTTCTCAAAAATTGCAGATCAAAACCAGGTAACCCAATGAAATTTTTAGGGGCTATTGACATTGGCGGTACAAATGTAAAGTTCGGTTTAGCTTCTTCGGAGGGGATAATCTTAAGCAAATCATCAATACCTTATAATCCCCAAATGCCCTTTTGGGAGTTAACAAATTTAATTTGCCAACAAATAGAAAATTTAATAAAAACTTCGCGCGTAGAAATTAATGGTATTGGTATCTCTGTTCCTGGTTACGCCCATCCCCAAACAGGTATCCTTTTAGACGGCGCAAATAATGTTCCTTCTTTAAAAGGGGAATCCCTAACTCTAGCCTGCCGTAAATATTTTAATATACCTTCCTTTATAGAAAATGATGGCATCTGCGCAGCTCTTGGTGAACTATTATTTGGCGCCGGACGTTCATATAACAATTTTGTTGTCATAACTTTGGGCACGGGGATAGGAGGCGGTGTAATTATTGATCGGAAAATAGTAAAAGGGGTGAACGATGAACCTCCCGAAATTGGAGCTATCTGTCTTAATCCAAATGGGCCAAAAAATTATAGTGGAATTCCTGGAACTTTTGAAAGTTTAGCAGGCGCTTCTGGTATATTGGAACTATATCAGAAATTGAGTGGTGGAAGATATCCTTGTAAAACGATCCCTGAAATATTTTTAGCCGCTGCTGCCGGCGAGAAAGTGGCCAGTTTAACTGTTGACCAAATAGGCCAATATATTGCTCAGGCTCTGGGAATTATGATTAATCTTCTTAATTTGGAAGCGTGTATAATTGGTGGGGGAATTTCGGCGGCCGGAAATTTATTGCTTGAAGCCGTGCAAAAGAATCTTCCTTCTTTTACTTGGCCTTTATTATTAAAAAAAGTAAGAATATTATTAGCTGAGCTTGGTAACGATGCTGGTTTATTAGGAGCTGCCGCCATGGCTTTGCGCAAGATAGAACTTGATTCTATTACTTAAGGTGTTCCTAGCCTTTTTTGTTTTTCTGGTGGGCTGGGCAGACGTGAAGACAACGGCCACAAGAAATGGTCCCCCACCCAGAATTTACCTGAAAGGGATCACGATTGGCCATGGCTCTTAGATAATCTTCAGGAGTAAGTGCGGGGGGCGGATTAAAATTTGTTAAATAACCAGCATACTTAGGGCCAGCTTCAGCAACCATTCCTAATTGTTCCGCCCAGGCACATCGCCATTTATTCAATTTGGCATAAGAGAATTTTTTTTCGCCGATGTAAAATTCCACATGCTCTGTCCCCGAAAACGCGGACACGGGACAAATTTCTAAACATCTTCCGCAGCCATCACATAAGGATTCTCCATGGTATAACGGATCAGGTTGGAGGGAAGCATCTGTGATTACTGATGCTAATCTTTGGCGTACCCCAAATTGCGGGGTAAGAAGTAATCCTTGTTTTCCAAATTCGCCAAGACCGGCAGCGACGGCAGCATGACGATGAGAAAAATCGGCTATAAATCCGCCGCGTATTTCTTTATAATCTCGGTATCTAAAAAACCCCGAAGGGGCAATGGGCAAAGCACGATACCCGGCCTTCTCTAAAAACCGATACAACTTAAAAGTTATTAAAGGCAAAACAGTGGTGGTCATATAAAGCTGAATGCTTTGATAGAAAAACATTGATTCCGCCATTGGTTCGCCCCAAAGATCAATAGCCGCATCAGGATATTTTATGCCTATGACTATCACGGTTTTGGCGTCGGCCATAATACCCTGGGGGTGAATCATCCTGGGGGCATCCTGAAAGCGGTCAACTGAGGCAACGCCAACTAAATCGGCACCCTCGGATAAAGCAAGTGATTTTAAACTATCGGTAAGACCTAACATTTCGATCTCGGTAATGATAGGATATTATCTAAAAAACATAAATTTTAATAGCAGATTTTTTTTACCTTTTGCCTAAAAAAGATGATGAAGATTGGGCTTCAAAATTCATCGGAAATGAATTTTTGAATTTCATCCAGGCTGAAGACGGGACCATCTTGGCATACATAGAGGGGGCCGATATTGCATCGGCCACATTTCCCTAAGCCACATTTCATCTTCATCTCCAAAGTTGTCCAAACCTGGTCCGGAGCAAATCCTAATTTATCCAGAGCCCGCAAAGTATAGCGGATCATAATCGGCGGGCCGCAAGTAATGGCCACGGCATTTTGGGGAGAGGGTTTGAGTTCTTCTAAAACAATGGGCACCAAACCTACTTTGCCTTTCCAATCTTTATTACCCACATCAACGGTAGTGACCATCTGCAAAGAAGGATCCTTACTCCAAGCTTCCAGATCATACTTAAAACAAAGATCTTGCGGAGTGCGCGCCCCGTATAAGATAGTAATTTCTCCATAATCTGACCTTGTATCCACTACGTTATTTATTAAGGACCGTAAGGGCGCCAAGCCTATTCCCCCACCTATAAAAAGCAGATTCTTCCTTTTGAATTTCTCCAAGGGGAAATAATTTCCATAAGGCCCGCGGAAACCGATAACGTCCCCCTCATTTAATTGGTGGAGAGCCTGGGTTACTCGGCCTACTTTTTTCACACTGAATTCCAAATGACCACGGCGGGTAGGGCTGGAAGATATACAAAAGGTCGCCTCTCCCTCACCAAAGACGGAATATTCGCCAAATTGTCCAGCCAGATAATGAAAATTCTCCCTTAACTTCTCATCTAAAAATTGGATATGAAAAGTCTTGGTGTCTCCCGTCTCGACAATTATTTTTATAATTTCCATAAGGTGAGGTTGATAAATATTCTTTTCTTCCACCTTGCTCCCTTTCTCTTCAGTGGATGGCTTTGAGTATTTCCCGCAAATCTAAATTTACGGGACAGAAATTAACACATCGGCCACAACCTACACAGGCTATGGCTTGAAAATTTTGGAAAAAGAAATTAAATTTATGGCTTACTCTTTGGCGATAGCGGCGCCACTTTTCGGCGCGTGGATTATGCACGGCCATCTTTGTAAAATTAGGAAAAGCACAGCTATCATAACAACGGAAGCGCACCCCTTTCTCCGGCGTTCTTAAATCACAAATATCAAAACAATGGCATGTGGGACAAAGATAAGTGCAGATACCGCAATTTAAACACTTAGTCGAAACTTTCTGCCAGAATTCTTCCTGGGCAAAGAAAGAATTTATGTTTGCTTTAACTATTTCCAAATCAAAGAGGGCATCTCTCCCGGGCATCTCTTGGGCAGCAGTAGCCCAATCGTTTTCCTCTGCTTCTCCAAAAAAGCCTTGGGCCAACAAAGCTTTACCCCGCTCCGTAATTACCTTAGCTACAAATCCTTCTGGTGTCGCTCTTAAAAAAATATCATTATCCGCCGAGTCTTGAGGATCAACCTGCATCTCTCTACAGAAAGAGCCAGGGCAAATTTGGGAACAGGCTAACCCGATCAAGACCGTTCGGTCTAAGTTTTTTAGATAGAATATATCGGCGTATTCTCCAGCAAAAACCGATTTGAGGAGCTGGAGACTGCGGGAATCGCACGGGCGCAGGCCAATTATTAGGCGTTTTTTCCCCTCTGGAACGAAAGAATTCATTCCCATAGATCCTGGCTCATATTTCCAACTCAAAAGCGCCTGGCGATTGGGGAAAAATAAATTTTTTACGGGAATACGCGTATTCAAAAAATAAGCTGGCCACTCCTGACGTTCCAGAGGCGCGTATACCCAAAGGTTATTTTCTTTCGTGGGGATATAGACTTCTCCTTGGTTTTTTAAAGCTAGCAACCATTCCTTAAATTTTCCTTGATTAATTTTAAAAAACATTGGCAACCTTTACTTAATAAATTCATTGGGGTCTTCCTGGCGATAAGTGCGGAAAGGAAGCGGTTTTTCCAAGTCTACCCCTGGTTCAAAGGCGAACAGTTCTTTAAGATCTGCCGCCATTTTTTCATTGAGTTTCATTAAAGGAATTTCCACTGGACAAACGCGCTCGCATTCGCCACAAGAAGTACAAGTACCTGCTACGTGCATTAAACGCATGAGATGGAATACAAAATTATCTCCTGGAGTGGGCACCGGTGAAATCCACTCGGGCATATTCTCTTCTGCCACGCAACGCGGGCAAAAACAGGCCGGGCAAATATTTCGACAAGCATAACAGCGGAGGCAACGGGCAAACTGAGCTGACCAATAAGCCCACTTTTCAGCAGCACTCTTTCGCGCTGTTTCATCTTCTCCACGAAGCTTAGGGGGCACGGGGGGCAGATAGTCTCCTTGGAGGAGGACGTCGTAAAGCAAAGGTTTGGGATAAAAACAAGCCAGACATTTATCTAAAAGAGCTTGTTCTTTAGTAAGCCTCTGCACTTGCTGCCGAAAGCGGACTAATACCCCGTCTTCCTCTGAGCGCGTTATTTCTTCTAAATCTTCAAGATCACATCCTATCGATAAAGCTATCTTTTTTACATCTATCTGCCCGGGGCAAGGGATACCAATAATGTACAAATCTTCCTTCTGGATTTGCCCTTCTTTGATCAAGGAAATCAAAGATCGGCTATCGCATCCTTTCACTAAAAGGCCTACTTTCCCTTTAATCTCTTTTAAATAGAAAGTCAAATTGTAGTGGAGGAAATCATCCAGATTAAGCGCTGCTAAATCTTCGGCCCGGGAAGCAATCAAGGGGGAGGACTTAAATTTTACGGTGCCTTTTTGGTACCCCAAAAAAGAAGTTAGGCCTCCGTTGCGGAATAGGTCAGTTAGCAAGCTAATTAAATCGCTTAGGTTCTCGACTACTTGATTGGCCATACCCATCTTCCTCTTATCTTAGCTTTCATTCGGGGGCAAATTCTGGAATTCGAAAGAGATCGTTAGGTCCGAGTTCTTTAACATCGGTGACTACTTCCCGGACTACCTGAGCAAACTTATCTCCTTCCGCGGCCGAAACCCAAGAAAACTGCACCCGGCGGGGATCAAGGCCCACATATTCCAAAAGTCGAGAAAGGATGATAAACTTGCGACGGGCATGATAATTGCCGGCTGTATAATGGCAATCTCCAGGATGGCATCCGGAGACCAAAACCCCATCCAAGCCGCTGCGCAGGGCCTTGAGGATAAAGAGTGGGTCAACTCTTCCAGAGCAGGGCACGCGTAAAATACGCACGTTTGCTGGATAATTTAGGCGCGAGGAGCCGGTCAGATCAGCACCAGCATAGCTGCACCAGCGACAAAGGAAAGCCAAAACCTTCGGTTCCCAAGTTTTTCCTTTCTGGGCATTTTCGGTCATAATTATTTTTTCTTCCCTCCTTAAAACGAACTGGCCAAGGCATTTATCTCGGCGACAATTTGTTGATCAGTGAAACCCTTGAGAGTTAGGGCTCCTGGACGACAGGAAGAAACACAGAGACCGCAGCCGTGGCATACGCCCTCAATTACCCGCATTTGTTTTACCACTTGGCCATCCGGTTTAGTTACTTCTTCTTCTTTAATAGCCCCAAATGGACAAATTTCTTGACATACTTTGCAGAAAGAACAGAGGGCAGGATTCAATTGCGCCGTTATCGGATCAGCAATTAACTCTTCGGTGGCAAATAGCGCACAAACCTTAACCGAGGCACCACTGGCCGAAGCCACGGAGTCGGGGATATCTTTAGGGGCTTGACAAGCTCCGGTGAGATAAATACCCGAGGTTACATTTTCCACCGGAGCTAATTTGGGATGTAACTCGGTGAAAAAATGGTTTTGGTCATAGGGGATACCTAACATCTGCGCTAAATGGACAGCATCTTTGCGGGCGACCAAGGCCGTGGCTAAAACCACCATATCCGCCTCAATTTCTACTTGGCCATGGGCCAGAGTGTCCGCGCCACGCACAATAAGTTTCCCATCTTTCTCTAAAATCCGGGAAACTCTACCTCGTAAATAAACGGCTCCATATTGCTCAATCGCCCGGCGCACGAATTCCTCATAATTCTTTCCGGCTGCTCTGATATCGATATAAAAAACATATACTTGGGCATCAGGATTATGCTCTTTGGTCAAGAGGGCATGTTTGGCTGTATACATACAACAAATCTTCGAACAATAAGGACGCCCTAAGCTTTCGTCGCGCGAACCCACGCACTGAATAAAAACTATGGTCTTAGGCTCGCGTCCATCCGAAGGTCTTTTTAAATGTCCTTCCGTGGGGCCAGCGGCATTGATCATTCTTTCAAACTGTAAACCGCTGATTACATCCTTATAGCGGCCTCCCCCGTATTCGCTATATTCTGTTGGTTCCGATAAGTCAAACCCAGTAGCGACGACAATAGCGCCCACTTTTTCCGTGATAATCTGATCCTCTTGCTCATAATCGATAGCCTCCCCTGGGCACACGCGTTGACACACCTTGCATTTCCCTTGGGTGAAATATCGACAATGCTCTCGATCTATAACCGGCACATTAGGGACTGCTTGGGGGAAAGGAATATATATAGCTCTCCTTTTGCCCAAGCCCAGATCAAACTCGCTTTCTACCCTGACCGGACATTTCTGCAAACATTCTCCGCAGCCAGTGCATTTGGACATGTCCACGGAACGCGCCTTTTGCCGAATCTTTACTTCAAAATTGCCCACATATCCCTGGATGCTCTCCACTTCCGCATAAGTAAGAATGCGGATTAAGGGGTGACTGCGTACATCCACCATCTTCGGAGTTAAGATACAAGCGGCACAGTCCAGAGTTGGAAATGTTTTATCAAACTGCGCCATCCGCCCCCCAATTGAAGGCGATCTTTCTACTAAAATAACCGGATGACCCACCATAGCTATATCCAAAGCCGCTTGAATACCAGATATCCCTCCTCCAATGACCAGGGCTTTTCGCTCAATGGGTACGCGTTTGGGATACAAAGGTTCATTCATGCGCACTTTGGCGATGGCCATTTTAATCAACTCTATAGCCTTTTGCGTCGCCTCCACTCGATCCTTATGCACCCAGGAGCATTGCTCCCGGATATTGGCCATTTCCATTAGATAAGGGTTTAAACCTACTTCTTTTACCGTGTTCTGAAAAGTCCGCTCGTGGAGTAGAGGAGAACAAGCAGCTACGACTACCCGATCTAACTTATAAAGACTGATATAATCTTTAATAATGTTTTGCCCAGGAGCAGAGCACATGTATTTATAATCCCGGGAAATAAGCACACCCTTCTCTTTGGCCACTTCTTCGGCCACATACTTTACGTCTACTGTCCCGGCAATGTTCGTCCCGCAATGACAAACAAAAACGCCAATGCGTGCCATATTTATCTTCCTTAAATTTTTAATCTATCTCTCTAAAATGTTTCTCTTTTCCAATAAGGGAAAGGGACTGACATTCATTTTCTCTAAACCTAATTCTTTACTCCCCAGGCCTAGGCCTAGGCCTAAGAGCTGAGTGAAATAAAATATGGGGAGAGAAAAAATGCGGCCATAAATTCTTTCTATCTCCCCTTGCCGAGAATCCAAATTAAACTGACAAAGGGGACAGTCTACCACCACTGCTTCTGCCCCTTGATCTTTAGCCCAGCTAAGAAGTTCATAACTCAATTTAAGAACCATTTCTTTTTTGGAAATGGAAAAAGAACCACCGCAGCATTCGGTCTTCAAAGGCCAGGCCAAGGATTTTCCGCCCAGAGTATTTACGAGGTGATCGAGGTATTGGGGATCTACAGGATCATCGAAAGCCACAATTTTCTGGGGGCGGGCAGACAGACAACCATAGTAACAGACGATAGGCAATCCTTTTAAGTCTTTAACTAAATGGCGAGAGATTTGCTCTAAGCCATATTCATTTATAACCACATCGGAAATGTGTCGAACTTTAACTTTTATCAGCCCATCAACTTTCAAAATCTGGGCCACTCTGCGGCGTAACTTTTCATTCTCTTTAAGCTTATAGGCCGCCAGGCGCAAGCGATTATAACATGCCGCACAAGGAGCCATGATATCTAAGCCCATTCTTTGGGCCTGCCAAATATCTTTGGCCGGCATGAGGACTGACAAAAAAGGGTTAACGACATGAGCTGAGGAGGCTCCGCAACATGTCCAGTCTTTTATCTCTTCCAGCTCGATGTGCAAACAGTTAAATACGGCGGCGATTGATTGGGCATAATCGCTGGCCGTGGAGTGGAGTGAACACCCCGGGTAATACGCAAATTTCATCCTTCCTCCTCGCCTCCCCGATAATTCTTCATCAGCTCCTGAAATTCCGGCAGGGATTTTATAGGCGGAGTAGTTAATCTCAGCTTTCCCTTACGAAATAATTTTTGCCCCAGCCAGAAATCGCGCCAGGGACGCCAAGTCTGCAAATTATATCTGCCCATAAATTGCAGATCGTTGATCCTGCCGTAACGCTCTACCGTATCTAAGAAGAGTTTATGGAAAAGAGCAATTTCCTTTTCAGTTCTTGTCTGCCCCTGGCGGTAAGCCAGGACGCGCAGCGCATCCATAACGCCAGCTATGTCTATATTCTTCGGACATCGCGAGGTACAAGTCTGACAGGAGGCACAAAGCCAGATGGTATGGGAATTAAGAGCTTCTTCCCTACGCCCCAGTTGGACTAAACGAATTATTTCATGGGGTGGTATTTCCATGGCAAAGGCCAAAGGACAGCCGGCCGTGCATTTTCCGCACTGATAACAGCCAGCAATATTCTGTTCAATCATTTCACTTATTTCCTTGGCCCACTTAAGAGCTTCTTCGTTGAGGATAATTTTCATGGGCAACCCTTAGGCGAGATATTTTATATTCAATATAATTTATACTTCTTCTTCTGCCTATGATCTCACTCATATTTGGGTAATTGGTTTTTTATTCTATAGGCAAAAACACTTTGAAAGTACTCCCTTCACCCAACTTACTATTTACCTCGATCTTTCCTCCATAACGTTCCACTATATGTTTGACTAAGGATAGACCTAATCCCGTGCCCTCCTGGCCCATCTCTTTCGCATTTTTAGCCCGAAAAAACTCATCAAAGATGCGCGGTAAAGCCTCGGGGGGAATGCCGATGCCGTTATCGCTGACCATAATTTGCAGTTCATGATCGCCGAGGGTCAGCTGGAGTTGAACCTTTCCCTGGGGGGGCGTATATTTTACGGCGTTCTCAAGTAAATTGCTGATCAACCGCTCGAAATCTTCTTCGTTTCCTTTAATAGTCACTAACTTCTCCGGCAGTTCAAGCTCCATGGTGATTTTCTTCTCTTCTGCTTCAGGAGTTACCGTTTCTACGATGCGCTTAATGACACCGTTTAAGATTACCTCCGTCTTTTTCAATTCGGGGAGGGCACCTTTCAAAGCTCCCAAGGCCAAAAGATCGCGAATTAAGCTTTGCAGACTTATCAGCCTTTTTTCAGCGCGGGCAATTAGTTCTTTTTGTTTTTCATAAATTTCCCCAGCGTACCCTTCTAAAAGCACCCGCAAAATAGATTGAATGGCGGCCACCGGCGCCTTTAATTCATGCGCCACGGTGAATACAAATTCTGATTTAGCCTGTTCCAGCTCTTCCAGACGTTGATAAGTGCGGGCATTTTCAATAGCCACTGCCCCTTGGCTAGCCAAGGCCGATAGAAATTCAATTTCTTCCTCAGTGAAGCGGTGAATTTCTCCCGTGTATAGCCTAAGTACTCCAATGGGCTGTTCCCGCACCATCAGCGGAACACAAAGGACTGAACGAATTCCTTCCTTCTTCGCTTCTTCGGGATACTGGAAACCAGGATCTTTAGTAACATCTAAAACAGAGACCGGCTTACCCCGCAATGCTCCTCGATCTACTAAACTTTTATCTAAGTCAACCACCCCTTTGCTCAAATATTCTTGGCTTAATCCATAGGCTGCGCCTATCCAAAGCTGCCGTTTTTCCTGATCCAAAAGACGAATAGAACAAGCTTTGGCATTCATGGCTTTCGTAGCTTGCTGCACAATCGTGTTCAAGACTTCTCTAAAGTTGAGGGTCGAAGTTACTGCCCGAGCAATATCATAGAGCGTTTTCGTTTTATAATAAGCGTTTTCCAACTTCTCTTTTAACCGGGCCAATTCGCGCGTCCGGGACCATAAACGCCTGGTAATGGAAGTGGCTAAATAAATGGAAACATAAATGGCACTGGCGAAGAAAAGGAAAGTCCCTAAAACATAAATAGGCTGTTGGTAATGGGCAAGCAGAAACCCGGGCAGGGCCACGTGAGGAATGACCTCATAAAATTCCAATAAAGCTAATGTCCCGACTAAGAGAACGCCCACGGTAGCATGAAAATAGCAAGTGCGGGGAGGCACGAGAATGCTGGCGATGATGGCGTGAAAAATAAAATAAAATATTACGGGGCTTTCGATTCCTCCGGAAAAATGAACCAGAATAGTCAGAGCTAGCCAGTCAACAAAAAACTGCAGGCTGGCAAAATCGCTGAACTGTTTTACTCTGGCGCCGGGAACACTCTTTAGCGTCTTGTGCCGCTGCCAAAAGAAAAAATTATAGGCGGCTATCAACACCCCTACAAGGATAAGCTTTCCTTGTTCGATGGGCAATTTTAATAGGTCGGCTACTATTAAAGTCGTAGCTATTACTCCAGCTGCGGCAAACCACCGTAAACGAATGAGCCAAGAGACCCTTTCGATTAATTCCTCTTCCACTGGCAAGCGGAAAGAAATTTGGGAAACAGGATTATTTTCCAAAATGTTCCTCTTTTTTTCGGAATAAATTGCAACCCAGGTGTATTATTTAATATTAGATTAGAAGAATACTTGTCAACTATTTTTTATAAGATCTCTGAAAAGGGAGATATTAAACTACCCTATAGTACGGGCGGATGGGCTGAAGAAGTCTCTGAAAAGATACTTACCAATAAGGGTGGGGTGAGGACTTGCCTTTTTAAAATTAAAAGTCTCTACGCTTCCGTGAGGCATTACCTACTGAGCATTGATTAGATTTCATTTTTTGGGAAATTTTTAAAATCTGCCCGGATAAGATAGATAAGGATTACTAATCAGCTTATTGCCGAGTACTTGAAAGTTTCTTTTATGGATGAGGCAAAGAAAAGGGAAAAAAATATTTTTAATGCCCAAGGGGGACCCGGTTAAAAGAGAAAACCGGGTCCGATCAGTTTAATTTATTATATAGTCGTTCCCCCATCTATAGCTAAAACTTGTCCGGTAATATAGCTGGCCGCATCGGAGGCCAAAAAGATTATAGCTCCGACCATCTCTTCTGGTTCAGCTATTCTGCCCATAGGGGCTTTACTCACGGCCATTCTTAAAATATCTGGGTTGCTCCATAAGGCCTCACTAAAGCGGGTTTTAGTCAGGCCAGGAGCTATGGCATTCACTCGAATATTATATTGGGCCCACTGTTGGGCCATCACTTTAGTGGCCATGATCACCCCGGCCTTGCTTATAGAATAAACGGGCAGTAAATCAGGGGATATGCCGGCGATAGAGGAGACATTGATGATTCTTCCTCCCCCTTTTTCTTTCATCACCCGGGCCACGGCTTGGCTCAGGAAAAATAGGCCCTTAAGATTCAAATTCATAATCGCATCCCAAGCCCGCTCATCCACATCCAGAGCCGAAGCCATGGTGGGATTGGTGGCGGCATTATTTACTAAAATATCTATGCGCCCGAATTCTTCGACCACTTTCTTTACTAAATTCTGAATTTCCTCCATCCGGCCCACATGGGCGGCCACCGGTAGACATTTTTTACCCAATTTCCTTATTTCTTCCGCCGTCTTCTCCAGATCGGGGAGCTTCCGACTGGCTATCGCTACATCTGCCCCCGCTTGAGCTAAGCCAATCGCCGCGGCCTTGCCAATACCGCGACTGGCTCCCGTTACTAAAGCTATTTTGCCTGACAATGAAAAATTCATTTCTTGAACCTCCTTCAAACTACTTTTTTAATGGGTAATCATACCAACCTTTACCTGCTTTCTCCCCATAATGACCTTTGATATATCTTTCCACCACGCTCGGGGCGGGTAAGTCTGCCCAATCTCCTGTTTCCCGGAAACGCTCCATGGACCTAATATAATTAAGATCAATGCCCGTTAAATCCATTAGCCGGAAGGGCCCCATAGGATGCCCAGCCCCATGCACACAGGCCTTATCTATATCTTCCGCACTGGCAATGCCCATCTCTAACATCCACAAAGCCTCCCGAGTAATCGCCCGGAAAATCCGGTTGAGCAGAAAACCTTCTACCTCTTTTTTGAGCAAAACAGGAATCTTCTCTAATTTCTCGGCCAAATCCATGGTTACTTTGGCCGTTTCCTCAGAAACATGCGGACCTTTAACCACTTCTAACAGCTTCATCACTAAAGCCGGATTAAAGAAATGCATGTTCACTACTTTCTCTGGACGCTTAGTGGCATCAGCTATTCGAGAACTTACTAAATAGGAACTATTCGTGGCCAAGATAGCATGGGGAGGAGTGAGTTTATCTAATTCGGCGAATACTTTTCTCTTTACCTCCAAAATCTCCACCACCGCCTCGATCACAAAATCGGCATCCTTAGCCGCCTCTTTTAAATCCAAGGTGAAGGAAATATTCTGCCGCGCTTTCTCCGCGGCTTCTTTAGTCATCTTTCCTTTTTCGACCCGGCCAGGAAGATAGGTATCCGCAAATTTCTGCGCCTTCTGCAAGATCTCGGGTACTACATCCGTACAGACCGTCTGGTAACCATGGATCGCACAGAGAAGAGAAATCTGATGCCCCATATTTCCCGCACCGACCACACAAATCTTTTTGATATCATCTACCGTCATTTTTCCCCTCCTTTCTCCAATTTGGTCTAGTTTATTTTTCCTCCCTTTCAATAATCGTGGCTACGCCCTGGCCGCCGCCTACACAAGCATTAGCCAATCCGTAACGTCCACCTTTGAGTTTCAAAATGCGGGCTAAAGTACCTACTAAACGAATACCCGTTGCCCCCAAAGGATGACCAATGGCTAGACCACCTCCCATGACGTTAACGCGGTCGGGGTCTATCCCTAACTCTTTAATACAATAAAGAGGAACGATGGCGAAGGCCTCGTTTATCTCCCAGTAGTCAATATCTTGCACCTCCAGGCCGGCAGCACGTAATGCTTTCTTACTGGCGGGCACAGGTCCCATGCCCATAACTGTGGGATCAACTCCGGCAAAACCGATAGAGCGAATTGTCGCCATGGGCACAATGCCTTTCTTCTGGGCCACATCTTTGGCCATAAGGATCATGGAAGTGGCGGCGGCATTTAATGGGGAGGAATTTCCGGCCGTAATGAACCCATCAGGCTTGTAGGCTGGTTTTAATTCTTTCATCTGTTCAAGATTCGTATCACCCCGAATAGCCTGATCCCGGTCGACGACCATCATCTTCCCATCTCCCTGCTCGGCCTCTATGGGTAAGATCTCATCCTTGAAGAAACCTTCTTGTAGAGCTTTATAAGCCAGCTGATGAGAGCGGACTCCCCAACGATCCATATCTTCCTTGGTCAAACCACTCATCGCAAAAAGCTTCTCCGCTGTTAAACCCATATTCATGGTCGTCATCATGTCCCAGTGCTTATAAGCAGCCTCGGTAAAAAGACGGGGATTTGGTGATATTGGTCCATCAGGACGAGCTAAGGCTCCCATGGGCACTCGGGTCATATGCTCCATACCGCCTACCATTACTATATCCGCAAATCCCAGGGCAATTTCCATAAAACCTATATGAACACCAGCCATAGCTGACCCGCATTGCTGATCCACAAATTTGGCCGAGATAGTATAAGGTAAATTAGCTAAAAATATGGGAAAACGCCCCCCATAACTCCATTGCTCACTCACCCCCAATGCCGAACCAACAATGAAATCATCTATCTCCTCTGCTTTAAGGCCAGTGCGTTTAATTAGCTCAGGAAGCAATTTAGCTAAGAGATCATCCGAGCGCACTTTATAAAACCAATCCCGCGGGGGGTCATTGGGCCGCGAACGGGACTGGGCAGTTCTTAAATAGCCAGCAATCACAACTTCACGCATTTCAAAATCCTCCTTTTTATTTTAAGTAATCCGGAAAATTTGCCCGGTTTTAATGCCAACTCATTGCTTTGGCTCTTCTGGATTAACTTTCCGATCCTCAATGCCCGCAATTTTCTTAACTAACTTTTTACGCGCCTCTATATCATATTGAGAAGTAATCGCAATATTCTCCATAATGGGGGACCCACCACCATGATAGGCGCCAAATAAATGAATTCCCCCCGTGGCCGAACAAAGTAAATCTCCAATATACATCCATAACTTAGCCGCATCTTGGGGATGCACATCGGGATTGCGGGTGATATATTTATAAAGCAAATCTCTAGTCTCTGGATTCATAAAATCACCCTCATAGGGAAAAGTTGCTGGGATGCCTCCCGAAACATCACAAAGAATTTCCGCTTCCCGAAAAACGGCCTCCCCAGTCAAACAACGCCCCACATTCGCATAAATTGAGTGGGGAATGTAGTTCCCTGGACCATAAGGACGGAAGCCTATACCTGGTATATAAACTTCCGGCTTTCCTAATTCAGAAGCCGTAAATCCGGCGGCATACCCCAATTCTGCCACTCTAATTATTTCCGCTAATTTATCTCGGACATGAGCAGCTCGGGCAATCCCGTTGTATTCCGCAGCCAGGGCTACTGTTCCCAACATCAAATCCCCCAAGGCCGGTTTACATCCAGAATAACTATGGCGATGAAATAGGGCAAAGAGGAGAGCCAAGATCCCCCCATGAACTGTCTCTCCACACAGGAAGACACGTTCCCAAGGAATAAAAGCATTATCAAAGATCGTGTAAGAATCTGTGGCCCCTGGGGTAAATCCTCTTTTGAAGAACTGCCTTTCCCGTAAATTATGCACCGTAACTACCTGTTTCACTCCTTCCCAATCACCAGGAACAGCAAAAGCTACTGCCCAATCTTTCTCTTCGGGTAAAAGAGCCCGCGTGGGTACGACCAAAATTTCATCAGCCACAGAAGCTTCGGAGTTATGGACCTTTGATCCGCGCACAACGATGCCATCACTTCTTTTTTCCACTACATGCACATAAACGTCGGGGTCTTTTTGTTGACTTGGGCGCTTCAGGCGATCTCCTTTGACATCGGTCTGGGCACAGCATCCTACCAAATCTTCTTTTTGAAAACGGGTCAACCATTTTAGGAAATTTTTATGATATTCCGTAGCCCCATTATTTTGTTTATCCGCCTCATAGGTCACCGCATAAAGGGCGTTAGCTGCATCTATGCCCATACAACGTTGAATACAACCTCCAGCTACCTGGCAAAGGAGGCGCGTCATATCCTGTTTTTTATGCAAATCTTCTTTGCTGTGATGAATATGGCAAAAGCGGTTAATCTTTTCTCCAGTCAAGTGGGAAGTAGCCGTGCATAAATCTGCGTACTGCGGATCGGCGGCGTAATCGAAAGTAAGCCCTATAGTGTTAATCGTCGGCATTTGCAACTCATCGTCGCGGTCTATTTTCTGACCATTGACATAAATGTTTCTGCGCATTTTGCGCAACCCGGCGATATATTGTTCCTTAGTTCTCATCTGCCCCTCCTTTTATAAATTTATTTTCTTCTGGAATACTCTTTTCTTCCTTTTTTAATCTGCTCACCTCCTCCTCCATTAATGCTAGAATTTTTTTATATTCTTGGCGCGAAAGTTTGCGATAAAGGTGGTAAAAAAAAGTACTCATTAACTCTCTCCCTTTGATCATTCTTTGGGAAAATTCCTCTGGAGTAAGTCTCTCCAGGACAGCTTCCATATAGTATTTATGAGAAAGGACGACAATGTCGCGGAACATGTCTCGATAAACTTTCAGCGCCTGCGGGTTAAAACCATCTCGAACCCCGATACCTACATTGTCCATTTCCACAATGAGCTTGCCTAATGTAATATCATCTTGAGAGTAAACTTTCTGGCCATTTTTTTCTTCCGGAGTTATGATGCCCCATTCCTCCATTTTGGTTAACCATCTTCTGCCCAAACCAGTTTCTTTGCGGAAAGCTTCCTCACCCACTACTTCCTGAGGGAGAAATTGATCAATTGGCCGAAAATATTCCCGGCGGATCGCTAAAAAAGAGTTTTGCTCTGGGGATTTTTTCAGGTTTTTTATTATATTCTTAATAATATTTAGAGGAAGAAAATAATTATCCTGAAGTTCCTTAATCAAAAGTAGACGTTCCACATAACTCTCATTGTATTCGGCGACATTCCTTCCTTTTTTGAGAGGCTTGGGAAGGAGACCCTCTTTTATATAAAAATGAATTGTTTCTTTTCTTATCTTCGTTAATTTAACAAGTTCTCTAATCTTCAAAAAATCCCCAACCTATATTTAAACTTTTTCCCAGTAATAACGAATATGGGAAAGCTTGTCAAGATGAAATTATTCATGAATATTTTTCTTGACTTTGTTATGTAGCATTTAGTATTACTCTTTAGAGAATTTATTCTTTTCAGGAACAATTTCTTAAAGTCTATTTCTGGCTTCTCCCTGAGACTTAATCGTAATGTGAAAAATGAAGTTATTCCTGCGCCAGAGGAATACAGTTCCTCGAAATTATGGATCTTTTTAAAACCTAAATGCTTGTTCCTCCTAAAAATTGCTGAGAAAAGCTTGGCAGGCATGACTAATTATAAAACAGCTTCTCCACCGAGAGGCCTAATTAAAGCAGGGGATAAATTAAACCACCTTAAATAATTAAAACCTTTAAGGAGGCTAAAACAATGGAAACAAAACCGTGGCATCGTCATTACGACTATAATGTCCCTTTAACTTTGCGTTATCCACGTATAACGATACCAGACCTTCTGCAAATTCCAGCTAATTCCTATCCTGATAAACCCGCGTCAAATTTTTACGGAACAGAAATGACCTTCTGGCAATTGCGGGAGCAAGTTCTGCGTTTAGCCAATGCTTTAGGTGCTTTGGGAATAAAAAAAGGGGAACGCGTAGGTATTCACCTACCTACTTGCCCCCAGTATATTATTGCCTACTATGCGGTCCTTATGTTAGGAGGGATTGTAGTAAATCTCAATCCTATGTACACCACTGAAGAGCTGAAAATGATTGCTAATAACACGGAATTTACTACTTTAATTACTTTCGATATAGTTCTCTCAACTGTGCGTAATTTTTATCGAGAAGTCCCCATCCCCCGTGTAATCGTTACTAAAATTACAGACTATATTAAGGGCTTCGGTCAAAGTACTGCGGAAAGCTTAGAATTGGAAAAAAATTGGCATCATTTTTCCACGCTGATTGAAAATTCACTGAGCAGCAAACAACCTAAACTGGAGATAAAGCCTGAAGAACCTGCCCTTATTCAATTCACCGGCGGAACTACGGGAATACCCAAAGGGGCTATTCTTACCCATGCTAATGTGGTAGCAGCTACTTTGCAGTGTTCCCAATGGGGAAATCCCACTATGCAATATACCTCTCCGGAAAGACGTTCTGTCTTGGCCGTCTTGCCTCTTTTCCATGTTTACGGAAATATTGTCGTCTTGAATTGGGCCATATTTAATTGCGCTACCCAGATGCTAGTTCCCCGTTTTCAAATTGATGAGCTGATGACTCTCTTGGCAAACTTTAAGGAAATCACTTTTTTCCCTACCGTGCCGACCATGATCAATGCCCTTATCAATCATCCGAAAGCTCCAGAACTTGATTTGGCACGAAAATTAGGCCTCTTGAATTCTGGAGCTGCGCCCATGCCTGTAGAACTAATTGAACAAGTCAAAGACATGGGCATATTTTTTACGGAAGGGTATGGCCTTAGTGAGTCCACCTCCTTGGGAATTGCTAATCCCATTCTCGGGCTAAAAAAGGTAGGGAGTATCGGCATTCCC
>CAZAGD010000121.1:0-4634 GCA_964484485.1 uncultured Syntrophaceae bacterium
GCCCGAGGAATGTTTTCGGGCATTGGTGATTTATGTTTCATAGCTGCCAAACACGCTGTGCAAGCTGCTTTGGCGATGAGAGGAGAAGGTTATTCGAGTAAAGTAGTCGTGCTTCTTCCTTTAATTGAGAAGTATTTTGGAGGTGATCTGAAGAAGGACTTCCAAGATCTTTTTGCCCTTTATGCTAAAGCGGAGTATGGTTTGGAATGGCTCTCTGAGGAAGAAGCAAAAAAAGCCATTCACTTAGCTAAGGGCTTGCTTGAGGTATTGTATAGGAAGCCCTCGTTTCCACCTACGAAGTGGAACAAAAACAAACCATCTTAAAGCAGATATTGAAGAACTTAAGAGTAAATGTCTCAATTAAAGTTTAAAGGTTTGACCCCGATATTCCCCTTTACGATATTGAAGAAAATAAAATACGGAATAAGATTAGCTCAGTTTGCAAAAATTATGGATTGGAACGTATTCAATTCAGCGGTTTTATCGGCTATTTATCAAAGAATAAAAGAGAAGAGCTGGCGATTAAAATGAGGGATATCCTTGAAGAAACTAATGGAAAAATCCTAATTCAGCCAGTTTGCGATAAAGATTTTCGTGAGTATCGAGAATTTATAAATTTTAATGAAATAAGTAATGGGAAAAATGGACATTCGGATTAGCGATTTGAAACAGTATTATTATTGCCCACGAGTGGTTTTTTACGAATATGTTCTTCCTGTGGAGCGAAAAATAACCTATAAGATGGAAAAAGGAAGAGCAATCCAGGAGGAAATAGAAAGACTCGAATCTCGCAGAAAGCTTAAGAAATATGGATTGGAAAAAGGAGAAAGAAAATTTAATGTTTGGTTGGCTTCAAAAAGATTAGGCTTATCTGGCAAACTCGACATGATTATAGAAACTGAAGTAGAAATTTATCCTGTGGATTTTAAATATACCAAAGGAAGGCCTTATAAGAATCATCTCTACCAATTGGTCGGTTATGCTTTACTTATTGAGGATTCCCAACAAAAGACTGTTCAAAAGGGTTTTGTTTATTTGATTCCCCAACAGGATGCAGTTATTTATGAGATGACAAGAAAATTGAAAGATGAATGCCTTGTAACGATTGAAGAAATAAAAACAATGATAGTTAAAGAAATATTTCCTGATCCACCCTCCCAAAGAGCAAAATGTGCCGATTGCGAATTTAAAAATTATTGCCGGGATATCTGGTAGGGGATGAAATTGAGGAAACTTTTAAGGCGATTTTTTTGAATAGAGTAATGTTTCGCAAAAGCTTAAAAGATTTTTTCAAAAAACATATTTTCGAAAAAATTGCCTTTTCCCCTTTTGCAACTTTAAAAATTTTGATAATTTATATTGAAGATTCACTCTGACTCCCTATGAAGAGGGAACTGAAAGATAATAATTTGGAAAAATATAAGTAGAAGGGGTCAGCCATTTTCCCACTTATTTCTTCTCTTTCATTTCCATCTTTTCTAATTTACCAATTCCCCTTTTTTCTGCTCATTTCTATCAAACCATTTTCTCCTCTTTTTTAAAGAGAGCAATGGTTTATCCATTGCCGTAAAAAAGCAAGCCAAAATGATTTACCCCCACGCAGGATAATAAGAATTTATCCAAATGGCTCGTAGGATAAGAGCTTGTTCCTTGTCGAATTTAATCCGCAGTTTAAGGATCTAATGCCTCCCAACCCCCTTTTACCTCTTCCCGCTCTTACCGTAACTCCCCCTTTCCCCCTCTTAAATTAAGAGGGGGGAAAAAGAGGTGTTAACTAAAGAGGAGGAAAAAGGAAGTGTTACCATAAAAGGTGGGAAAGGGGATGTTATTAATGCGAGCATAAAATAAACGACATCTTAATGCGTGGTTCGGCAAGCCCCAAGGGCTTGCCCTACGAGAAATTTAAAAAACCTCAAACGTAGGGCAAAGGCTTGTCCCTTGCCGCATTTAGTTTTATTTCTTATGTGTAATTACGACCCAATTTCATTTGGAAAACTCGATAAAGCCAGACCACGGAGTAAGATAAGAGTGATAACTGTAAATATTTAATTGCTCCGATTAATAACTTAGAAGAGAGAAAAGGGGATGTTAAGGTAAGAGAAGATTGGCGGAGAAAGGCGAGGTGATAGACGACCCAAATTTTCAGAAAAATATTTGTTTCTTAGCAGTGAATATGGTAAAAGAAAAAATGTTCAAATAAAAATAGAAGAGGAGGTTGGTATGTTCTACGAAGTTAAAGTTCCTGAACCGAGACCAGGAGCGAAAGTAATCTCTGCGCTGGTAATTCTCAATCCTGCGGAATCCAGGAGACTGCTGGCCAAAGCAACTGTGGCTCTTCCAGAAGTGCAGAAGGCCATGAAGAAAGGCATGATCATCATTGGCCGAGGAATTACCAACGCTTATGTAACTGAGGAGTTGTTAAAGACGACTATTGAGCCGAAAGCAGGTCAGACTGTTGGCTTAATTGCTCGAGGTTTTGCTAATTCTCATGCCGGCCCCCCGCCTTGCACTTGGCACGTGATCAGGGATGGGAAAGTGGTCGAAGGCGCTGACTCCAACGTGGAAATCCTTAATTTTGGTCCGGATGATGTTTTTATCAAAGGCGCTAATGCTATTGATCCACAAGGCAATGCCGGAATTTGGGCCTCTGGGATGAAAGGAGGAACGATTGGCATGTGTTGGCCAATAGTGACTCCGCGAGGAGCTCATCTTATTCAACCCGTAGGCTTGGAAAAAATGGTCGCTTCCGTTCACGAAGCGGCTCTCCATTCGGGGATTTACCATTTCAAATTGAGCATGGGTTTGCCAGGAAGGATTATGCCCATAACTACAAGCAAGGTGGTTACAGAGATTCAGGCTTTTGCCATTCTTGCCGGAGTGAAGGCTTATCATATCGCCTCTGGAGGAGTGGGGGGCTCGGAGGGCGCCGTAGCGCTCGCTTTAGAAGGCGAAGAAGAAAAAGTAATTCAGGCTTTTGAATTGGCTAAGTCCGTGAAAGGTGAGCCGCCGGTCACTTTGCCTGACCAATATAAAGTAAGTTCTCCAGCTGATTATAATTATGATGCGATGGCCCAGCATGCGACCTTAGGGGGATTATAATCTTACATGCCGCCCGTCAATTCCTCTCTCCCATGAGGCTTTGGCGCCATCTCCTGCTCGTCATAGCGAGCGCCCCCGCGCTTGCAGCGGGGGCGCGTGGCCATCGCTTTAATTAGAGTAAATTATGAGATTACTTCCATCACTACGCTTCCTCGTAATGACGTGACGGCCCAGCCTCCATGAGGATAAGAGCGGGAAAGGGCAATAAAAGCTATGCAGAAAAATACTCTAAAATACTTTTTTGAACCGGAAAGTGTAGCTATTATCGGGGCCTCTAAGACTCCCGGAAAGGCTGGAAATGAGATTTTAAAGAATTTACTGGCCAATGAATTTAGGGGGAAGATTTATCCCGTAAATCCAACGGAAGAGGAGATTATGGGGTTTAAATCTTTCCCTTCAGTAAAAGAAATAAAAGAAAAAATTGATTTAGCTGTTTTTATCGTTCCTGCCGAAAAGACTCTTGAGCCATTGCGGGAATGTGCGGAGAAAAAGGTGCCTGCAGTAGTTATTTCCTCAGGGGGATACGCTGAAGTTGGCGAAGCCGGAGCAAAGTTGCAGGAGCAGATTCTCAAAATCGCCAAGGGCGCGGGTATGAGAATAATCGGGCCCAATACCAGTGGAATAACCAGCACGCCGGCCAAACTAACCACCACATTTTTCCCATTAGGGAAAATTCGGCGCGGCCCAATCAGTTACATTGCCCAAACAGGAAACTTTGCCACCCATACTATGAAATGGATTTTGACGGCCGAGAATTTTGGCGTGGCCCGAGTTGCCGGCTTGGGCAACAAAATAGATGTGGATGATGCGGACATTTTAGAATATTTGGGAGATGATCCCGAAACCAAAGCCGTATTAATGTATGTAGAGGGATTCAAAGATGCCCGCCGTTTTTTAATGATGGCTAAAGAGGTTACCAAGAAGAAACCGGTAATCGTCCTTAAAGGAGGAAAAACGAAGGCCGGAGCTGCCAGAGCTTTTACCCATACTGCTTCTTTGGCTGGTGATGAAAAAGTTATCGCCGGCGCTTTCCAACAGGCTGGCTTATTGCAAGTAAAAAGGTATGCAGATTTAATCAATGTGGGCAAATATATTGCTTTTCAACCAATACCCAGGGGGAGAAATGTTTGCGCCTTAGCTCCTTCTGGAGCTTTAGGAGTGGTTATTGCTGATGCTTGTGAAACTGCGGGATTAAAAATGATGGCCTTTTCCTCAGAGACAGAAAGAAAATTAAGAGAAATTAGTGCTTCTTGGGTGAAAATATCCAATCCCGTAGATATGTCGGCCGTAACACCTATCCTTGGGCGAGTTAAAGCATATGAAGCTGTGCTGGAAATTCTTTTGCGCGAAGATAAAAGCGATATTATTGTCCCCATCCTTTTGGCCGCCCCTGATATACCTATAGAAGAATACAGTTTTTTACCAGAATTAACTTCCCGCTATCCCCAGAAGGCAATTCTTATAAGTTTTACAGGCGACAAATCGACGTATGAAAAAATGCGTACTTATCTGGAAGAAAAATCCCTGCCCGTGTT
>CAZAGD010000122.1:0-9449 GCA_964484485.1 uncultured Syntrophaceae bacterium
TTTAAATGGGCCAGATTTGCTTGGGGCAGATCAGCAATTTCAATTATTTTTCTTTGTTGGGCCTCTTCCAGAAATTTCTTTCCTTGTTCAGAGCGCACAATTACTGTGTTCCACCCGGGAATGCCCTCAGCCGCGCCCACAGATAAATCGGCAAATTCAGCGGTCATATCAAGGCAGACATGGCAGGTCGGCCTAATGAAAGGGCGAACCAAGTCCAATGGTATAGATTCTTTCTTTTCTGGAAAATCGATTTGCAGAACATTTGCTGGCGGAGGTGGTATATCCATCTTGCCGATTTTCGAAACGGGGTAACTACTTTTAAGAAACCCCAAAAATTCGCGGTAAGACAAGGCCCAGGTGCAGAATAAGCCAATGACTAAAGCCGGTTTTTTTAAGAATTCTTTATTATTTAGAGGGCTTAACTGCATTTTCCTAACTGCTAAAATCTGGCAAGGAATACCGACAATGGCTAAGTTCTTATGACCACCTTGCCCATCTTGGTTCAGAGCTTGCAGGGTGGGCGAGGCGATATAATTAGAACCGGCACAAGTTAAAACTTCTTCTTCCCTTTTGACCAGAATTCCCTCAGAAAGAATGTCCTTTCCTCTTCGCGTTAGGACAGCGCCATCAATCATTCCTTCCTTTAATGCTAAAAAAATTAAGGTAGAAGTAATGCCGCCGTACTGCGTTAGGGAAAGAGTTCTTTGATCAAGAGAGCGGGCTATTAATATCTCTTGGTGAGTGCCTAAAGCATCAGCGGGATAGGAATTTTGAAAAATCTCTTGGTTAATAGTTTGCAGGTTAGTAGAAGTACGGGGGCAAAAGGAGTAACATCTTCCTTGAGAAAGATTGCAATTGTCCATGAGGACGACTTTACCTTTATAGGCGCGAAAGTAAGGACAAAGACCAACACACGCCCCGCAAAGGGTGCACAGATCAGCTTTGATCACCTCTTTTTCCAGATCCTGAGGCCCCTTTATTTCCATTGCGCATTTTCCTTTTTTAAATATAGTTTTAAATTTAACGGGTATCTTTAATGTATACAAAATTATTAATTGGAGCAATTAAATATTTACAGTTATCACTCTCAACTTCCTCCATTGGATGGTCTTATCGACTTCCGCGAATGAGACTGTGTCGTAGTTGAACATAAGAAATGAAACTAAATGTGGCAAGGGGCAAGCCCTTGCCCTACGTTTGAGATTTTTTTTAATTTGTCGCAGGGCAGCAAACTCTTGTGGTTTGCCGAACCCGCGTCAAGATGCCATTTATTTTATGCTCCCATTAATAAATACAAAAGTAGGCCAGAAATTGATTCACTAAGATCGGAGAAATCAACAATTACCGATCTTCGATTTAATAAATTCGGCAATCGTTTTTATGGAGGTGCCGGGGATGAATACTTCAGCCACACCCATCTCTTTAAGCTTGGGAATATCTGTCTGTGGTATGATGCCACCTACTAAGACCATCTTGTCCCCGCCGCCTTTTTCCCGCAACTGTTGGATGACTCTTTGGGTTAGGCTAAGATGGGCCCCCGAAAGGATGGAAAGTCCTACTACATCAACATCCTCTTGAATAGCGGCGTTGGCTATCTGTTCAGGAGTCTGACGTAAACCGGTATAGACTACTTCCATGCCGGCGTCTCGTAGGCCATACGCGATAACTTTTGCACCGCGGTCATGGCCGTCTAATCCCGGCTTAGCTACCAAAACCTTGATCTTCTTTTCCATATCCTTCACCCCTGCTTGAAAAATTTATCTATTATCATATCCCCAAAATAAAATTGTTAATTTCCCTTCAATCCACGCCTTTACCTAAGAGACTGTGTAATAATTAATAATTAGCTAACATTTGGTGAGGGGGCCGGATGCAGGCCAGGGGCAGGCATGAATGAAGAAGCATCGGCAGGAGAAGAAGTTGTTTAAAATTGATCAACGATTTTCCGCAAAGGGCAGGCGGATAGTTAAACTAAGCAAGATGATTAATCTTCTAAATCCGCCCGCACCGATGTAAGAGCCACTGCCTAATGATTCTGAATGAATGCTTGCCCCTGGCCTGCATCCAGCTTGCCCCTGGCCTTCCTCCATCCCTTTCTCCCCATGGCGACACAGTTTCTAATGGGGGATGGGGAACGGGTATTGCTCAAAAATATTATGTTTTCGATATCGATTTTGGCAAAATTCTCGCTGCTTTTCAAGGATAAATTTAAAACATCATATCAATTTGGCTTATGATCAAATTCACTTAAATATTTCTGAGCTTGCTGTAAGTCAAATTGAGCATTTAAATTAGAAAAAGTTTCTTTTGCGCGATCAAGATAAGTTTTATCTTTTAATAATCTACCTATTTCTAATTTTGTTAGCCCTCCTTCGTAGCGGGCACTTAGTAAATTAGCCACGCCGAGGCTTCTCGCCCACCATTGGCGAGCGCGGCTAGGATGGCCGGCCAGCCATTCCCAAGTGCCCCGCAGGCGGTAAATAGTTATTTCAGAAACCCGAGCAAACTTACTTTGTTTGGCAGCGAAGATAATAGCCTTATAGGCCCTCTGCAGATCCTCTGCCTTTTTTGTTTTTTCGGCCAACATTAGATAAGCTTGGGCCTGATAGATAAAGTTGGGTAAGCAAGAAAAACCTCTTAAGCGATGTTGGTGGATAAGATTTGATCCTTCGTTGAGGGCAGAAAATGCCTTAGCGATTTCTCTCTGGCGCAAATAGCAGCGAGCCAGGATGGCACTGGCGTATGTTATTACTTGATAATCAGGAACGCCCCTTACTAAATCGAGAGCTTGTAGCATTTTCGTAATAGCGGCCTCTAATTCTCCGGACTGGTCGAGGGTCGAAGCTAACATGAATAATCCCCATCCCCAGGCTTGTCGATCGCCAGCGTCCTGGCTCACTTTAATTACACCTTCACAAAGGTGGAAGCGTTCGGAAATATTTTCGGGAATCCACAGCAAACTTTGGGCCATTTTTACACTGGCCCAACTTCGTAAGTTCCCTGCTTCCCAGTACCCTTTTGCTGATCGATGATAATGCTCGAGGGCCGCTGGGGCATTTCCCAAGGCGTGGTGCTCATGCAAAGCTAAGCCGAAATAAGCTTGACCGATAGCGTGGGGTTTTTTTATTTTTTCAGCCAGAGCAACAGCCCGTTTATGATAGTAATAGGCCAAGTATGGGGATGGTAAGTTGTTGAACGCTAAGCCCACGCCCATTGAAGCTAAAACTTGCTCAACATCAAAACCATGCTGCTCAGCAATATTTAAGATCAATAAAGAATCGAGAAGCAAACAAGGTGGAATCATAAAGTAATCCATCCAAGCCATAGTAGCATATATCTGGCAAAGTTCTTGGGCTAAACTTGGCTTATCTTTTTGCTTTAGGCGCAAGAGTTTTGGAAATATACGGTAGCCAGCTTGGCGCATTAGATTTTTTCCAATAGCCAAGAAAATACCCCTTCTGGTTTGCGGGTAAGGGCGGCCTAAATAATTCAGCGCCCGGAGCATGAATTCTCTCCCTAATTCGTTTTGCCCACGCCGAAATAGGGCTTCTCCCATTTTCCGCTCTAATAAAGCCTTTTGTTCTGGCTCCCAGCGATTTCCAAAGGCTTGGGCATGTGCTTCCAGAGCACGTCGATAATGCTCCAAAGCTTCGGCATCAGCCGCCATTTTTCCTGCTTGGTCGCCAGCCTTGATCAGATAATCTCGCGCTATTTCCCATTTTTGAGCCTGGCTAAAATGAAAAGCGAGTAGTCCATAATATTCTCCCAAGCGGTCCGCAAAAAGCTCTTCCATGCATTTACCCACTTGGTAATGGATTTCCTTCCTCTTTTGGAAAAGAATACTTTGGTAAATAGCTTCTTGAACAAGAACGTGTTTAAAAGCAAATTCCCATTCTGGAATTCTCTTTCGTTCGCGCACTATCTCCAAATTTTGGAGTTCCTGCAACTGTTGATCGAGGTAATGGCCATTTGGGGCTAAAGCTTGGAGGATGCGGTAAAAGAAGATTCTGCCGATTACCGACGCTAATTTAAGAAGTTCCTTTAAATCTTCACTCAACGTATCAACCCGCGCCATAATTACTCCTTGGAGCGTATCGGGTATGACGGTGGTCTCTGCTTTAGCTATAGTCCGCCATTTTCCCGTTGCTTTATCGCGGGCAAAGGCACCTAGGTCAATTAAGGCTCTAATTATTTCCTCAAGGAAAAAAGGATTGCCTTCGGCTTTATCTAAAATTTCCTTGCCCAAAGATGACGAAAATTTATCAATATGTAAAAAGTTGGAAACCAATTGCGCGCTTTCTTGAGGTGATAGAGGATTGAGCATAATTTCATG
Source organism: uncultured Syntrophaceae bacterium (assembly GCA_964484485.1). Lineage (GTDB taxonomy): Bacteria > Desulfobacterota > SM23-61 > SM23-61 > SM23-61 > CAZAGD01. The sequence continues at coordinate 4,334 of CAZAGD010000122.1, forward strand.
ATAATATTCAGAATAATTCTTTGAGGCAATGTCCTGCAGACTTAATGCCGGGGTGCCCGGATCAGGACGTCCGACGTTCCAAATAAGAATAGGAACCTCTTTGATCAAAGGATAGAGATGTTCCATCAATAACGCCGAAGATTGATCTGCCCAATGCAAATCTTCGAAGATTAGAACTAATGGTCTACGATGGGCCAATTGGGCGAAATAAAGTTTGGCTGCTCGAAAAACTTGATGGCCCATGGTCTCCGCATCTAAGTATTTAATTCGTTCCCTATATGGCTCTGGAATTTTCAAATTTAGAAGGGTGGCTAAGTAAGGAAAGATTTCTGCGCTATCTTCGGGAAACAATTCTTGCACCCTCTTTTCAAGTTTTGACCAGCGCTCATCCTCAAGATCATTATGGCCTATTTTAGCATCGGCTTGGATAATTTCTAAAAAGGGATAGTAACTAATGCCTTGACTGAAAGAAAGAGCCCTTCCTTCTATAAAACAAAATTTATATGCGGAAAATTTCCGGCGCACTTCCGCTACCAAACGAGATTTTCCCAATCCCGCTTCGCCCAATATGAATACCAGTCCGCCTTTTCCATTTGCTAAATTTTCTAAACAGTTGCTGAGGATATTTATTTCCTTATCTCGGCCCACCAGGGGAGAGCTAATGCCTCGTGCTTCCACTCCTCGCCAGGTTAAAGGCGTTGAGCGTATACCTAAAAGTTTATAAGCCAATACGGGTTCTAATTTTCCTTTTAATCTTAGGGGGCCGAGTTCTCGAAAAGTAAAGAGGTGATGGGTTTGGCGAAAAGTATCAGGTCCCACTAAAATTTCTCCTCCTTGGGCGAGGTGTGCCAAATGGGCGGCCAGATTTACGGCATCACCCATTACCGAATACTCCTGTCGGTTGGCACTTCCAATATAACCAGCTATGACTAACCCGCTATTAATGCCAAAATGGATATTTAAAGATATTTGGTGATTTATGTTAAACGTTTTTAATTCTTCTTGCATTTGCAGAGCCGTCCGTAGAGCACGTTCCGCATCATTTTCATGAGCGAAAGGCGCGCCAAAAAGAGCCATGATTTCATCCCCGATAAATTTATCTACTGTGCCGGCAAATTTGTTGATGACTGGAACAAGGTGATTAAAACAGGAATTCATAAGATCCCGCACATACTCAGGGTCCATGGTTTCTGCAAGTCTGGTGAAGCCTACAAGATCCGCAAACATGATCGTAACTAATTTGCGTTCACCAGGTAGATTTAATTTTCTGGCATAGAGAGAAGAAGAAAAGGGATCCAGAGAGGAATGCTTTTTATTTTTCACTGGGAATCTCCAGAATTATACAAAAATTTCTCATTATAGGCCTTCGCTGGTTAAGACGCTTTAATTCTTAAAATGAGGAGATTCGGGGTGAAACTTTTTGCCTCGAAATTAGCTCATCTACCCGGTTCTGTCAAGTTTTTTTCGCCGCGGCAAATAAGGCCAAATTGAGGTTGGCTGAAATGGTTAGAATCATTAATTCATCCTATCCCATAAGGCAAACCTACATGGCTGGCCAAATTTGCAAGGGGCAAGCCCTTGCCCTACGAGACATTTTATATAAATTTGCCCCCTGTTGCCCCTCTTTTCTAAAGAGGGGTTGGGGGAGATTATTTTTCTAAGGCCTCATTTTAATGAGCCTCTCTCCCTCCCGCCTGAATTAAGCTGGGATTTAAAAACTGATCGACGGTCATTTAAAAAACTTGTTGACAATATTTTACTGTTTTTGATAGAAGTATTCTGTTGTGTTATTAAAGCTTTTAGGAAATTAAATTAAGGGGAAAGATTTTATGAAACTTCATTAATGTCATTCCATTAAAGCAATTCTAAATAAAGCAATTCTAAATCCTGCCCGAAGATATTTCTAAATAAAAAATCTAAAAGGTGGGTAAAATTACCGAAAGGAGGTGGTTTTAAGCGTATTACAGATATTCATAATTTTTATCCTTTGAAGAATAAAAAAGCAAGGAGGATGGAAAAATGAAGAAAATTTGGTGGGTTAGATTAGTTGTTTTGACATTTTTTGTTTTGGGGATTTGGAGCCTCTCAGCTCAGGCTGCTGAACCAATAGTGAAGTGGAAAGTGCAGACACCCTGGCCTAAAGCCTTGTGGCAGCACAAAACAGCCGAAATTTGGGCCCAAGATGTTTTTAAGATCAGTGGTGGGCGCATGAAGATTGATCTTTTTGCCACTGATGAGATCGTCCCGGCTTTTGAAGTTTTTAATGCTGTCCAAAGAGGTACGCTTGATGCCGGTCATACTTGGGCGGGATATGTAATTGGTAAATATCCTGCGGCGACTCTTTTTGCTGCGACCCCCGCTTTCTTTGACCTTTTAGGTTATTGGACATGGATGATGGCTGCAGGCGGAAAAGAACTTTGGCAAGAGACGTATGGGAATGCATTAAAAGTATATCCGGCAGGTATGCTCTGGGCAGAAGGTGGTGGTTGGGCCAATAAGAAAATCCAAAAAATGAGCGACTTTAAAGGCCTCAAATATCGAACTGTGCTTATTTGGGGACAGATCCTTTCGGAAGTTGGGGCATCAGTAGTTACTTTGCCAGCTGGAGAAATTGTTCCCTCATTGCAGAGAGGCACATTGGATGCGGCGGAATTCAGCACTCCCGTTACCGATCTTCCTTTAGGTTTCCATGAAGTTGCTAAATATTGGTATTTCCCTGGACTGCACCAAATTGCGGGATTTGTGGAACTCTTAGTGAACAATAAAAAATGGGAAGCCCTTCCTGATGACTTAAAAGAAGTTGTTAGGGCGGCCTGTGAAGTGCAGATGGCCCGGGCTTTGCCGCACTGGCTCTATGATGATTGCAAAGCCGTGGAAAAAGTCAAAAAAGAGGGGAAAGTCACAATTTTAAGATACCCTAAAGAAATGCAACAAGATATTTTACAAAGGTTTGTCCAGAAATACGACAACCATCCGGATAAAATGTTCCAAAAAGTATGGAAATCTCAGAAAGAGTTTATGAAGGTTTATAACCCGTATATGAAACTGCAAAGTGTAGAAGCGGAAGTAACTTTAAAGTAAAAAAGATATTTGACTATTAAAGTTTTTAAATAAGCCGCTCCTCAAAAAGGAGCGGCTTATTTGGTGAGGGGAGAAAAGTTAACATGGATAGGTGGAAAAGATTAGTTTACCGTATAGAATCCATCAGTGAATGGTCAGGCAAAATTTTTGCCTGGTTAAATGTTCCTTTGGTTCTTTTTATGTCTTATGACGTCATTATGCGGTATTTGTTCCAGGCTCCCACCAAGTGGGCTTATGAAATGACCTGGATGCTCTACGGGGCAGTTTTCATTTTGGGTGGAGCATATGCTTTGAAACACAAACTACACGTCCGCGTAGATATTTTTTATAATCGCTGGTCTCCGCGAAACAGAGCTATTTTTGATCTAATAACATATATAGTAATCTTCTTTCCTGTTTTTTTTATCTTAGTAAAACACAGCATTATCTATGCCTATTATTCTTGGGAAGTACTGGAATGTTCATATATCAGTTATTGGCAGCCTCCGGTTTATCCCATAAAAACTGTCATGGCTGTTGGTTTTGTCTTATTTACTCTCCAAGGGATTGCGGAATTTATTCGTTTGATTTTTAAAGTTTTTAGGGAGGAATCTATATGAGCCCGGAATACCTAGCCGTAACCATGTTCGTTGGGGTAATTATCCTGGTTTTTGCAGGTGTACCTTTATATTTGGCTTTGGGAGGTTTGGGACTTTATTTCGGTATTGTCGGCGGTTGGGCGCCGCAGGTTTATGACCAGTTCATCAACCGCATCTTCGGTCTTATGTCCAGCGAAGTATTGCCGGCCGTTCCTTTATTTGTTTTCATGGGGGCTATTCTTGATAAATCCGGCGCGGCAGATAGACTTTTTGGAGCACTTTACGTGGCCATGGGTGGGCTACGAGGAGGCCTAGCCGTGGCTACTATTTTAATTTGCACCATCTTTGCCGCTTGCACGGGCGTGGTAGGCGCATCGGTGACCACTATGGGAATGTTGGCCCTTCCGGCTATGCTCAAAAGAAACTACAACATTCCTTTAGCTACAGGTGCCATTTGTGCTGGAGGTACATTAGGAATTCTCATTCCGCCATCGGTCATGATGCTTCTTTATGGGCCCATGGTGGGTCTTTCCGTAGCCAAAATGTTCATGGGCGCCTTCATCCCTGGTTTTGTTCTTTCAGCTCTTTTCATCGCCTATATTATCGTAATTTGTTTAATCAAACCTGAATACGGACCACCGATGCCCAAAGAGGAGCGGCAAAATATTCCGGCATTAAAATTAGCTGGCGAAATTATCCTCTATTTAGTGCCTCCTTTGTTCTTAATTTTGGCTGTTCTTGGTTCGATTTTCTTTGGTATAGCTTCTCCAACAGAGGCGGCAGCGATGGGAGGCCTTGGCTCTATCTTAGTGGCTATTTTTTATCGGAAATTTAACCTACGAGTTCTTTATGATGGAGTAATGAATACTCTACGCATCACTTCCATGGTCATGTTTGTTGCCGTGGGTGCCTTCATGTTCAGCGGCGTATTCATGGCTCTGGGAGGAGCAAAGCTCATCGGCAATTTCATTGTCTCCCTTCCCTTAGGGAAGTGGGGCATTTTAGCCTTGATGATGGCAGTCATTTTTATTTTAGGCATGCTCATAGACTGGATTGGCATATTATTTATCGTCGTTCCTATTTTCACTCCCGTAATTCAATCCCTCGGATTTGATGTCTTGTGGTTTTCTTTAGTGGTTTGTGTTAATTTACAGATGTCTTTTATTTCTCCTCCTTTTGCTTATTCTATCTTTTATTTAAAAGGAGTGGCTCCTCCGGAAGTTACGATTGCCCATATAATCAGGGGCGTAATTCCATTTGTAATCTTGCAAGCCATTGGAACGTTATTGGTCATAATTTTCCCGCAGTTAATTCTCTGGCTGCCCAGCAAAATGTAAATTAATATCCTTCTTGGGCGGCATGGACGATTGCTTGCAAGTTGCTTATGGGGGTCTGCAAAGGGATAGCGCATTCCGGAGCAATAATATCCACGCCGGCGGCGACGCTGTAACGCACCT
>CAZAGD010000123.1:0-34633 GCA_964484485.1 uncultured Syntrophaceae bacterium
CGTTTTCTGCCTCTCGAAGACGCGTCAACAATTCGCCCACTTTTTTGCCGGGAGGCAAGCCGAAGGTCGCCATGATTTCTTCCCCATCCAGGAATAGCCTCTTCTTTTGCGGCTGAAAATCTACATAATAATAATGGATCAATTCCAAAACTAATTTCGTTACCCGTGAAAGATCATCTGGCGTATCCGCGGGCTGGGGCCACTGGAATTTAATCCGCCGAGCGGCCATTTTATCCGCTAAGCTCAAAATAGCGACCTCTATCCCCCCTTTACCCAAATCTCGGAAGAATCTGTATTTGGCCCGCGGAGTAATTTGGGGAAGCTGAGCCAGGCCTAAAATACGCATATGCTGACCGGTCATCTCTGTGACTAACTTGGTTGCTTGCCGGCTAAGTTTTAGGCGTTGACAAACCTGTTCGTTAATAGTCCTACCTTTTTGATCATGATCAAAGAACCGGGGTATTTTTTCTTCTGGGGAAAAGCTATAGGTAACTGCCTTTCCAGAATCATGAAAGAAAGCCCCAAATTTAAAAAGTGCCTGCCGCGTAACTCCTTCCTCAATTAACTCGGCAAAATTATCTCTCAAGGCCTTGGCCTGAGCAGGGAAAATATCCGCTAAGTGCGTTAAAATAAACTCCGCCGCGGCCACAGTCTGGAAAGCATGCTCCAGAAGATAAAAATCATGGTGAGGTCCTTGAGGCAGGTCGGCCCAACTTTGAATTTCCGGAAATAATACTTCTAATATTCCTACCTGAAAAAGAGATCTCAAAAAAGAGGCTGCTTGTTTTTCATTTAAAAGGGCAAAGAATTCTGCCCGGATTCTTTCCGCAGCAGATTGGAGCAATAAATTCTTATTTTTTCTAATCAAACAAAGAGTATTTTCTTCGATCCTTAGATTAAGGTGGGCGGCCAAACGGAAAGCGCGCAGCATGCGCAAAGGATCTTTTGGGAAAGAATCTTCAGCATTAACGCGGAGAATACTTTTTTCAAGATCTTGGAGGCCATTTAAGGGATCGATTATGGAGATGGCTTGCCCGTTGGAAAGGTATGTTAGATCAAGAGCCATAGAATTTATAGTAAAATCCCTTTGCTGCAAATCAAGCTCTATATGCTCAGCATGCAAAGAAGAAAAATCCATTGTCCATTTCCGCTTTCCTTCTTTAAAGATTAACCGCCAAATTCCCCAAGATTCATCCAAGGGAAAATATGAAGTGGCCAATTTTTTAGCTATTTCGCTCACAAAGGCTTTTGTTTCTCCCTTGACTAAAAAATCAAAATCTTTAATGGAGGGCTTTCTTAAAAGTAAGTCCCTTATTGCCCCCCCCACCAGATAAACTTTTACCTTGCGCTCTTGGGCTATTTTCTGGATTAATTGCCAAGGCCTAAAATCTTTTAATTTTTTTAGATCTCTTAAATATAAGGACCTTTCTTTCGGCATGATTTTATGACTATTTTAAGAACGGAATTTAGGTCTTTTATTAAATAGAAATTCAAATGCTCATGGGCCAAAATCGCCCCTTTTTCTTCATAATTTTTAAAGAGATTCCGTATAAATCTGCTAAAATTTCGGGTTTAATTATATCTTCTGTCTTTCCCTGGACGATAATTTGTCCATCTTTGATAACTAAAGTCTTTTTAAAAATGGGCATTATCTCTTCAATGTGGTGAGTGACATAAATTAAACTTGGAGCATTTTTTTGGGCTCCCAGCATTTGTAGGGTTTTAAGGAAAGTCTCCCGTGCCCCCGGATCTAAACCCACACATGGCTCATCACAGATAATTAAATATGGTTTGGCCATTCTGGCTCGGGCGATGAGAACTTTTTGCTGTTCTCCCTGGGAAAGAGAGCCAAATTTCTTATATATCAAATGGCCGCAGTCAAGCTCGGCTAAATAATGTTTGGCCATTTCATAATCCAGCTTCCCTAAATTTTGCCCCCGAATTTTTACCAAGCCAACTTGGGCAAACTTTCCCGAAAGCACAGTTTCTAACACATCCTCCTGGGGAGGAATGTTGGCTAATAAATATGAAGTAATCCAGCCAATACTCTGCCGTAATTCCCGCAGATCGAGGAGGGACTGACCAAGGCGCTTAATACTCCCGCCCGCATTTGGCCAAAGGTAGCCGCAGATTATCTTGAGTAAGGTAGTTTTCCCAGCCCCATTGGGGCCAAGAATAACCCAATGTTCTCCCGGAGCAACTTGCCATGAGATATTATCGAGAATTTTCTGGCCATTAACAGCATAGGAAACTTGATTAAGTTTTAAAGCAGGTGTAGTCATTTACTTTACAATTCTCTCCATTTTTCAACTCGCAAACTGATAGCCTGTCCATGACCTTGTAGGCCTTCCATTTCCGCCAAGGTTCTGGCCGGCGACGATAAAATTTTTAGTCCCGTCGGGGAGAGGCAGATTAGATTCGATCTTTTTTGAAAATCATAAACCCCTAAGGGAGAGGAAAAGCGCGCCGTTCCCCCAGTGGGAAGAACATGATTAGGCCCCGCCACGTAATCGCCAATAGCTTCTGGGGAGGCCTGGCCCAAAAAGATCGAACCCGCATGCTTGATTTGTTTTACCAACCGGAAAGGATCAGCTACAGCCAATTCCAAATGCTCGGGAGCAATTTCATTGCAAATCTTTACCGCCTCCGTCACGGACTTTACCACCAAAATAGCTCCCCATTTATCTAAAGACGCCGCGGCAATTTCTCTCCGCGGCAAACTAGAAAGTTGCTGGTCAATTTGGCGGCAGACTTCCTCCGCCAAAGTACGGGAAAAACAAATCAGGAAAACGCGAGCCTGCGGATCATGTTCTGCTTGAGAAAGAAGATCAGCAGCAATGAAAGAAGGATCCCCTTGGCCATCGGCAATGATGAGAATTTCACTCGGGCCAGCAATAGAATCAATAGCCACTTCAGTCGCCACCAATTTTTTAGCCATAGCCACATAAATATTGCCCGGGCCAACTATCTTATCTACTCGAGGAACCAATTTTGTCCCGTAGGCCAAAGCGCCTATAGCCTGCGCTCCCCCTAACTTAAATATTTTTTTTACTCCACTAATAGCGGCGGCCGCCAGCACAGTGGGATTTATCTTTCCCTTATGCGCAGGAGTAGTCATGATTATCTGGGACACTCCTGCTATTTGGGCTGGAATAGCATTCATCAAGACGCTTGAAGGATAAGCAGCTTTTCCCCCAGGGACATAAATCCCTGCTCGCTCCAAGGGGCGAATTAATTCTCCCAATATGCTGCCATTATCCTCAGCAAAGAACCAAGTTTCTTTTTTCTGGAGGGAATGAAATTGGGCAATTCGTTCGGCGGCAAATTCCAAGGTCTGCACTTCGGCGCGCTTTAAGCTTTTAAAAGCATCTTTTATTTCTTGCCGGGAAACTAAAATGTTCTCCTTGGTAGCAGGCCATTGGTCGAAAAAGCGCGTAAACTTTATAAGAGCCTGGTCGCCCCACTCCCTTACCTGCTTTAAAATCAGCTTAGTTTGCCGCTCTACTTTTTTTTCTTCCGTGACCCTTTTGGTAGCTAAACGCTTTAAATATTGGGTAAAGCTTTTTTGACCAGAAATTAATATTTTCATAATTTCATTCCTTGGCGCGGGTGATCTTAGCTCCTAACCGAGCTAATTTTTCATCTAACTTTTCATAACCTCGATCTAAATGATAAATGCGGGAAATTTCCGTTACTCCTTCAGCCGCTAAACCGGCCAGAACTAAAGAGGCACTGGCGCGCAAATCGGTGGCCATCACCGGTGCCCCTGTTAAATTGGGTAGCCCGCGCACGATAGCATTCGGCCCTTCTATGCGGATATTAGCCCCCATCCTTCTAAGTTCGCTCACATGCATGAAGCGGTTCTCAAATATAGTTTCGGTAATTACGGAAAGCCCATTAGCCAAGCACATTAAAGCCATGATTTGAGCTTGCATATCTGTAGGAAAGCCAGGATAGGGCATGGTTTTGATGTCTACCGATTTAATATTTACGGGACCAATCACTCTTATTCCACTTCCTTCATCATAAATTTCTAACCCGGCTTCGCGCAGTTTAGTAACTACTGCTTCCATATGATTCAAATTGGCCTGCAGAAGTTTTATATTACCCTGAGTAATTCCCGCAGCTACCATTAGTGTCCCTGCTTCTATTCGATCGGGCATGATGGTGTGTCTAAAAGGCTGCAATTCTTCAACTCCATCAATGACCAGGACATCAGTGCCCAATCCTTGGATTTTTGCCCCCATTTTATTTAAAACCATTCCTAATTCGGCCACCTCTGGCTCCCTTGCAGCATTTTCTAACACAGTCCTCCCTTTGGCCAAAGTAGCGGCCATCATGATATTCTCGGTTCCTGTTACAGTGGGAATATCAAAATAAATTTTAGCTCCTTGAAGGCGATCTGCCCATGCTTCCACATACCCATGTTTAATTTCTATTTTTGCTCCTAAGGCCGCTAAACCTTTTAAGTGCAGGTCTATGGGACGGGCCCCAATGGCACATCCCCCAGGGAGCGAAACGCGAGCCCTTTTCCATTTAGCTACCAGGGGCCCCAAAACTAAGACCGAAGCACGCATGGTCTTTACCAATTCATAAGGAGCCTCATAAGAATGCACTCCCGTAGCATCCAAATTTACTAAGCCACTCGTGCCTTCAATTTTTACCCCCATACCTTGCAAAAGTTTGGAAATAGTGGAGATATCAGCCAAAGCAGGCACATTTTCTAAAGTATTCTTTCCTTCGACTAAGAGGGTGGCCGCAAAAAGAGGTAAAGCCGAGTTCTTCGCCCCACTCACGGCCACTTCCCCTACTAACCGATGACCGCCTTCTATGATCATCTTCTCCACTGCCCCTCTCCTTTATCCTACTTTGCGCACTTTAAATACTCGATTAATACCCGCTAAATCTCTTACAAAAGTACCCGGACATAAGTCAACCATTTGGGCAGCGATTTTTTTTATTTCCTCTTCTTGTCCTGCTCCGATCTCCGTCAGAAACCATCCCTGAGGGCGAAGAAATCTGCCTACTTGGGGGAGTATGCGCCGGAAAAAATCCAAACCATCTTCCCCTCCATCCCAGGCCAGGGGGGGTTCAAAATGGCGTACTTCTGGAGGAAGAGAGGTTATATACCCCCGGGGTATATAAGGCGGATTAGCTACGATGAGATCATAGAGCCTACCTAAAGCAGGGAATAGATCTGCTTGCTTAAAACCAATGCGGTCAGCAACTCCGTGAACGACCGCATTTTCCCGGGCTATCTTTAACGCTTTGGCAGATATTTCCGTAGCTTCTAAATATGCTGTGGGCAGCTCTTTGGCTAAAGCGATTACTATGGCCCCGTTTCCCGTACCTATATCTAAGATCTTAAGGGGATGATCATTCTCCCTTGACCTGGGAGCTATTCTTAAAGCCTCTTCTACCAAAATCTCTGTTTCCGGCCGAGGGATAAATACATCTGGCGTAACTTTAAAAGACATGGACCAAAATTCTTTCTTACCTATTATATAAGCCAGAGGCTCCCTTTTTAATCGCCTGCGCACCATTTCTTTGAAAGAATTTAACTCAGTGGAAGTGAGCGGTTGGTCATAATTAATATACAACCCGACTCGATTCATACCTAAATTTTCCGCTAATAGAACTTCTGCCTCTAAGCGGGCACAAGGAATGCCCTCTTTCTTAAATCTTTCTTCGGTCCAGCGGATAATTCTTAAGATGGTCCAAGGAAGGGAAGGCAATTCTTTCTTTTCCTTTTTAGCGGGACTTAAGAGCCTCGGCTTGAAAATGGGTATGCAAGGCATCGAGTAATTCGTTTAGATCTCCTTCCAAAATACTATCTAAGCGATGTAAAGTAAGCCCTAACCGGTGGTCAGTAACTCGGTTTTGCGGGAAATTATAAGTCCGGATTCGTTCGCTACGGTCTCCTGTACCCACTTGACTTTTTCTTTCTTCAGAGATCTGAGCGCGTTGTTCCTCCATCATTTTATCCCAGAGACGGGCGCGGAGAACTTTTAAGGCCTTAGCTTTATTTTTGTGCTGGGATTTCTCGTCTTGGCAGGAAACAACTATTCCGGTGGGGAGATGAGTGATGCGGACAGCGGAATCAGTAGTATTCACACTTTGTCCCCCAGGACCTGAGGATCGGAAAACATCAATCCGTAAATCATTCGGGTTAATTTCCACTTCCACTTCATCGGCTTCGGGCAAGATGGCCACGGTCACGGCCGAAGTATGAATCCGCCCCGAAGACTCCGTAATAGGTACGCGCTGGACCCGATGCACACCACTCTCGTATTTTAAGCGGCTATAAACCCCTTTCCCCTCGATAAGAGCTATTATTTCTTTAAAACCACCAAGCCCCGTAGGATTTTGACTAACCACCTCCACCCGCCAGCGATTCATCTCCGCAAATTTGGCATACATGCGAAAAAGGTCGGCCGCAAAGAGGGCCGCCTCTTCCCCACCAGTTCCTGCCCGAATCTCTAAAAATATGTTCTTTTCATCCCTTGGATCTCGTGGCAAGAGAAGAATCTTTATTTCCTTTTCTAAATTAGCCAACTTCTCCTTTAAAGTCTGCAATTCAGCTCTGGCCAATTCTTTCATCTCCTCTTCCTCAGTCTCAGCCAGCAGCTTTTGGCTTTCGGAAATCTCCTCTTTTACTTTTTTATATTCCCGATAGGCCTCGACAATTTTTGAGATCCCTGCCTTTTCGCGAGCATATTTCTGCATCTCTTTCGGATTATTCAAAATTTTAGGGTCAAAAAGAAGTTTCTCCAGCTCTACATAGCGGTCTTCCACTTCCTGAAGTTTTTGAAACATATTGTCGAGTATTTGGGCCATATGGATAGATATTTTATTTTAAAGTTCTAAATTTCAGGGATTCTTTTTTATGGTTATTTAAGCCCGTATTTTCTCTGGAAACGCTCCACCCTTCCAGCAGAATCTATAAGTTTCTGTTTTCCCGTAAAGAAAGGGTGGCAGCGCGAGCAGATTTCTACGGAAATTTCTTTTTTGATTGATCGTGTGCGAATCTCATTACCACAAGCACATTTAATTACCGCATCAACAAATTGGGGATGAATGCCCTTTTTCATTTGTATTTTCCTCCTATGGACAGATTAACTTCTTCTTTATTTTTGTTGCCTCAACGGCTCATGGAGTCTAAAAACTCCGCATTATTCTTAGTACCCTTCATTTTATCCAAAAGGAATTCCATGGCATCTATGGAATTAAGGGGCTGCAGCAATTTGCGCAAAATCCAAACTCTATTCAATTCATAAGGAGTTAAAAGCAACTCTTCTTTTCTGGTTCCTGATTTATTAATATCGATGGCGGGGAAGATCCGGCGATCAGCTAATTTCCGATCTAAGACAATTTCCATATTTCCGGTTCCTTTAAATTCTTCAAAGATAACTTCATCCATCCTACTCCCTGTATCAATAAGGGCCGTGGCAATAATAGTTAAGCTGCCTCCTTCCTCTACATTACGCGCTGCCCCAAAGAATCGTTTGGGTTTGTGCAAAGCATTAGAGTCCACTCCGCCCGAGAGAATTTTGCCGCTGGGCGGGACTACAGCATTATAGGCCCGGGCTAATCTAGTTATACTATCTAAAAGGATGATCACGTCCTTTTGGTGCTCAACTAACCGTTTGGCCTTTTCCAGAACCATCTCGGCAACCTGCACGTGGCGTTGAGCCGGTTCATCAAAAGTAGAGCTAATCACCTCTCCTTTAACTGAACGCTGCATATCGGTGACTTCTTCTGGTCGTTCATCAATCAAGAGAACGATCAAGATCATCTCTTTATGATTAGCCGTGATACTATTAGCTATGGCTTGGAGAATCATGGTCTTCCCGGCCCGCGGCGGACTGACGATCAAACCCCTTTGGCCTTTACCGATGGGCGTTAAAAGGTCCATGATGCGCATGGACATGTTGTTTTCGCCGGGCACTTCTAACTTAATCCGCTCATCTGGATAAAGGGGGGTAAGGTTGTCAAATAGAATTTTTTCCCGAGCTAAATCCGGTTCTTCATAATTCACCGCTTCTACTTTAAGGAGGGCAAAATACCTTTCTCCTTCTTTGGGTGGACGAATTTGTCCGGCAATGGTATCGCCAGTTCTAAGATTGAAACGACGGATTTGGGAAGGAGAAACATATATATCATCGGGACCTGGCAAATAATTAAAATCAGGGGAGCGTAAAAAGCCGAAACCATCAGGAAGAATTTCCAATACTCCCTCTCCGTAAATTAGCCCGTTCTTCTCAGTTTGCGCCTGCAGGATGGCAAAGATAAGGTCCTGCTTGCGCATACTGCTGGCCCCCTCTACATTTAATTCCCTGGCTAATTTATTAAGTTCACTGATTTTTTTCTCTTTTAACTCCACAATATTCATTGCCACTCCTTAAATATTAAAATTTAGCCCTCCTTTTAAAAAAAGTGGGCTTCGCTCATGGCGCTTTCTTAGAATTTTAGGTTGCGTGGGGGATTATTTCTGGGTTCAAATAATATTTCCATTGACTTGTAAATTAAACTTTATTTTTAGCTCCTCATGAACATGAAGAACCTTAATTGATTTCCTGAAAGGAGTTAATTCGGATTAGATCTCAAGGTAGAATTTCTTGATTATAATTGCCGTCCTTTTCGGAAGGATCCAATCTTATTTTAAATATTGCCTTCCTCCTTGTCAAGAATTTTTTACCCTGGTTGTCTAACAGTTTTAATTTTTCTCGCTAACAGCAAATAGGCGCCTCATTTTAAGGAGCCTCTCTCCCCTCCCGCCTGAATTAAGCTGGAATTTCAAAAGTGATCGCTGGTCAGTTTTTTACCCCCACTGACTAATCCCTTTTATTTTGCTCTTCTGCTTAGCAGTTCTTTATTTTTTCAACCCAATAAAATTAATCATTCTCCCTGAATCTTTCCCTTCCCCGCGGTAAGAATAATAATTCTTTACCTCACAAGCGGGGCAAGTCTTAAACGAAAATATATTCTCTTCTTTTATCCCACAAGACTTGATCAACAGCAAATTTGCCTGATAAATATCCAATAAAAACTTCCCATTCCCTTTGTCTTGGGCAATTCTATCCCATGGGACTTGGGCCTCGGTAAAGGCTTGTCGCACGGGCTCATCTACCTCCAAACATGAAGGGCAGATACCCGGACCAATACCGATTTGCATATCCTGCACCGCGGACTTAAAAACTTCCTCCATCTTTTTTATGGCTTTGGCGACAACCCCTTTAGCTGTCCCCCTCCATCCTGCATGGACGATACCCACCGCCTCCTGCCCTGGATCGAAAATCAAGATGGGCAAACAATCTGCGGTAAAAACTGCCAGGGTATACCCTGCAGTCCGAGTTAGCAGAGCATCTCCCTCTCTAAACCATAAATCTTTAGGTTCCTCTCCATTAAAAATCACGAGGCCATCCCCGTGGACTTGCCGCAAAGACACCACAGGATATTCCTTCCCGGCAACCGTTAAGGCCTGGCCAAACCAGTCTTTCCTTACCTTCTTTCCTCCACTTCTCTTTGTCCCAAACCCATGAAAAATTTTGGGATGGTTATGCCATTTTTCGATAAAATGATAATTAAGCGGCAAATCCCCTTCTTCTAAACAAAAGCAAATATTTTTATGTTGATAAGTCATACCTCTCTAATAATGCAATAACTTCTTGAATATCCGCTGGCAGCGGCGATGTAAAAATTAATTTTTCTTTAGTCACTGGATGAGTAATCCCTAAATAATAGGCATGCAGCGCTTGTCGTTTAAGGTTGAGGAGCCCTTGCTTAAGATAAGGCTCGAGGGAGTTTAATCCTTTTCTACCCCCATACACCGGATCACCCAAGATAGGATGACCCAACGAGGAAAGTTGCACCCTAATTTGATGGGTCCTTCCCGTGGCCAAAGTAAATTCGACTAGGCTAAAATTACGAAATTGCTTAATCACTTTCCAATAAGTCTTAGCTTCTCTTCCTCGGCGAGGCTTGACTGACATTCTTTTTCGGTCAAGGGGATGTCGCCCTATTAGAGTTGTTATATTACCCTCTGGAGAAATCAAGCCCAAAACAAGGCCAATATATTTTCTCTCAGCCGAATGAGTTTTAAATTGTTCAGCTAAACGGCGATGACTAATCTCATCTTTGGCTACGACCAAAACTCCAGAAGTACCTTTGTCCAAGCGATGGACGATGCCCGGGCGGAGAACACTGCCAATTCCTGGCAAGTTTGGGCAATGGTATAAAAGGGCATTTACTAATGTTCCTGAAAAATTACCAGCTCCGGGATGAACGACCATGCCCGCCGGTTTGTCAATAACCATAAGGTGCTCATCTTCAAAAATAATTTTTAAAGGAATGGGTTCGGGAAGGAGCTCCATTTTGCGGGGCGGGGGGAGTTTAATTGTAACCAAGTCATTCTCCTGCAGACGCATCCCCGCCTTAGCTTTTTTCCCTTTAACCTCTACCCTACCTTCAGTAATTAACTTCTTTATCTGAGAACGTGATAAATTTGGATCTTTTTGAGATAAAAAAATATCCAAGCGTTTACGCGGATCATTTGCTTCTACTTTATAAGAAATGATCGACTCCATCGGCCTTTTTTATCTATTTTACTTTATCCAAAAAAACGGCCCCCTTAAAATCTTTTTTATTTTTTTATTACTGATAAGTTTTTTTATGATGGGTATTTTTTGCTTGGTGGCATTTAGGCCCGCCTGCAGACAATTTTCAAATTGGCCAAAATCGGCCCAATGGATATTGGAAACATCGGGAGAGATTACTATATCGGCTTCTTTGAGCTGCCAGGCGCTTAAAGCATATCGGCTAATCTCGTAGGAACGGAGAAAAATGCCTAAGCCAGTGGATAAATCCTCAACTTCATCTAAACCTTCGGCCACATCTACAGCAATTATTAGGTCTGCGCCCATTTCGCGCAAGGGATGGATAGGTACCTTATCTATCCATCCCCCGTCGATCAATTCTTTTCCTTGGAATTTTACGGGTGGCAATATTCCAGGGATAGCACAACTCGCACTTACCGCCTTTCTTAGGGGACCCTTTTTAATGACTACTTCTTCTCCACTTTTTAGGTCTAAGGCTATTACGGCCAAGGGAATAACTGTATTTTGAATTTCTACATCATCTAAGAGCACTTCCATATTTTGTCGGAAAATTTCTTCGGAAATGGCCGATTTTTTGGCTAAAGATTGGGAATAAAAAACTCCCTTTTTTATAAAGCGAGAAAATCGCTGAAAAATTCCTTCAAATTTAGAAAACTCTTTATCCACATGATCATGCAAAAATTCTGGATTGGTTTTTTGAAATGTTTTGCTTGCCAAATAATCTTGAAATTTTTTGATCACCGTCTGACTTTGGGGATAAAGAGCGTATACTCCTGCAACTAAAGCTCCCATGGAAGTCCCCGCAATTAAATCAATGGGGATCTTTCCTTCCTCTAAAGCCTGCAATACTCCTATATGGGCTAAACCCTTGGCACCTCCCCCACCCAAGGCTAACCCCACCTTGATTAATTTGGCCATAAATTTAAAAATTTAATTATAAAATAAAAACTAAATTTTTGAATTTTAACTTTTCTATTAGCGATATTTTTTATCTTGCTAAAATCAAGAGTCATTTAGCGAAAAGCCAAAAGTAATATTTTTGATTTTATATTGAAAGTAAGGGGAAAACCTACTGCAAAGTCCTATCCTAAAAGGTGGCCAAAGAAAACCCTTTATATCAATCTTTCTAATCTTAATTCAGCGTCCATTCTCCTGGCGAGAAAATTTTTCCCCAAGATTTATCCTTACTTTAGCCCTCGCCAGAGCTTTTAATACCTCTGTATAAGCCGGATCTTTGGCGTTTAACGATTTTAATCTTTCCTCAGCTCGAGCTTTGGCTGCTCGGGCTCGATCAAGGTCAATATCTTCTGCCCGCTCGGCTGTATCGGTAATAATGGTCGTTCTTGTTGGCGTAACTTCGACAAATCCCCGATTAATTGCTAAATAATAATCTTTTTTATCTTTGCGGTAATGCATTTCTCCGACGCGCAAGGAAGTGAGAAAATGAGCATGCCCGGGAAGCACCCCAAAATCCCCGTGACTACCAGGAATATAAGCCTCTTCTACCTGAGAATTAACTACTAATCCATACGGAGTCACCACCTCTAATAAAAAAGTCTTTTCCATATTAAACGATTGCTCCTAAACGTTCTGCTTTAGCGATGGCATCCTCAATAGTTCCTACCATGTAAAAAGCTTGTTCGGGCAGGTGATCATACTTTCCCTCAGCTAATTCTTTAAATCCCCTGACCGTATCTTTAATCTTTACATAAACTCCGGGAGTTCCCGTGAATTCTTGCGCCACAAAAAACGGCTGAGAAAGGAATCTTTGAATCTTTCTGGCCCGCGAAACAAGGATTTTGTCTTCCTCAGAAAGTTCATCCATTCCTAATATGGCAATAATATCCTGTAAATCTTTATATCTTTGTAAAATATACTGAACTTTTCGGGCCACTTGGTAGTGCTCTTCACCAACAATCAATGGGTCTAAGATACGGGAGGTAGAATCCAATGGGTCTACTGCTGGATATATACCTAACTCCGCAATTTGGCGGGAAAGAACTGTCGTAGCGTCTAAATGAGCGAATGTTGTGGCGGGGGCAGGATCGGTTAAGTCATCAGCTGGAACATAAATAGCTTGTACAGAAGTAATTGACCCTCTTTTAGTGGAAGTTATTCTTTCTTGCAGCTCGCCCATCTCCGTCGCTAAGGTTGGCTGATACCCTACTGCCGAAGGCATTCGACCTAAAAGAGCCGAAACTTCTGAACCGGCTTGAGTAAAACGGAATATATTATCAATGAAAAGTAATACATCTTGACCTTCTTCATCTCGGAAATATTCCGCAGCCGTCAAAGCAGAAAGTCCCACCCGCGCCCTGGCTCCAGGAGGTTCGGTCATCTGTCCATAGATCAAAGCCGCTTTATCTAAAACCTTTGATTGTTTCATCTCCAGCCATAGGTCATTTCCTTCTCGGGTTCGCTCGCCCACGCCAGCAAATACCGAGAAACCTCCATGTTCCATAGCTACATTATGGATTAATTCCATAATAATAACTGTCTTGCCCACTCCCGCGCCACCAAAAAGCCCTATTTTTCCTCCTTTCAGATAAGGGGCTAATAAATCTACTACTTTTATTCCTGTTTCAAATGGTTCCATGGCCGTCGATTGTTCAGAAAATGGCGGCGCTGGGCGATGGATGGGATAGCGCTTTTTAGTAACTACTGGTCCTAACTCATCGACCGGTTTCCCGACGACATTTAAGATTCGGCCTAAAATTTCTCGGCCCACAGGCATGGTGATTTGCTCACCAAAATAAGTAGCCTTCATTCCCCGCACTAACCCATCCGTAGTGTCCATGGCCACACAGCGCACAATTTCATCGCCCAAATGCTGAGCTACTTCGACAATTAAATTTTCTTCCTCATCATCTATACGCGGGTTAGTTATTTTTATGGCCCCGTAAATAGGGGGTAATTCTCCTTCCTTAAATTCGACGTCTACTACTGGCCCAATTACTTGGACCACTCTGCCTACCTGGATCACTTCGTCCTCCTATTCTCCCCTTTTTTCCTTTACCAGCCGGCAAAGGCTCTCAAGATTAAAAGAGCAATTAAAATTAATCTCCCTGTGCCCATCACTTTAATGCTTCGGCTCCAGAGACGATTTCAATAAGTTCTTTAGTGATGGAGGCTTGTCGAACTTTATTATAAAATAAAGTTAATTTATCGATCATTTCGGCCGCATTTTTAGTTGCGTTTTCCATAGCGGTCATCCTAGCCCCATATTCCGAAGCCAGAGATTCAAGGAGCGCTTGGTATATTTGAACTTCTATATATAGCGGTAACAATTGACTCAGGATTTCTGCCGCCGAAGGCTCATAAAGATAATCAACTCCTAATTTCTCTTCTGTAGTTCCCTGTTCAATGGGTAGAATGGTTTTTAAGACTGGCCGCTGATGCAATGGTGAAACAAATTCGCTGTAGAGCAAACAAACAATATCAACTTCATTGGCGGAATAGGCTCTGATCAGTTCTTGGCCTATTTGGGCCGCCATATTATAATCCACTCTCCCGAAGAAATTTACCTTTTCCCAATGCAGCGGCACTCCCCGCTTGCGGAAATAATCCCTTCCTTTTCGCCCGATGCAGGAGAAGTATATCTGCCTGTATTTCTTTTTTTCTTCCTCGAAGAATTTTTCGGCCCTTTGAATAAGGTTGATGTTATAAGCACCGCAGAGGCCACGATCAGAAGTAAAAAGGATCAGTTCTAAGCGCTGTGGCTCTCGCCTAGCTAATAAAGGATGCATTTCCGCAGAAGTCCGCGCCGCTAACCTACTGAGCACCTCATGAATTTTGATGGCGTATGGGCGGGTGGCCAGCATATTTTCCTGCGCCCGCCGCAATTTAGCCGCGGCCACCATTTTCATGGCTTTGGTTATTTGTTGCGTCGACCGCACGCTACTTATTCTTTTACGAATGTCTCGGAGATTGGCTTTAGCCATCCTTAATCACTCCACTTTAAAGCGGCATTTAAAATCTTCCAAAGCACTTTTAATTTTCTTCTCCAACTCCGCATCAATGGCCTTTTTCTCTTGTAGCTCCCCGAAAATTTCTGGATGACTTTGTTCTATAAATTCATACAATTCTGCCTCATAGCGTTGGAGAACACCTTCTGGGTATATATCCAAATAGCCATTTGTGCCCGCAAAAATAATTAATATCTGCTTTTCTACAGGTAGGGGCTTATATTGAGGTTGCTTAAGGATTTCCACTAAGCGGCTTCCGCGGGCTAATTGGGCTTGGGTAGCTTTATCCAAATCACTTCCAAATTGGGCAAAAGCCGCCATTTCTCTGTATTGCGCTAAATCTAAACGCAAACTTCCAGCTACTTGTTTCATAGCTTTAATCTGGGCGTTGCCGCCGACACGCGAGACCGAAAGACCTACGTTAATTGCGGGACGCACCCCAGAATAAAATAACTCTGATTCTAAGTATATCTGGCCATCAGTTATGGAAATCACATTAGTAGGAATATAGGCCGATACGTCTCCGGCTTGAGTTTCTATGATAGGTAAAGCAGTCAATGACCCTCCCCCCAATTCATCTTTTAGCTTAGCTGCCCTTTCTAAAAGCCGCGAGTGCAAGTAAAAAATGTCTCCCGGGTAAGCTTCTCTTCCAGGAGGGCGCCGCAGCAACAAAGAAAGTTGCCGATAAGCTTGGGCATGTTTAGAAAGGTCGTCATAAATACAGAGGGCATGTCGGCCAGTATCACGAAAATACTCGCCCATGGCACACCCGGCATAGGGGGCAATATACTGTAAGGGAGCAGGTTCAGAAGCCGTGGCTGCTATTACCGTCGTATATTCCATAGCTCCGTATTTCCTTAGAGTATCTACTACCCGGGCTACCGTGGAGCGTTTCTGGCCAATGGCCACATAAAAACAATACACACCTTTTCCTTTTTGGTTAATAATGGTATCGATAACCAAAGCTGTCTTACCTGTTCCCCGATCGCCGATGATTAACTCGCGCTGCCCCCGGCCAATAGGGATCATCGAATCAATGGCTTTTAATCCTGTCTGCAGAGGTTCTTTTACAGGTAGGCGCGCTACGATTCCCGGAGCTTTCTGCTCAATACTGCGGAAATGTTTGGCTACGATGGGCGGCCCTTCATCTATGGGTTGGCCCAAGGCATTAACTACCCGGCCAATAAGCTCCTCTCCCACAGGTACCTGGGCTATCTTTTTTGTCCTTCTAACTATATCGCCTTCGCGAATTAAAGTGTCTTCTCCAAAAAGCACGGCCCCCACATTATCTTGCTCCAGGTTTAAAGCCAAGCCGTAGACGCCATGAGGAAACTCTAAAAGCTCCCCAGCCATCACATTCTCCAATCCATAGATTCTGGCTATGCCATCTCCCACGGAAAGAATTATACCGGTTTCGGCCACATCTATCTGCCGATCAAACCCTTGAATTTGACTACGAATAATCTCGCTAATCTCATCAGCTTTGATCTGGATGGCCATTTTCTTCACTCCTTATAAAGATTCTCTTTCATTCTCTGTAATTGCTTTAAAAGGCTACCATCATAAATAGTATTCCCTATTTTCACTAATACCCCGCCAAGCAGAGACTGATCTTTTTCAACGGAAAGCAGAATCTCCTTTCCAGTCTTTTTTTCTAATTGCCCCTTGATCGCTTCTACTGCTTCTAAGGAAAGATCCAAGGGAGCAACCAGCGTGGCCCGCTGGCGATTTAGAATTTCATCGCTCAAATTTTCATATGCTTTTAGAATTTCAAAAAAATGATCCATTCTTTCGCGGTCAATCAATAATTCGATGAACTCCTTTGTCCGCAAAGAGAGACACAAAGAAGAAGATAGGGCCTGTACGATCCCTTTGCGAATGGAACTCGCATAAATGGAACTAAAAAGAATATGGCGGAGTTGGGGATTTTCCCTGAGCACCTTTGCTAAATTTTTTAATTCCTCGCCGAAAACTTCTACGGCTTTTTCTTGCCGCCCAATTTCTAAGAAAGCGCGGGCGTATCTCTTGGCAACTGTAAGACTGATCATGCCTGGGCTCCTAATTGCTTAATGAATTCCTTTACTAAACGTTCTTGATCGCTCGGCTGCAAAACATTTTTGAGCAGATCCTGGGCCATGGCGGTAGCTAAATCTACTGTTTCCTTTTTTAGCGCCATAATGGCTTTTATTAACTCTTGCTCAGCGACTATATGGGCCTGTTTCTTTATATGTTCTCCTTCCTGTTGCGCATGAGCTATTATCCGTTCTCGCTCTGCTTCCCCTTCCGCGGTTATCTGTTGATGTAACTTGGCAATTTCTTGACTCAAAGAATTAATCTTTTTTTCCCATTCCGCAATATTAGCCTCCATTTCTTCCTTCCTTTGCATCAGTTGGTCAAAAGATTGTTTGATCTCTTCCCTCCTCTTTTTTAGAGCAGAGCTGATAGGCTTTTTTAAAAATTTTATGAGGATGATCAACAGGATGATAAAACCAATGCTCTGCCAAATAACCTCCATGGGAAATCCAGAGCTTGGATTAGGCCCTTTACTGGCCGCCAAGGCGGAAGGTAAAAATAGTAACGCTAAGTTTTGAGCCGCCAGGCAAAATAAAAATCGATTCCCCATCTTTCTCATGAGAGGCTCCTTCCCAGAATTCTTTCCACCATGATCCGGGATAGCTCTCTAGCCTTTTCCTGCAATTGGCCTTTAGCAATTTCCATTTCCTGAGCAATTTTCGCTTTCATCTCTTGCAACAAACTATTAGCCTCTTCTCTAGCCTTTTGGAGAATTTCCATCTCTTTTTGAAGACTTTCCTTACGAATTTCTTCCCGGATTGCTATTCCTTGGGCTTGAGCCATGGCCATGGCCTCTTGGTATCTTTCCATCATTTCTTCTAAGCATTGTTTAAGTTCCCGGGTCTTTTTTTCCATATCGTTTAGCCACTCTCTTCGGGTAAACATCAACCGCAAGAATGGTTTAAAAGCCATCTGGCTTAATATGACCATCAAAATTAACACAACCACTAATTGGATGATCAGAGTAACGTTTAAATCAATCATTTTTTATTCCTCATTTTTTCCTCGAATTTTTAATATATCCTATCAGGCCATAATATTCTTTCTTTTCGGTAGTTCCTTCATCGCCGAAGCAGATCAATAAGACGATCCAATTCCTCCCGGGAATAAAAATCAATTTCGATTTTCCCTCTACTGCCTCTCCCTTTTATACGTACCTTCGTGCCGAGAGACTTCTGTAATTCTTCGATAAGCTCGTCCCACTCGGCACTTTTCACTGCCTTAGATCCGGAGGCTTTGCGGCTTAATCTTTTTACTAATCTTTCTGTCTGCCTCACTGATAGACCAGCGGCCAATACTTGTTTAAAAGCAATCCTTTGCTTTTCTAAACTCTCCAGACTTAAGAAGGCTCGGGCATGGCCCACACTAATCTTTCCTTCAGCCAAACTTTCTTTTATATCTTGGGGGAGCCGGAGTAAACGTAAAGCATTAGCAATAGTGGCCCGATCTTTGCCCACCCGCTTAGAAATTTCTTCTTGAGTTAAATGAAACTGGTCCATTAATCTGCGAAAAGCTTCCGCTTCCTCTATGGGATTCAAATTCTCTCTTTGAATATTTTCAATCAAAGATAATTCTAAGACCTCAGTTTCAGTTACGTCTTTAATAATTATGGGCACCTCTTTTAACCCGGCCTTCTGGGCAGCCCTCCATCTTCTCTCCCCCGCAATCAATTCATATCCCGTTCCTTTACGCCGGACCACTAAAGGTTGCAAAATTCCTTTTTCTTGAATCGATTCCACTAACTCTTGTATCTGGGCATCATTAAATTTTTTTCGAGGTTGGAAAGGATTCGGTTCTATTTCTTCAATTCCGCATATATGGAAAGCTTTTTTCTTCTCCGCTTCAAGTGGAGTTTTATCCGGAATTAAAGCTCCCAACCCTTTTCCTAATGCTTGACGCATAACTTTCCTCTCGAAAAATGAATGACGATTCAATATAAATTAAATGGAATAAAAATGTCAAAAAAATAATGCAAGGCCTTGAAAAAAAGATAGAAAAAAAGATTTTGATGATGCTTTAGGCAAAATATTAAATCTTGCCCCGGGGTATGAAAAAAATAACTCAATTGTGATTCATAATCTCCTTGGCCAAATTTAGGTAACTCTCAGCACCCTTTGAATCAGCATCATATAAAATTATAGGTTTACCAAAACTCGGGCTTTCCGAAAGGCGCACATTACGCGGGATTACCGTATTAAATACTAAGTCCCCGAAATGTTTGCGGATTTCATCATAAACTTGGTGAGCAAGATTATTGCGCTTGTCAAACATAGTTAATAAAATTCCTTCAATTTTTAGACTGGGATTCAAATTTTTTTTTATTAATTCAATAGTTTTCAAAAGCTGCGATAAGCCTTCGAGGGGATAATATTCACATTGCAGGGGAATTAAGACCGAATCCGCTGCTGACAAAGAGTTTACCGTAAGGAGCCCCAGAGATGGAGGGCAGTCGATGATTAAATAATCAAATTCTTTCCTTAAATCCCGAATAGCCTCTTTTAACCTTAATTCCCGATCAGGCATGGGAACTAATTCGATTTCTGCGCCAATTAAATCTATGTTTGCAGGGATGATTTTCAAAAAATTTAATTCTGTATCGCACAATAGCACGCTAATGGGAGTTTTCTCTATTATAGCCTGATAAATACTCAAAGAATTTTCCTTGTTATTCAACCCAAGGCCACTGGTAGCATTTCCCTGAGGGTCCATATCGATAAGCAACGTCTTTTTTTCAGCAACGGCCAAAGAAGCTGATAAATTTACCGCCGTGGTGGTCTTCCCTACTCCGCCTTTTTGATTAGCTATGCAGATTACTTTGCTCATACCTTATTAAATGATTTTTAACTTTTTCTTCTAAAAAAGGCAAGAGAAAACATCCTGACCGTCGATCAGTTTTTTCGTCCCCCTTTTTTCTGCAAAATACGCGGGGACTACTTACCTCTCCTAAAAAAAGCTAAAATTAAGGCAGATTTTTTGCCAAGAGATAATTAATCTTCCCCGCCAATAACTATAAAAGAAACAGCACCTAATTTTAATAAGCCTTAATAAGCCCAGCTTGCTTTTGCCTGAACTACACCTGGATTTATCATCCCTGGTGCCGAGTTCAAAAATTAAAAGCGATCGACAGTCAGGAAAACATTTTCTATTGAATGAAAATTATCTTCCTTTCATTCTCTGAAAAATAAAGGAACCATGATAATGTTTCACGTGAAACATTATTGGCAATAAAGTCCAATGATTATTCTTTTATGACCTAAAAAAGGGAGTTGAAATTGATCTACGAAAGAAACATCTATTCCCAAATTATTTAGTTCTGGAAGAGTTGATTTTAGCTCTTCTTCCCCTTTTTTACCCTTCATAGCTATTAAAATTCCGCCTTTCTTGACCAAAGGAAGGCCACATTGACAGAACTTTAATAAGGAGCCGAAAGCACGCGAGATAACGAAATCAAATTTCTTAAGAAGATTTTTGTCTTTCTCCTTTTCTTTTCCTACCCACTGAACTTGTAAATTTTTAATTCCTAATATGCGGATTAGATTTTGCAAAAAGTGAACTTTTTTTAAAGAGGCTTCATAAAGGATAACTTGTAGGCTGGGTTTAATAATCTTCAAAGGTACACCAGGGAACCCCGCTCCGGACCCCAAATCTAATAAAGAAGCTCCCTCCCAAATTCTTTTATGGCAAATTAGAGAATCAAGAAAATCTTTTATTATAATCTCTTTTCCGTTTTTTCTCTTAACTAAATTAATTTTCTCATTCCAAATTAAAAGTTCTTGGAAATATTTATAAAAAAGAGAAATTTGTTCAGTAGTTAAATAAATGCTTAAATTACCGGCTCCCTCAATTAGGAGGCAAGAAAAATTTTTTTCATCTAAGTCATTTAGAGCAATTTTCACAGTTAATACCTAAATTTTCCCCTTAACTCGATCGTAATCTTTCGTACCTCAGCAATTATTATTACATCTTATTATTTTTTTTCAAATAGACCATCAAGATAGAGATGGCGGCCGGCGTTATTCCGGAAATTCTGGAGGCCTGCCCTAAAGAAACAGGCCTAACCTTTTCTAATTTTTCCCGCACTTCTGCTGTTAATCCAGGAATATCTTGAAAATTAAGGTCACGCGGTATGGGCATTCTCTCTAATTTTAAAAATTTATTAACTTGCTCTTGCTGCCGTTCGATATAGCCGGCATACTTAATTTGGATTTCAACTTCTTCAGCAATATCTGTTTCCACATCAAAAGGGTTTTCTTGAAAATATTTTAGATCTGCAAATGAAATTTCTGGACGACGCAGAATTTCAGCCAAGGAAACGGGGTTTTTCAAAGCCGAGCTGCCTAATTCTTTGAGGCGCTCATTGATTCCGGCCGTTGGATAAATAATAGTTTTTTCTAATCTTTCTAAGGTGTTAGAGATTTGCTCCTTTTTCTTAAGAAATGCGCTATAATCTTCATCAGTTACTAAACCTACGCCACGTCCTTTTTCTCGCAAGCGTAGATCAGCATTATCTTCCCGCAGGAGAAGGCGGTACTCAGCCCGAGAAGTAAACATCCGATAGGGTTCTTTGGTACCTTTGGTAATTAAATCATCAATCAAAACGCCTATATAAGCCTCATCACGCCCAAGAATTAGGGGGGGCAAATTTCTTATTTTAAGAGAGGCATTAATGCCCGCTATCAATCCTTGAGCGGCCGCTTCTTCATACCCCGAGGTGCCGTTAATTTGTCCGGCAAAAAAAAGATTCTCCACTATCTTAGTTTCCAAGGAAGGCTGCAATTGAATGGGATCTGCATAATCATATTCGATGGCATAGCCAGGACGAATAATCCTCACTTTTTCTAATCCAGGAATGGAATGGAGCATCTTTATTTGAATGTCCATGGGCAGACTTGTTGAAAGCCCATTGGGATAAATTTCTACTGTATCCAAACCCATTGGTTCCAAAAAAATTTGGTGATGGTCTTTATCAGCAAAACGGACTACTTTGTCTTCAATAGATGGGCAATATCTTGGCCCAACACCTTTAATCACTCCACAAAAGAGGGGAGACCGATCCAGGCCAGAGCGGATAATCTCATGAGTTTTGGGGTTTGTATAAGTAATGTAACAGGATACCTGCGGGAGTTTTACTTCTTTATTGCTGAAAGAAAAGGGTTTAGGGGGATGATCGCCTTTTTGTTCTTTCAGTCCAGAAAAATCAATAGTCTTTCCATCGAGGCGGGCACACGTTCCTGTTTTTAGCCTTCCCAGGACAAACCCGAGGCGCTGAAGAGAATAAGATAAATTTTCGGAAGGGAGATCGCCCAATCGGCCAGAGGGAAAATTTTTAAGTCCAATATGCACTAATCCACGCAAAAAAGTCCCGGTAGTGATAATTACTGCTTTGGCCAAGAATTTTTCCCCAATATTCGTGGCCACCCCTTGCACAATTCCATCGCTGACTAAAATTTCTTCCACTAAGGCTTGCCGCATAAAAAGGTTCTTTTGCTTCTCTAAAACTCTTTTCATGCGTTGGTGATATAGATTGAGGTCAGCTTGAGCCCGAGAGGAACGTACTGCCGGACCTTTTTTCGTGTTAAGTTGGCGGAATTGAATGCCGGTTTCATCAATATTTTTAGCCATTTCTCCGCCCAATGCGTCAATTTCTTTAACTAAATGACCTTTAGCTAATCCCCCAATAGCAGGATTGCAGGACATGCGGGCAATCGTATCGACATTAATAGTCAAAAGTAAAGTTGGATGCCCTAAACGAGCACATGCCAAAGCGGCTTCACAACCGGCGTGGCCCGCACCTACAACTATTACATCATAAATATCCGGCGGAATTTCATTAAGACCCATTTTATTGAAAAATTTTATGATTGTTTCACGTGAAACATTTTTTATTAACTTTCTATAATACCCTAAAACTAATTTATTTTCTAACATTTCTGATTATTTTTGTCAATTCTTTGCTCCTCTCTTTGAGCGTAGTTCATTTTTTCGCTAAAAACAGGTACTTCATTTTTATAATCCTCTCTCTCCCGCCTAAATTAGTTAAAAATTATAAAACTGATCGCGGTCAGGTCAAAAAGGACTTGACCGTGAGATCTATCATCTATATAATTTGTTTTAAAATTTTTGCGTTAAATTTGTTTATATGGGGAGCGGAGGAAAGTTTTATGCTAATTGATCAAGAGAAATGTATTGGTTGCGAAGCTTGCCACCCATACTGTACTGTAGGCGCGATCTATTCGACGAAGAAAGGGGGTTCTGGAGACCTGATAAGTATAATTGATCAAGAAGAATGCGTGGAATGTGGGGTTTGCTACAGGGCTAAGATTTGCCCCACTGATGCAATTTACCAACAAGAATTAAAATGGCCCAGGTCATTGAGAGCTGTATTTAGTGATCCTATTACCGTACATAAAGAAACTGGAATAGCTGGTCGGGGTACGGAAGAGATGAAGACGAATGATGTGACTGGCCGTATTCGTTATGGGCAAGCGGGAGTAGCTGTGGAATTAGGCAGGCCTGGGGTTGGCACTCGTTTTAAAGATGTGGATATAATGGCTCAGGCTATGGCTAAGGCTGGAGCTAATTTTGAACCAAAGAACCCGGTAACTTTTCTTATGGTTGATAAAAAAGCTGGCAAGATGCGCGAGGATATTTTGCAAGAAAAGGTCCTTTCCGCGATAATTGAATGCGTTGTCCCTTTAGATAATTTAGAAAAATTATTATTAGCCATAAAAGAAACAGCTCCTAAATTGGAAACAGTCTTTTCCCTCGACCTAATAGGTCGAGTTAAGGAAAATGGTGAAATTGAAACCTTACCTTTGGCCAAAAAATTGGGTTTTACCCCCCGCCCCAATACTAAAAACAACTTGGGATTCGGACGCCCACTATTTCAGGAGGGAAAATAAAATGACTCATACTTTACATCGTCGAGGAGATTTGGAAAGTCTGCGGGAGGATTTTGTCGTTTTGGTTATGCCTGCCCAAGGGATAAATGTGGAAGGCTCGGCCGAAAAACTTAAAAAACTTTGGGATATATTTTCCCGCTATGAAGTGGTGAATTGGGGGGATGCCACCAATGGCAATAAGTACAATTTCAGCCTGGAAGAATTAAAAAAGAAAAACTCCATGATTGGCCACGCTGTCTTTAAAGATAAAGAATCTTTGAAAAATTTCCTTAAGGAACTTAAGGAGGTAGATTTAGGTCTGTCTACTGTGGTTTCGGGATTATATGATGAAGTTAGTAATTGTTGTGCTTCTTTGGGTATAAAGTTGCACACTGTGGAACACTCCTTAGGAGTTCACGGAAATATAGGGAAGCTTCCCCCTGAAAATATTTTAGAAATTCATACTATGTGTGGACATGCCATGGTTTCTCCTAATTTAATTAGAACAATGGTTGAAGAAGTAAAGAGCGGGAAAAGAACAACTGAATCAGCTGCGGATGAATTAGCTCGCCATTGCGCCTGTGGGATCTTCAATCCATATAGAGCTAAAAAATTGATCGCCAAAATGGCCGGAATTTAAATAAATTTTTAAAAAATTAATGAAGGAGGATAATAATGAAAAAATTTATAATTACGGTAATTTGTGCATTATTAACCTTGGGAGCTTTTCCAGAAACTTTATTAGCGCAAGGGAAATATCCAACTAAGGCAATAGACATTATCGTCCCTTATGCTCCTGGGGGAGGAACAGATATTATGTTTCGCACCATTGAAAAGATAATCAGTAAATACAAATTAGTTCCCCAACCAATTAATATTATTAATAAACCTGGCGGAGGAGGGGCGATTGGAAAAGCTTTCTGCTTATCTCGGCCTGCCGACGGATATACCTTTACGTGTTTTGATCTCGGCACTATCTCCCAACAAATTGATGGCAAAGCCAAATGGGATTATCGAAAAGATTTTTCTTATATTGCCCGTTTAGTAAGCGATATAAATCTCCTTATTGTCAGGGTAGATTCTCCATATAATAATGTGAAGGATCTGGTTGAGAATATAAAGAAAAGGGGGCCTAAATCTATTTCTATAGGCGGTACAGCTATTGGTGGGGCAGATCACTTCGCTAATATCATTTTGAATAAGGCTACTAAACAAGAGTTCACTTATGTCCCTTACAATAGTGGGGGAGAAGTTATGACCAACTTATTAGGGGGGCATGTTGATGCTGCTTGGGCAAATCCAAATGAATGTGTAGGACAATTGGAGGCAAAGCAAGTAAAGATCCTGGGTGTAGCTACAGAAAAACGTTCCCCCCTATTCCCCAATCATCCTACAATTAGAGAGCAGGGTTTTGATGTTATTAGTATTCAAACTCGATCTATGGTTGGCAAAGCTGGTATACCTATGGAAGTTATAGACTACTGGGTGACTGTATTAGGCAAAATGCGCGCTACTCCAGAATGGAAAGAATATCTGCAAAAATTTCTCTTAGATGATGGCTGGTTAGTAAAGGAAGATTTCTTAAAAGACGCAGATAATGATTATAAAACTACTAAAGCCATTATGGATGAAATGGGAATGTCCAAAAAATAAAGGACTGATTTCCCCCCATGCATAAAAGGGATTTTTATACTGGCTTGGTTATGCTCATATTTAGCGGTGCCATCATCGTGCAAATCCTGAGGAACCCTTCTATCCAGGACTCCTCAGGACCTGGCCCTTTTTTTTTACCAACCATTGCAGCTGTTATTATAGCCGGATTATCCCTGGCCCTTTTCATTCAGAGTACTAAATTCTCCCCCGCCAACCAGGCTATTCAAAGCGGAAAACGCATGTGGAACCGATTAGTTTGGATAATAGTGTGGTGCTTTATTTATGGAATCACCATTGAAAAATTGGGCTACCTGCTCTCTACTGGTGTAGTCACTTTTGCGCTGTTAGCTTATTTCAATAGAAGAAATTGGATTCTAAATATTATTTTTTCTTTAGGAACACCTCTGGCAATTTACTTTCTTTTTGACACCCTTTTAAAAGTCCCCATGCCAAAAGGTTTATTGGGGTTTTAAGGAAGAAGATTCCCGTGGAAGTTATTAATAATCTTCTTTATGGCTTTTCCGTAGCCCTTTCTCCTCATAATTTTTTGTATTGTTTAATTGGCGTCTTAATCGGCACCATGACAGGAGTTCTCCCCGGATTGGGTGTGATGAATGCTATTTCTATTTTGATTCCCATAACTTTTGGGATGAATCCTACCTCAGCAATAATTATGTTAGCCGGAATTTATTATGGCGCCATGTATGGCGGCTCCACTACAGCCATTTTAATTAATACCCCAGGAGAAGCTCCGGCTATCATGACGACCTTAGATGGATATCAAATGGCTCTGCAAGGAAGGGCTGGCCCTGCCTTGGGCATTGCTGCCTTTGGATCTTTTATTGCCGGGACATTTACAACCATTATGCTCATGATCTTAGCTAAACCCTTAGTAAAAGTTGCCCTAAGCTTTGGCCCCACGGAATATTTCTCCATGCTGATTTTAGCTCTTTGCACTTTAGGTGGATTGATGGGCGAATCAGTTATAAAAGGGCTATTAATGGCCACGTTTGGCATTTTTTTGGGAACAATTGGCATTGACCCTGTAAGCGGAGTCGAACGCTTTACTTTTGGCAAAGCAGAATTAATGGATGGGATCGGCTTTTTACCCGTGGCCATCGGTCTTTTTGCCATTGCGGAGGTGCTGGTAACTGCCGAAGCAGAAATGATGAGGCCCGCCGTAGAAAAAATTAAAGGAATATTGCCCAGCCTTAAGGATTGGATGGATAGTAAAATGGCTATTGTTCGGGGGACGATAATCGGGTTCTTAATTGGCTGTCTACCAGGTGGGGGAGCTACTCTAGCTTCTGTAGTTTCTTATTTAGTGGAAAAAAAGGTTTCCAAACACCCGGAAAAGTTTGGGAAGGGAGCAATAGAAGGAGTGGCAGCTCCGGAAACTGCTAATAACGCGGCCAGCGGAGGAGCAATGGTTCCTTTGCTTACTCTGGGAATCCCCAGCACCGGAGTTTCGGCAATTCTCCTCGCTGCTTTAATGCTCTATGGGCTCCGCCCGGGACCACTGCTCTTTCAAAAAAATCCTGAACTTGTTTGGGGTTTGATAGCCAGCCTTTATATTGGCAACTTTTTATTATTGGTAATCAACCTCCCTTTAATCGGCATTTGGGTTAAAATGCTCAAAATTCCTTTCCCCATCCTTCTTCCTTTTATTTTGGTCATTGCTCTTACCGGAACTTATGCCACTAACAACAGTGTCACCGAGGTTTATATTTCTTTGATCTTTGGTGTAATTGGTTATTTAATGAAGCGTGCTGATTTACCTGCTGCCCCTGTAATAATGGGCATAGTCCTTGGCCCTTTACTGGAAACTCACTTCCGGCGGGCCCTTATTATCTCCAATGGGTCATATGCTACTTTCTTTACCCATCCAATTTCAGCTATTTTTCTCTGCGCCGCCTTTATTTCCATCCTTTACCCTATCATTCGTTGGCTTATAGGCCGCAAGAAATAAATAATTTTTTACTTGATGATTTATTAATCTTTTCTAAGATCAGCTTAAAATTAACTTAAAATGGAGGTGGGTAGGTTTCTTAAATTATTTGACCTATGGCTTGCTTCACGATAAAATTTCAAAAGTAGTAAATTTCTACATGGAAGGAGCATTAGAATAGAAAGATAGTTCCTAATGGCGCTGGTTATTTTTATTCTTTGCGGATTGACTACCTTTATCACTCAACTTTGGGCTCAAGATTTAGCCGCGAGTGCCAGAATCCATAAAAAATTCAAACTTCTTCCCGGAAAAGCTGACGACCGTGATGTGGTCTACGTTCCTTTTGAAGTTTCCCATCCGGGCCGGATTAGGGTTTACTATGAACTGACCGGAGTTGACTTGAAAATTGATCAATCTATGAACTTACCCAACTTATATCTGGTCGATTCGCGCGTCTTTGATAAAATCGATGAATCAACTTGGGTTAAGATGTGTAAGACGATTGTTAACTACCACCCTACCCTAAAGCTAACCACCGAAGGTTTAAAATTGATCATTAGTGAAGTGAAAGACATTCTCGGCAAAGACGAAAAACCCAAATGGTTTCACGGGAGCCAGAAACTGCTGGAAAAAAACACCTCTCTGATCCTCGATGTGGACGACCGGGATCTGCGGACTACCAAAGGCAGATATTTAGTCATTCTTCGCAATCCCTCGCCAGGTGAGTATCACGGCAATATATTAATCTCTTTCCCCGGGAATGTCTGGGAGGTGGATCCCGACCTCGAAGCTATACCTATGAGCGCAAGCCCGATCTGGCCATCGAGCGCCTCGAATTGGATGCCGACAACCGCATCGTCATTACCGTCGCAAACCACGGGCCAGGGCTCCTGCATAAGGTGCGCTATAATCGCGATGACGAGCGAGTGATCCGCTTGCAGGTGGAGGTAGACGGACTTCTTCTCTCACCCCTACTGAATCCGGAAAACGCGTCAAACGCAGTTCTGAGAGCGGCCCAAAGGAAGGCGGCGATTCAGGGCAATCTGCAGCCGGAAATCCGGATTTGATTGTGGCCGATATTTTTCTTGACCATCGCCGGCGGGTCGCTGTGCGGGTAGAAAATCAGGGAGGGAGCTTTTCCCCCGATATTTACCGCGCCCACCCACCAGTGCAAATTCACCTTCTAATGAACGGGCGAAGCTGGGCTTACGTGCCGCTTAGCTTCCTTGATCCTGCGGGCAAGCTTAGGCAGCCTGGCGGAAGCATCATCTGGACGAGCGACTATATTCTCCGCGAGGCAGCCGAGATCACGGTTGTCGTGGACGAGGGAAACCGCCTTCCCGAAGCGAATAAAAATAATAATACTCTTACCCGACGGCTAAGCCCTTAAATACCGGCTTCATGCAAAAGCCTTACCCGGGGCTCTCGCCGAATCTATGAAAGTTTCCTAAGAGCGTCTTTTAACCGCGACAATCTTAAATTTAAATTCCTAACTCTTATTAGGTAAAGGGAAGGGATTATTTGAAGAGGGGTACACTTTCGTCATCTTCTATCGGATCGTCCGTAGGGTCACCAGGCTTTTGAACCAGATTACGAAAGGATTCTTTTTCCCCTACCCTAAACTACAGCTTTCGCTCTATCGGCTTCTATTCCTTTGCTTCGACTACCGGAGAGGCTCCCAAATTCTCCTGGCCTGGAAAGTTTTTGTGCTGTTTCGATCTATACCCAGTCTCAGGCACCAGTAATTAACCGCTTTTTTGCTGAGGTTTCGATGATGCTTCAGTACATGGATAAAGGTTTCCATACCGTATTTTTTCTGCACTGTCTGGATAAACTCAAGCCCCCCGAAGTTGATGGCCCTCTCAATGACCACTTCCGGTGATGCCCTGTCTGTCATCCTGTCCCAAAAGAGTTCTTCCCTCATTTTACCAATTCCTTAAAAAAGAGCTTGATTTCATCCCATTCTTGGACTGAAAAGGGGCGTTTTTCTTTACCCTTTTCCAACATAACTACTTGGTCAACTTCCTTCTCCGCATCATCAAAATAGACAAATGAAGTTCGGAGGTGGTAGTCGTAATGGGGCGATAGACCATATTTCTTAATTGTCAGGCTGGAAATTCCGTCGAAGTCGAGTCCAGTTTCTCGCAAAATGTAATAAAGGTCAATAAAGTCCTTTAGGGATCCCCTCTGGTTTATGCCTACTGCCTTCATGGCCGCAATATCTTTCAGTGAGGCTATTGGACAGGTGAGGCCTTCAACAATGGGCATGAAAACTGGGGGGGACAATAATGGATAGGGATAATGGAATAGGGAAAACTTTATTTGCTCTGGTGAAACAAAAAGAATTATGGTATCCCGTTCCATTAACTCAACGATGACTTCATCGAAATTCTCTTTCATTTTGGCCAGAAAAAGCTCAGGGGTGAATCGAGAACTCGTAAAAAAATCAATATCTACAGATAATCGATGTCGAAAGTATAGATAAACAGCGGTGCCACCGGCAAGATAAGACTCATTAGGAAGAACATGAGATTGAAGGATTTGAGCGAGCGTATTTTCAAGTTCTGGGATGATGGTCTTTATTTGGTCTTCAATCACAACCCCAATTTAGCATAACTGTCGAAAATAACTCAACCAAAATTTTATGCTCTTCGTAATGCTTAACTGAGCTGCAGGGTTATATGTTATTGCCCGATTCTATGGTGCCCAAGGGTGATCGGCGAAATGAGGCCATTTTCGGATCGTCGAAATGAAGCCATCTTGTGATCGCTGAAATCGAGCCAATTGCTGATCGCTGATTTGGGGCCATTTATTAGTCAGCGGTACAGAACTTAGACATCTGGATGGGAATCGGGTTGATTCGCATGGTAAAAAACTTTAAAAATTCGCTAACCAAGACGCGACCCCTATATTCTTGCGGAAATGACCTTCCAATTTTAACTTTGGCGGTTTTTTAATAACATTTTTTCTATAAACTCTGGATGGTTTTTATTTTTTCACCATAAAATAATCCACACTTGATTAAAAAAGTCCGCCTAAAAATAACAGAAGAATCAAGAGCTGATAAGTATGGGAGATTGATTAATAATCAAGAATCGTCAGGAGAATCCCCATTTTTCAAAAAAAAATCATCAAGAATTTAGGAATACCTATTGCACTGCTTGATTGGCAATTAATGATGAAGAGGAAGAATTGCCCCTTATGGCTATTTATTATCTTTGGCTTATGGTCTTTCTTTCGCAAAGAACCAGTTTGCCAAGGGGAACATCTG
This sequence comes from uncultured Syntrophaceae bacterium, assembly GCA_964484485.1. Classification (GTDB taxonomy): domain Bacteria; phylum Desulfobacterota; class SM23-61; order SM23-61; family SM23-61; genus CAZAGD01. The sequence goes on from CAZAGD010000123.1 coordinate 30,408, forward strand.
CGATGTTACTCATGGACAAGATAGCTTGGGCATATTTCGTATCAAAGCGTTCCAAAGAATCTTCCGTTCGGAAATCACGGGCACCAACATATTTTGAAACCTCAATTACTTTTCCTTCACCGATTGGTTCAAGGGTTTCCGCATCTCTAACCTCAAAAAGATCCCCAACCCGGATTTTACCAAGCCAATAATTTTCAATATACATGCGGATCTGCTTTGGCCATTTTCCCAGAACAATGCGTTGAAAATCTTGTGGAGTCAGCAGTTCTCCCAGACGGATGTCAAATTTGTACACAAAGCCATCGATCGGTGAAGTAAGCACCATCTTTGCTAATTCACGGCGTTTCAACTCCAATTCAGCATTGGCCGTTGATATCTTCTTCCGTATACGTTCAGCTTGCAACCTTTTCTGGCTAAAATCGAGTTCCGCTTCCATTTTAGCTGTTACTATTTGATTGCGAATCACTTTTGACTCAAGCACCTTTTGCGTATAATCCTGTTCTGGCACAGCTCCCACACGGGACAAGGGTTCTTTTCTTTTGAGCTCATCAAGGACAAGATCCAGCCGGGATTCCAGTTCCCTGACCCGGGATACCGGAATTTGCAGGGCGTATTGAACCTCTCCTGTACTACTCTCGGCCAAGGGGGCCTCTCTTTTGAGTTCGTCAAGGAGGAGCTCTAACTCGGATTCCAATTCTTTAAGCCGCAGGAAGGCTACCTGAACGGCCTGCTGTTCTACATCCGCATCCAACTCTAAAAGCACTTGCCCCTTTTTCACGTACTGCCCCTCTTTCGCCAGAATCTTAGTTACGCGTCGGGGCTGTTGAGGTCCGAGGAATACTTCTCGGTGCAGCGGTTCGACCCGCCCATACAATCGGACAGGAGCTTTTTCTATGGAGGGTGCCTTTGATGGTTCCGGCGGCAGTGAGGCCCGGCGAAGAGATACAACTATGTAACTGAGACCGACTATAATTGCCAGTATGATCGTAAGTAATATGATAACCTTCTTTAACTTCATTGAATAATATCCTTTTGGCTTATATATCTCTCGCGGTTGTCAGCAACGATGCGCCCGTTTTCAATTTTAATCAGTCGATCTGCGTAGGGGAAAACCCGGGCGTCATGCGATACCACAACAACCATTCGCCCATCTTCAAGGGCGATGCGTTTTAGAATGCCCATGACCGCCTGCCCACTCTCGGCATCGAGAGCTGAAGTGGGTTCATCACACAGGAGAATAGCGGGGTCCTTGATCAAGGCTCGGGCAATAGATGCCCTTTGTTTCATCCCTCCGGAAAGAAGGCGCGGCTGAAAATAGCCCACCCCTTCCAGACCAAGACTTGCTAAAAGGGCTTCCGCCTTTGCCCGCGTAGTTGCTGGAGGACGTCCACCTTGGATCGCGGTCGCCAACAAAATGTTTTCCATGACGCTGAGTCCCTCGATAAGCATGGGCTGCTGAAAAACAAAACCATAGCTACTTAGCCGCATCTCCGCTGCTTCGTTATCAGATAATCTTGTGATGTCTAAATCATTCAGAAAAATATGGCCTTCGGATGGTCTCAAAACAAGTCCCATAATCGAAAGCAAAGTGGTCTTGCCGCTTCCCGAAGGTCCAGAGATGACACTCAGTTCCCCTGATTCAAAAGTCAAATCAGTGGGGAACAAAACCCGGCGTATTTGACGCCCGTCAGAAAAATCTCTCGCCACTTTCTCTAATCTCAGCGTGGCCACAGCATCCCCTTTTATCAGTGGAAAACTGCTGCCGGATCAGCCTTTAGCGCGGTCCGCAAGGCTATGAGGGAACCGAGGATACTTACAATCAGGGTTCCTGAGGCTAGAATTGGGGGCACATAGCCAGGAAAATAGCTAGGAATAGAAGAATCCCCGGTGGTGTTGAGTAGAGTAGCTAGCATTAGAAAACCTACAAAAAGACCCACCCCAGTGATGATCAAAACCTCGCTGAACACTATGACGGCGATGTCCCGTTTTCGCGCACCAATGGCCCGCATCACCGCAAAATCTCGCGTCCGACTCAGCACACTAGTGTACATAGTGAGCGAGACAATCACTATGCCAATCAAGACGGCAATCACTGTGGAAAAACCGAAACTCCCCCCGATGCCGGTATTAGTAACATAATAAAGTCTGGTGAGGCGAGAAAGCTCAGCAGTGCTGTAAACACTACAGTAGGGCAAGATAGCACGTAATTTGGCCAGAGCTTCCTGGGGATCAGAACCTTCAGCAAAACGTACCAATATGGCTGAGGCACTGCCGGCCGGAAGGCGAGCAATCTCCCTGACTTTTTCCAGAGAAGCGAAAACAAGCGTTCCCTGAAAACCTCGTGCTCCTTCGGTAATCGCCCTCAAGCGGACACGCTTCTGACCAATTTCTGTAATCTCTTCTAAACCAGGATTTCCCAGTTTGGAGAGATCGAGGCGATCCACGGTGACGGCTTCTAAATCTAACAAAGCCTGCTCATCAGCCTGAGCGAATCGCCAGGGTCCTCCCGCAAACCGCGGTCTGCGGCTACCCACAACTCGGACCGACTCATAGGAACCATCACCAGTGCGAAAAAGACCATTTCCAATCAATACTGGTTCCGCCCACTCAACTTCCTTCATACCTATCACCCGATCAATATAGCGCACCGAAATAAGATTCCCAGCATCAGAGTTCCGGACATTCTTGCTCATGATCCAAGCGTCAGCGCCGCTGTGATCCGCCAGCACGGACATGTAATTCAACAGTCCGAACAAAATGGAAAGTTGCTGCCCCACCAAAAAGACGATGGCCACCACACCCAGAAGGGCTCCTGCTGTGGAGGAACGATCATGAATGACCATGCGCAAGGCAGTCAAACTACGCATCCCCCAGTACCCTCAAGGCTATTTGGTGGCCCTGTTCAAAATCTTTGGCAACGAGGGCTCCTTGACTCTCCAGTAAAGTCTGGGCGGATATGGTCCCGCGACCGCCAACGATTACTTTACAGCTTGGAAAATTCTCATGCAATCCATCCAGAACTTTTAGAAAATCCTCGAGCAAAATAATCATCGTCAAAGTAATAAAAAGTACATCAGGCCTCAATGCCCTCGCTGCGGCAATAATCTGATCAGCAGGCAAACTGCCGCCCAGGTTCAGCGCCGCCCAACCCCTCGTTTCGAGATAGGAACTTAGGGCCCAGGGGATCAGATCGTGTTCATCGCCAGGTGTGCACGCGACTAATGCTTTATGTCTTTTCGGCGATAAAGAAGGAGGCTTTAATGCCGAAAGCCTTAGCAAGATAGCTTTTAGGGCTTGGGTGGCCAGATGTTCCTGATAGATTTCGATCTGATGGCGCTCCCAAAGATCGCCAATCTCCCCCATGGCGGGCAGCAATATTTCCACGATCAAACGATCTGCAGAAGAAATGAATGGCCATTTTGATAAAATGAGCTTTTGCGCTTCCTGAATATCGCCATTGATCAGGGCCTCAACTAATAAAGGATCGAAAGCATGAGAACTACTTCTATAACTCACTCCTGCTGCCGCAAATAAATCTGGCAAATCAATCTTTAAACTTTGTAATGGTTCGGCTAACTGGTTACATTCTGGTTGTTTTATGAGCCCTTGAATGGCGATGATCCAGCTGTCCAGAATAAGGGATAACGCATCTTGGCCCCAACCATAATCCTTAAACAGATTTACATACCATAAAAACTCTTTGCGCAAAGCACCAATAAGTTTATAGCGGTACATAACTCGGAGTAACCGGCCAAAATGAACGGCATAATCGATCAGATGAAAACCGCCTTTCTCCAGATTCTTATCCCGGTGGGAACTCCACTCCAATTGAATGCGCTTTTCCACAACTGCCCAAAGTGACGGATACTCGGTTTCAAAAAGAGCCAGGGCTAAATCGGAGAAACTTTGCATCTATTTGTGCTCCAGATTTTTGGGGATGGTCTTCATCCGTTTGTTAACATTATTTTTTTAAACTTTATTTTTTAAACTTTTGCGGCGAGCATTCATACTTTAAAGAAAAATAGGGCTTTAGTCAAGGCACTTTCAAGCTGACCGTTGATCCCTTTTTAAATTCCAGCTTAATTCAGGCGGGAGGGGGAGAGGCGAAATTAAAATCGGCTGGGAATTGCTTATTTCCTTCTTACCCACCCTTTATCCGCCATAAACGGCGGGGATAAACTTATCTTGAAAATAAAAACCCGAATAATCCTCCCTAATTTAAAGTG
>CAZAGD010000124.1:0-2532 GCA_964484485.1 uncultured Syntrophaceae bacterium
GACGAGGCAAGCTAACCTCTCCCATTTCGGTCAGCGCTTCTAAAGCCATTGGCCCGAGAGAATCATGAGCCATAATTACGTCAATATCGGCAACCACAAGTTTTCCAGCCTTGGCTTCTGTCCCTGATTTCTCTGTTAAAATTTTTTCCGCGATCGTTAAACCCATAAATTATTCCCTCGTTTAATTCACCTTATGGTCTTGTTGTACTCTGCGCCAGGAGTAAGAACGATATTCCAATATTCTCCTGATCCTTTAATGAACCGATAATTATGGTTCAATCCCGGGGGGATTCTAACTGTTTTGGGCGATTCAATTCTGTGCCATTCATCCCCTAATAAAACTTCCACCACGAGTCCGCTCATATCCGGATTATCACCCTTGAAGATAAATAAACTTTCATATTCATGGGCATGAGGCTCGATATGCATCTCCGGATGGTCCACATTTTCCACCTTGCGCATGATTACATAAATATTTCCCTCGGGATTATTCCGGTGATCAGAAAAGACATATCTGGTTCCTGGGCCTTCTTTATGTTTGATCAGCTCGGTGGCGCTTCTGGCCACGACGTCTAAGATTAAGTTTTTCATCTCTTTTACCTCCTTAAAATTCTAAAAAACTATTATGTTATCTTCTCTTAACTTAGCTATTTCTTCCTCGCTTATGCCCAGCGACCTTAAGATCTCCAGGCCATCCTGCCCTACTTCCGGCGGATCATTGCGCAATCCAAAATCGTAATCATCGATTCTTACGGGAATACGCGGCAATTTTGTTTTCACCTTTTTATTGAGGGTTGTTTCTAAAAGACCCCCTCCCTGATTGAGCTGCGGATCTTCAAAAAGATCTTCAGGCTTAGCTATGGGAGAAAAAGGTATCTCCGCTTCTTCACATAGCCTAAATAACTCCTCTTTGGTGAGGGTCTTAAATACCTTCTGCAGTTCTGGAATAAGCCATGATCTCTGAGCAGCTCGATCATTATTGGTCGTCAACCTCGCATCCTGACTCAAAGCTTCCAGTTTAAATACTTCACAGAAGCGCTTCCATTGTCGATCGCTGGTGACTCCTATAAAGACCATCTCTCCTTCTTTGGTCTCAAATTTATCATAAATGGCCCAAGCGCTTACGCGGTTGGGAAAAGGGGGCAAAGGCTTTCCCGTGAGGGCAGTCACCGCCATATGTTGGCCCATTAAGAAAGCTGTCGCCTCAAATAGCGTGGCCATTACTTTTTGCCCTTGGCCGGTTCGCTCCCGTTCATAAAGCGCGGTCAAAATCGCTACGGCTCCGAAGGTTCCCCCCAAAATATCTATTACGGAAGCTCCGGCACGCAGAGGCTGCCCTAAGGGGCCGGTCATGTACGCCAAGCCGCCCATCATCTGGACTACTTCATCAAGAGCAGGCCTCTTTTCGTATGGCCCGGGCATGAACCCTTTCAAGGAACAGTAGATTAGGCGCGGATTAAGATGAGCAAGTATCTCATAAGCAAAGCCTAATCTTTCGATTGTTCCCGGAGCAAAATTCTCAATAAAAACGTCCGCCGAAATAACCAGTTTATTTAAAATTTCTTTACCCCGGTCTGCTTTAAGGTCGAGGGCGATACTTTTCTTATTGCGGTTCAAAAAAGGAAAAAAACCTAAACCAAAACCTTTCAGCCGCCGTGTTTCATCTCCTTCGGGAGCCCGTTCTATTTTTATGACTTCGGCCCCCATATCCGCTAAAATTAACCCACAAGTCGGACCCATGACTGCATGGGAAAGTTCTAAAACCCTTATCTTTGAAAGAGGAAGAGTGTTCGTTAAACTTTTCATAAATAACCCTCTTTTTTATTTTGAAAAATCTTTTTCTTTTTGATCAACATACCCTAACATTTCGGATATGCGCTTTGCGGTGGCCATTAAAATTTTTAAATGCTGCACGTTATGTTCGCGAGAAAAACGGCTAATCGGACCGGCAATACTCAGACTCGCGCAAATTTTGCCCTCGTGATTAAAAATGGGCGCAGCCAAGGCGGCCACCTCAGCATCTCTTTCTCCAAAACTAAAAGCATACCCATCTTGACGTATTTTCTCTAATTCTTGGAGAAGCAGCTTCGGATTCTTTATGGTATGAGGAGTTAACTGTTTTATGTGTTTCCTGGTCAACACTTTCTTGCGAATTTCTTCTGGGCCAAAAGCCAGTAATACTTTACCTCCCGCTCCCGCATAAAGCGGCATCCGTTGGCCTTCAACTATGTTATATCTAATGCTGTACGTCCCTTCTTCGCGCGCGACACATAATCTATTCAGCCCATCAATGACGAAAAGAGAAGCCGATTCTCCTGTTTCCTGCGCCAGATATTTCATCGCGGGCCGGGCCAAAGAGATGAGATCATTGCTTTGCTCGTAAGATCTGCCCAAGGATATTATTTTGGGACCCAATTTATACTGCCCTGTCTCGGCCTCGTAGAGCAAATAACCTTTGGAAATGAGCGTTCCGCACAGGCGCATAATGCGACTTTTCTGCAATCCCGTAAGCTCACTAATTTTTTTGAGGGA
>CAZAGD010000125.1:0-12104 GCA_964484485.1 uncultured Syntrophaceae bacterium
TTAGAGCTTCTAAAACTTTTGTTGACTCGCGATCTTTGTGTGGGAGCTCTGGCCTATCAACTTAAGATATCCGAAGCGGCTGTCTCTCAACACTTACAGCAGTTAAGAAAAGTAGGATTAGTAAAAGGGGAGAAAAGGGGATACTGGACTCATTATTTTGTGGAAAAAGATAAATTGCTGGAATTAGCGCGAGCTTTGGAGGAGATGGCCGCGCTAAGGCCGTCGCCGGAGTTAGGATGCATCCGCCATGGGGAAAGAAAATTAAATAAACAAAAGGAGGAAATGAAGATGTGTGCCAGCAAATGTCAACGACCCGAAAGATTAAAAGGAAAACCAGAAGAGTGCTCTCCCGAGCAAATCAAAAAATGCCACGGTTCTAAGAAAGAGCATCCCTGCGTAGGTAAAAAAGGGAAGAAATAGGATTTATAAGGGAGAATTGAAAAATAGGGCAAAGGCTTGACTTTGGCCTTATTGGGCAGGCCCTAAAGGCTTGAGGTGGATAAATATTAAATGATTTTTGCTGGGAAGAAAATTGATGGAGAAGCTTGTAATCAAAAGGAATAATCAATGGAAGAAAATAAGGAGATTATTCAAGTACAAGGTATCAGTAAGAAATTTGGCGAAATTCAGGCTTTGCAGGAGATCAGCTTTTCCGTAAAGGAAGGGGAGATTTTTGGTTTTCTGGGGCCTAATGGAGCTGGGAAGACTACCACGATAAAGATTCTTTCGGGACTACTCAAGCCCGATAGCGGCTTAGCTTTTGTAAATGGGTTTAATGTAATCAGTGATCCTGTGCGCGCTAAAGAAAGTGTCGGAGTAGTTCCAGAAAGCTCAAATCTTTATGCCGAATTAACTGCCCGAGAAAACCTTATCTATATGGCCCAGCTTTACGGTGTTCCGAAAAAAGAATGGGAAAGCCGCAGTGAGGAACTCCTCCGAGAATTCAATTTGTTCGATCGAGCGCACACCAAATTTCAGGGATTTTCCCGCGGCATGAAGCGGCGTTTGACTATTGCGGCGGCTCTTGTCCATCGCCCGCGTATCCTTTTTCTTGACGAGCCGACGACGGGTTTAGATGTCATGAGCGCCCGCGGATTACGGGGGATAGTTAAAAAGCTCAAAGAAAAAGGGGTAACTATTTTCCTTACTACTCACCTAATTGGCGAAGCTGAAGAACTATGTGATCGCGTAGCCATTATTGTGAAAGGACAAATTCGGGTTATCGATACGCCAATGGTGCTAAAAATGAAAGTTCAAGATACAGAAGTTGTAGAGATAAAAATGCAACCCATGCTCGCTACCATAACGAAGGAGATGGAAGCTATTCCAGGAGTGGAGAAAGTTACCATTGTGGAAGACCGGCTGCGTCTTTATGGGAAAACGTTGCACGAATCCATAGGCTCGATAATCAGCCACCTGGATCAGGGCGGAAGGAAGATTTTTTCGATTCAAACTTTAACTCCTACCCTGGAGGATGCCTTTGTAAAATTGACTGGCGTAGATGCAGAAGTTATGCGCATAGATAAGCCAGTGAAGATGGGAGGTATGAATTGATGAGACTCGATTGGCGCAGGGCCTATTACATTGCTCGCAAAGACCTGCAAGCTTATTATTTAAAGCCGCCTTTAATCAGTTGGGGTTTAATGCTTCCCTTGGTTTTTCTGCTTGCTTTTTATTTACGCAACCCTGAGGGAATTTCGGAAGTAAGTCCAGGGTTGCTGGGGATGACAATTCTTTTTTCCACCACCTCTATGGCGGCCATTGTCATTACCTTTGAAAAAAGAATTGATGCCCTGGAGCGCTTACTCTTGGCTCCTTTGTCTCTGCGGACAATCCTTTTAGGCAAGGGGCTGGGAGCGGCTTTCTTTGGATTAGCCATGGGGTTAATTGCTTTAATTTTTATAATTTTTATTTTTGGCCTTTCCGTATCTTATCCCTTCTCTCTTTTTGTTTCCCTGGTGCTTTCTTGTTTTACTTTTTCCTTCTTGGGGATATTGATTTCTGTAGGAGTCCGGGAAGTCTTCGAAGCTATGACTTTGGCTAACTTCTTTCGTTTCCCCATGATCTTTCTTTGCGGCGTTTTTATACCCCTGGCCTCTATGCCTTTATCCTTACAAATTGTTGGATACCTTTTGCCTTTAACTTATGCCGTCGATGCTTTCCGCCAATCATTGCTTTCCGAAGGGGGGCTGCTCAATCGTTGGATTGATATTCTTATCCTCGCTGGCTATTGTTTATTTCTTTTTGGCGCAGCAGTGGCTGTTTTTAAGAAAAGAACCCAAGAATAAAACCTGTCTTCCAGACAGGGTTAGACTCTTCAAGCGATAACTTTTTGGTCAGAGAGGAGGCATTTTTCAGTTACCGGACCAGCGGGAGTTTCTATCTCAAAATGATAGTCATCGATAAGATTTTGCTCTTTCATTTTATTCCCAAGATCGATAAGCACTCGCTGGCCTTCTTCAACTGAGGCAATCTTTAAGTTCATTTTAATAACAGCTTGCATAGATTCTCCACTTCAAGATAAAAATTATCATCTTCAATTATTTGCCTATTATATGCCTATTTGAGCTCCGATTTCAACTACGCCATTAGCTGACCGTCGATCACTTTTTAGATTCAGCGCAATTCAGGGCGGGAGGGGGAAAGGCTCATTAAAATGCGGCACTTATTTTTTCATAGAAAGGGGCGGGGAAGATAAGGAGCTATTTTAAATAAAGGAGCTATTATTTGAGCTTATCTGAAGCAGGAAAGTTTGTCCCCGCCGTTCTTTGCGGAAAAAAGGTGGGTAAGAGGAAGATAGCCATTTCCCAGCCGATTTTAATTTCGCCTCTCCCCCTCCCGCCCAGTCCTATTTGGGAGCGAAAATTAAAAATGTTCGACGGTCAGCGCCATTAGGCAATGATGTTTATTATTTTTTTTCAGCAGGATTTTAGTTTTTTATTTAATTTATGAGTCCAATAAATATTTTATTTTTACTTCTCAAAGTATTGATAATAAATAATTTTCATCAACGGCCCATTTGCATATTCGACAATTTTGATTATCCTTATCCCCATTGTCGATTTTTAACTTATCGAAATTATTCAGGACTATTTTAAAGGCCGACAATTTTGACGAAGAACCATTGGCATGGCCTTGATGAAGTTTGACGCCTAAAATAATGAAACAATCGGAAATATTTGATGAATTTTTATTTGCCCTTCGTTGGCATCAGAGATGCTTTAATTAAGGGCAGATTAAAAAATAAAAAAGGCCAGCGGAATAAAGAAAAATGATGAAGGTAAATTGGACTTTAGGTGTCCATTTCAGCAAATTCCCGGAAAGGGAAGACCATAAAGGGCTGAATGGATTATTAGAATCCCAAAAGAAAGGAGGTGAAATTTAATGAAAAGGATGATCATTTTGACCTTGAGTTTGCTTCTAGTCTTGGGGCTTGCGGTTTCCAGCGTTATGGCTGGGCCAGGATATGGTCGGGGTTTTTATGCCCCAGGGTATGGCTATCCGGCCATCCCTAATCTGACCGCGGAACAGTCTGCCAAGATTCAGGCTTTGCAGAAGAAATACTTGGATGAGACTGCGCCTTTACAACAGCAGCTTCTGGCCAAGCGGACTGAACTAAGGAGCCTTTGGTTAAATCCCCAACCTGATCAAGCTAAGATTACTGCCCTTCAGAAAGAGGTTTTGAATTTACAGTCAAAAATAGCAGAAAAATCTACCAATCTCCGGTTAGAAATCCGCAATGTCCTCACCCCTGAACAGCAAGCTCAACTGGGTGCTTTCGGCTATGGGCCGGGCATGGGTAAGATGGGCCGCATGGGGCGGTGGTAAAGAAACTGGGGGTGGAAAATTTCCGCCCCCTTTTCCCTAAAGAAGGGGAGAATGAGATTAAAATTAAAAAATTATTTCCAAAAGGAGGAGAATTAAAATGAAGAAGATAACGATGATCGGTTTGAGTTTGATGTTTGTCTTAGTCGTAGCTGTTTCGGCAGCTACGGCTGGTCCTTGGGGTGGAAGATTTTATGGAATGGGCCCAATTGTCCCAAATCTGACTCCTGAACAGTCGGCGAAGATTCTGGCCTTACAACAGGCCAGTTTAGAAAAAACTACGCCAATTCAAGAGGAGCTTTTCAAAAAGAAAATTGAATTGCGTAGTCTTTGGTTGAGTGCCAATCCAGATCAAGCCAAAATCAATGCCTTGCAGCAAGAGATTTTCAATTTGGTTGATCAGCTCCAACAAGAGTCTATAAAGTTGCGCACGGAAATTCTCAAAGTGTTAACCCCATAAGGGAGATGTATCAAAGATGCCGGGGATTAATCTTTCCTGGCATCTTGCTTATGTCAATTAGGGAGGAGAAATGAACGCGCAAAAGGTTTTGATTGTGGAAGATGATGTTATTTGCCGCGAGGCTATGGAGCGTCTATTGCAGGGTTATGGCTATGAAACCTGTTCTTGTTCCTCGGGCCAGGAAGCAATCACTCTTCTAAAGAGACAAAAGTTCGATATCTTGATCACGGATTTGCAAATGCCGGAAATGGATGGCCTGGAGTTGGTCAGTAAGGCACAGAGTTTGGATGGTCAGATGAGGATGGTATTGATGACTGGGATTCCTGCAGAGGATTTAGGTGATCGGCTAAAAAAATCGAAAGTTAATGGATTTCTTTCTAAGCCGCTTGATTGGTCAAATTTAATTCTCTTATTAGAAAGTTTAATCAAAGTAAAAAATCGGAGCGTAGGGAAATTTTAAAAAGGGGAACAGAAAAATAGTTTATTTTCTGCTAAGGGAAAAATAATGAAAGGAGCACGAACAAATGAAAGAGGGAAAGCCTTGGGTTTGGGTGATCATTGTGGGGGCCGGCTTATTTTTAGCTTTTTATTATTTTTATTATTCTTTCTGGCCTCCCTATTTTTTAGGGAACTGGGGATATCGCGCTTTTGGCCCTAAATTTTGGTTTCCTTTTCCTTTCCTCGGGTTCTTTTTAATAATTTTATTGGGGGTCATTTTCTTTCGGCTGCTTTTAACTCCTGCGCAACGAAAAGACTCTCTTCCTAAGGAAAATTTGTTTTTCTGTCCTTATTGCGGGAGGGATCTCCGTTCTGCAGAAAAATCGACTAAGACAAAAGAAAATGAAAATATACCCTTGCCGCGGTCTTGAAGATTTTCTGATTTGGTTCTATTTTAAGCTATTAGGAGGCCGAAGGGCCCAGCTTTTAGAAGAGCATCTTCCTCATTGCTTCCGTTGCCGAAAATACTTAGAAAATTTGGAAAGGCTCTCGCGTTTTCTCCGGGAAGAAAGAAGCCATTTTGCTTTTTCTGAAAAAGAATTACCTTCCTCTCTGGCCGACTCTTTCGCGGATCATTGAGGAATTAAAGTCGGCCAATTAGGCCCCAAGGAGATATTGAAAAATGTTGATCAAAGTGATGATCTGGGCTTGTTCTTTAATTTTTCTTACCTTTTTTCCAACCCCGAGGATACCGGCAACTGAGAAGGTTATTATTGGAGAAGTAGAAAAAATAACCATCTTGCCCTGGGGGATAAATATTGAGGCTCGGATCGATAGTGGAGCTTCTATATCCTCCATTGACGTTCGGGACTTTGTCATATCAGGGAAAAGAGTAAAGTTCAGGTTACCAGAGCGAGCAGGTGGGCAGCAGTTGGAGCTGCCCCATTTAGGATGGCGGATGGTAAAATCAGCGGGGGCAGGCGGACAACGTCGGCCCGTAGTAGAGATGGAGATCTGCTTGGGAGGGAAAAAAATTAAAACGCCGGTGACCTTAAGTAATCGCTCGTTGATGGAATATCCTATGGTAGTAGGTAGGCAGGCCATAGCCGGAAATTTTCTTATTGATGTTAGCCAATCGAACATCCATCACTCGACTTGCACTCAGGAAGAAAAGCCATGAAACGTTCGGTGATTATTTTAGCAGCTATTTTGTTCCTTATTCCCACAGCACTAATTTCTTACCGGGTTTTTGTTCTCCGCTATCCTTTTTTCCCAGTAGCGTTTGGGAAAGTCTGGCATCTATCTATGGAGGCCAGAGTGGTCCCGAAAGAAAAAGAAATGGCTATCGAAATGGGTTTACCTACTAATTATGAAGGGAGGAGATTAATCGGCGAGCGGGTAATGAGCGGGGCTCTTGATTTTAATTTCTTCAACGAACCACCAAATCGGTTCGGCTACTGGTCGGGGTCAGTCAGTATTGGAAATGAGCAAATGATTTCTTATCAGGCTGCAGTTCTAATCCCCTCTCGAAAGCCCCGCGAAAAACCGCCCATATTGGAACCTTATCCGCCATGGGCTGATGAAGGAAAACAAACTTTGGCCAGTCGTTTAATATTGCCATGGAAAAAACTATCTCCTGTGGAGCGGCTGCGAGCTATTGCTGCTGCTGTATCCGGCGATTGGGGTAATAATCCGCCCCCTTTGGCAGACAGGCAGGAATGGCAGGCCATTCAGCAACAAATGGGACCCAAGACGGCTATTTTAATTTTACTCAGGGCCGCCGAACTTCCGACTCGTTTGGTAGAAGGGCTTTTGTTAGATGATACTGTAAGGAGAGATTTTCATTCTTGGGTGGAAGTGTGGACAGGAAAAAAATGGGAGAGCCTTTCTCTGGAAACAGGAAAAGTTTATGCGAGTACTAATAGATTACTCCCTTTAGTATTTGGTGGTTACCCTGCTTTAACCATTATTGGCGGTGAGATTGCAGAATTCCGCTGGAACATTACCCACCGAATTCAAGATTATTGGAGAATATATTTCGAGCACGTCCGCGGATCATCACGTTTTCTCGATCGGATATCATTATTTAACCTTCCGGCCGAGTTCCAACAGGCATTCCGCATTCTTCTTTTAGTGCCCATCGCTGCCCTTATCATCAGTTTTCTCCGTAATGTGGTGGGATTTCCTACTTTTGGTATTTTTATGCCTGTCTTGATGGCTCTGGCTTTTCGGAATACGGGCTTAGGGTATGGATTGGGAATTTTTACCGGTATCATGCTCCTCGGCTATACACTTCGTTGGGTTTTGGATAAGCTTCACCTTCTTCTCGTTCCCCGCTTATCTGTGATTCTTACCTTTGTTATTTTGGCCCTGGCTTTTGCCGCCCTATTGGGTAGCAAATTAGATGTTAAAGGGGTTATGGCCGTGGGGCTTTTGCCCATCGTGATTTTGACTATGACTATTGAGCGTTTTTTCATCCTCATCGAAGAGGCTGGATTACCAGAAGCCCTCAGGACTGTGTTGGGTAGTGCGGCAGTAGCTTCCATTAGTTACTGGATCATTAATAAAGAGACGGTGCAGTTTCTCTTTTATTTTTACCCCGAGCTTCTTTTGGCTGTCGCCGGATTACAATTGCTCTTGGGACGATACACAGGCTTCCGGCTTTCCGAAATTTTTCGTTTCCGGGCTTTTAGGGGGTTCTCATGATCTGGAGAATGATGCGCACGCTCAGAAAAGCCGGAGTTTTAGGAATGAACGATCGCAATGCCAGCTTTATTTTAGACTCCAACCCGCGGGCCCGTTATCCGTTGGCCGATGACAAAGTTTTGACCAAGCGCTTTGCCTTGGCCCATAAAATCCCCACCCCTGCTCTTTACCACGTCGTTGAGCATCATGGGGATATAAAGGGATTCGAAGGGAAACTTAATGAACATAAAGAATTTGCCTTAAAGCCCTCGCGAGGGAGTGGGGGAAACGGAATCGTGCTCATTAAAGACCGAATCAAGGGGGGGTTCGTCAAACAGAGCGGTGAAGTTATCCCCCACGCCGATTTTATATACCACATATCAGGAATTTTGTCTGGTATTTATTCTTTGGGAGGCCATGAAGATAAAGCTATTTTTGAGGCCCTCATCTATCCCGACCCTGTTTTTGCTGCCGTAACGTATGGGGGAGTTCCGGACATTCGCATCATCGTTTTCCGCGGAGTACCGGTGATGGGGATGGTGAGGTTACCCACTAAGGCTTCCGATGGTAAAGCCAATCTGCATCAAGGGGCTATCGGAGCCGGAATCGAAATTAAAAGCGGCAAAACTTTGACGGCAGTGCATCGGTCTAAGGTGATAACTCACCACCCGGACACGGGGAATCCGGTGAGCGGGATCCAAGTTCCTCATTGGCAGAAAATGCTGCATATGGCTGCGCAAGTTTATGAAATGACCGGTCTTGGTTATATGGGTATTGACCTGATCATTGATAAAGAGCAGGGGCCTCTACTCTTGGAGTTGAATGCTCGTCCAGGTCTGGCTATTCAATTGGCCAACCGAGTCGGTTTACGTGGCAGATTGGAAAAGGTGTGCCAGGCTCCTCAGGAAATTTTTGAGGCGCCTGAAAAAAGAGTTTCTTGGGCCTTGGAAAATTTTTAATAGTCCAGGCCGGGATTATTAAGCCTGCCCCTTTTAAGTGAAGGATTTCTTTCCTGCTCATAATCAAGTTGCGGGAGAGAAGAAAAGGAGGCATAATGAAATTAAAATTAAATATTAGCCAAATTTTTATTGTTATAATAGCAATTTTAGCTTCGGCAACATTTATTTGGGCATGGGAATTTAATCAAGAAGTTTTTCTTGCTCAGCGCGGAGGGACTTATGGAAAAAGTGGTTATGGAATTTTCCAGGCTCCTTGCTGGACGAAGCCCTACTTGCAGGCCACCCCTGAACAATTAAATTCTCTGGCGAGTTTGCACCACTCTTTTTATAGGGAAATATCAGCGTTGAGGAATCAGTACCTAAATCTTTATTATGAGATCCGCGCCCGGATAGATCATCCTCAGCCAGATGTCAAAATGATTTTTGAAAAGCAGAAAGAATTTTCAGAAATAAAGAAAAAGATGGATAACCTATCTATTCAATATCTTTTAAAAGCAAAGGCACTTTTTACGCCCGAACAGGTAGCTAATCTCCCTTGGGGATGTAATTTGGGTTTTAACTATGGGCAAGGAATGGGATGGGGCCGAAGAATGAACCCCAGATATAAATAAAAAGGGGGCGCTTCTAAAAAGGGAAAGGAGAAGGGAAAATGAAAAGAATTAAATGGGTTTCGATTTTGGTAGCCATAATTATTTTGGGTTCTTTTACTCTGGCCGATGCTCAACGATGGGGCGGCCAAGGACGATGGCCGGCTTGGTCAGCAAATTATTACCATTGGAATTGGAACCCAGCCGCAGTGGAAACAGTCAAAGGGGAAGTAATGACCAAAGATGTAATTACTCCCCCCAAAGGGAAAAGTTGGTCCCCAGCAGTTGGGATGACTTTGAAAAAAGAAGATAGTTATGCTGTTTATGTACACTTGGGACCTCAATGGTATATTGATAGGCAAGACATGGGGATTAATGTCGGTGATATTGTGGAAGTAACTGGTTCTAAGATAATGGTGGAGGGTAATCAAGTTATTCTGGCTTCCTCTATTAAAAAGGGAGACAAGACTTGGCAATTGCGAGATGAAAAAGGTTATCCTTTTTGGTCTGCCCGCCGTAGGTAAAAGAAATCTAAAGCGCCCCCTTTTTGGTATTTGAGGTATTTTATGGTCGAGCTATGGAGAAATAAAAATTTAAAAGAAAATATCAGAGAGATAAGCCCTGCTTTAGTCATTCTACTGATAACTTTATTTGTCTCCACTTTTATCACCGAATTCACTTTCACTTTCGGCCTTACAGCAATATGGAAGACTATTTTTCGCTTTGTCCGCCTTTCTTTAGTTTTAATCCTTCCGTTATTTTTGCTCCCCCAACTGTGTGCCTTTGCTCAAGGGTTCTTTAATCGGGGAAATAATAAACTCGTGCGGCTGCCCGCAGATCGGGATACGGACTTGCACTCTTTGAAAAATTGGGTCATCCGGCCTTTTCAGGGGATCGGCTTGAGCATGCTCTTGGCCACGAAGCTTTTAGCTTTCTTGCAGCTATATGAAAAAACTGCTGTAAGTATAGAGACAATTCTACCTCCAGGGCAATTTAATTTTGGGCGCTTTATAACGGCCACTGGTATAGCTATCATTGTCTCGATTTTGCTTTCGTTTTTATGGACTTTAGATGATTTGGGCGTTCGTTATTACAATAAAAAGAGCGGCGAAGTGCGGATGATTGGAAAATATATAGGCCTAATCCTGCCCATTTTTTTCGGGTTTTATGGAATTCTTAGTCTTTTTGATGAGTATGAACGTCTCTTAGCTTCCCTCTATATTTCGCAAATGGTAATTGTGCTGTATCCGCCTTTTGTCGTCTTTAGCGTACTGCATAATCGTTATTTGAAAAGCACAGAAGATAAATTGGTAGCCAAGCTTAATGCGGTAGAAGAAGTTAATCTTGCGGGCAGTAAGAAAACAGCAGAGTCAACAGCTTGAGTATCGTAAAAATTTCCGAAAGGAAAAAAGAATGAAATATTTTGATCTCCAACCTTTACAGGTTTTCAAAAGGAAGGGCTTGATGATTTTTTTATTTTTTGGCGTCATTTCCCTTTTTCAGACTTCTTTTATTCTGGCCAGCGCAGAAGAGAAAAAAATCGAAGATATCAGGGGAAGTACTTCTCTGGAGTCGATAAGTAAGGAATGGGGTGTTCCGGTTATTTATTTACGGGAAAGCTTAAAACTTCCCCAGGACGTGCCCATAAATACGGCTTTGAAAGAGTTGAAAGATAAATACGGTTTTACCATAGAAGATGTCCGGACCCTCGTAGCAGAATATCGAGCCCGAGGAAAGTCCAATCAACTCTCGCCCCCCTCACCTGGAATAAAAAAAGGCATAACGCATGATGCGGAAAAAAAGAAAGGTAATGTTGAGATCCCCTTGGCTTTATATGGACTCCTCTGTTTAGCCATGCTATTCTTGCTCCGCAAAAATAAAATTTCCCACCGTCTGGCCATATTAATTTTATTACCTTCCCTTTTGATTTTTGGGGTATTTTTTCAGGCCCATCCTGAACCGATGCGCGCAGTTGTTCAGTTTTTTCAGTCCCTCATCCGGGGGATGTACAGTCTGCCTTCAACTTTATTGGTGTTCTTGGCTTTTGCTCTGATGACCTTTTTAGGTGTGAAGCTGATTTGCGGATGGGGCTGCCCTGTGGGAACTCTTCAGGAAATCTTATACCGCCTTCCCCTGCTTAGTGGCTCGAAAAAGAAAAAGATTCCATTTTGGGTTAGTAATAGCATACGGACAATTCTTTTTGTTTTCTTTTTAATTCTCCTTTCAGGCCTCTTCTTAGGTTGGAAGGAGCAATCTTTATACCGTTATTTTAATCCTTTTAGGCTTTTTGATTGGAATTTTAGAGTTACGGCCCCTATTTTTATTATCATAATTTTCGGATTGGCGCTGATCAATTATCGCCCCTATTGCATGTTTGTTTGCCCCTTTGGGCTTTTTAGCTGGCTCATCCAGGATTTTAGTATTTTCAAGATTCGCATAAATCATAATACATGTCTTGAATGTGGGAAGTGTAGCCGCGTGTGTCCTTCAGGAGCTGCGCAAGGAATTCTTGAAGGAAAGACTTTCAAGGCCGATTGCTTTTCCTGTGCCAGGTGCCTCAATGCCTGTCCCAATGATTCGCTGACATACCGGTCATTTTACTATGGCAGATGAAAAACTTAACCGCAGAGGTCGCGGATTACATAGCGCGGCAAAGCCGCAACTAAAAATTTATTTTTCGCAGAGCCCACAGAGAACGCAGAGAAAAAATTTATTTTTTAATAACCAAAAATGAGCGATTCTTTAGGACATTTATGAAGACAAAATTTTCTGGATTCCCGTTTTCCCGGGAATGACATGCTCATTCGTTGGGTGATAATCGTCATTCCTGCGGAAGCATGAAGCAGGCTGAAGAAGGCTGAAGCAGGCTGAAGCAGGCAGGAATCAAGTATATTTGGTGTAATGAATAATGAAAAATCGCTCAATTTAGGATTAAATTATTAATGAGAGCATTAAATAAACGCCATCTTAATGCGGCTTTCGGCAAGCCCCAAGGGCTTGCCCTACGAGAAATTAAAAAAATCTCAAATGTAGGGCAAGGGCTTGTCCCTTGCCGCATTTAGTTTCATTTCTTAATTAATTGCTCCGATTAATAAAATTTGAAGGGTTTGCAAGTATGTAGTGCAGAGGAGAAAATATTTAAAGGTTCAA
>CAZAGD010000126.1:0-13111 GCA_964484485.1 uncultured Syntrophaceae bacterium
GGGGCTTGCCGAACTACGCATTAAGATGTCGTTTATTTTTTGCTCCCATTAATAAATAATAGCTTCCTTCTTTTAGAATAGATGTTTATCTCCCTGCCCGTACCTGTGAAAGAATATGAGCCTCATTTTAATGAGCCTCTCAACCTCCCGCCTGAATTAAGCTGGAATTTAAAAACTGATCGACGGTCAGATAAATTTTCTATATTCCCCCCCGGAAAGTTAGGTAAATCAAGTAAGAAAAGATAAAGGGCAAAAATTTCTCGAGATTATTGATTCTCCCCATCTTAAAGGGAATATTGCTTACCATGTTAAAAAATATTTGATTTTCCGCGCCAATAATTGTATATTTTTTTCTCTTTGACAGATATTTATAACTAAGGAGCTTAAAAAGATGGAAATCCACCAGATAGTAACTTTAACAATTTTTTTAGGTGCCATAGGATTGGCTATTAGTGGAGTAATTGATGTAGTAGTGGCGACATTTCTCGGTGTCTTATTTTTGGTGGCCACGGGAGCAATGAATGAAGTACAAGCATTTCAGGCTGTGGAATGGAATGTGATTTGTATTCTCCTGGGGATTTGGACTATAGCTACCTATTTCGGAAAAACAGGAATTCCAGAATGGTTGGCTGTAAGAGCACTCAAATATTCTAAAAGTAAGATTGCCGTCTTTTGTACCCTTATGGGCACGATTGCCGGTTTACTTTCCACGTTAATAGACAATGTAGTGGTTATCTTAATGATGGCGCCGGTTGTCTTTCATATTACCAGGCAAGCTAAATTAAGTTCTTTTCCTTTTTTAATTTTTATAGGGTTATGTGCCAATTTTTATGGCACGGCTCTTCTTTTAGGGGATTTGCCTCCCCAAATGCTCCACGGAGTTTCAGGCATAGAATTTATGGGTTTCATTTGGCATTCCGGCCGTCCTTCTTCTTTTATTATTTTAACCCTCGTTTTTTTCCCGGTCGTTTTCCTTTTTTATCTAAAGTTTAAGAAAAATTACGGCTCTGAAAAAATAGGGGAAAAGGATATTCAGGAGTTAATTAGCAAAGAATATATTAAAGACAAAAAATTTGCTTGGCTAGTGGTAGGTATGTTTTTAGCCACCATCTTAGGCATGGCTTTTCGAGAATATTTTGGAGTTAAGTTAGGTTTTATTGCTTTGACAGGGGCAGCCATTTTAATTCTCATCCTGGAAATTATGAAAAAATCTTTTCAAATGGAAATTCCCAGTTTTGAGCACATTCTTTCCGAGTTCGACTGGCGGGCCATTTTTTTCTACATTCTTTTATTCGCTTTGGTTGGTGCCTTAGAACATTCCGGGGTTATAAAACTAATGGCTGACGCCATTGTTCCTATTATTAGGGAAAATTATATTTTGGGAGCTTCTTTAGTATATTGGCTGACTACTCCAATCGTAGGCATTGTGGAACATGATGCTTATATCTTAACTTTTCTATATGTATTTCGAGATTTAGGAACTCATTATGGAATAAACCCCTGGCCTCTTTATTGGTGTTTGCTTTGGGCAGGAACCATTGGCAGCAATCTCACCGTAGCCGGGGCTCCAGCTCTTTTAGTGGCCTTAAACTTGAGTCAGCGGGAGGACAAAAGAAAAATATCTTTTAAGGAATTTTTAAGCTACAGTTTTCCCTATGTCCTATATTCGCATATTTTCTGTTTTATCTTAGCTTTATTCATTTGGATCATACCCTTGGCCAATTAAAAATAAAAAATTAAGGGCCCTTTTTCTCATTTTAATTTTTGGTAAAATAATCGTGATGCTTTTTACAGATGCAGAAAATGGCCAACTCCATTATGAAGTAAGCGGACGCAAGGGACGATGGTTAATTTTTATTCATGGAGCTTGGGCTTCTCATAAATGGTGGAAATGGCAAGTACCAGCTTTTTCTCATAATTATTTGGTTTTGACTTTCGATTTGAGAGGTCATGGAAAATCTCCTCCCCTTCCCCAAAATTACTCCCTCTCTGGATTTGTTAAAGATCTTCAAATTCTCCTGGAAAAAATGAAAATTGAAGAAGTGGCCCTTGTAGGGTGGTCTTTAGGCGGAATGATTGCTATGGAATATTATTTACAATTTCCTGCTCCCGTAAGAGCCTTAGTATTAATTTCCACTAAAAGCCAGCGTCAATCTCCTTTAAAGCGCAAAATTTGGGTAGACTACTTGCGGGCCCGTCTCAATCTAATGATAAACCTATCCGCCCCGCGCAAATACGACTGGCAGGCAGAAGTTTTCCCCGAGGAAAAAGAGCGCCTCGAAGAAGAATTAAAGAGCATAATTCCTCTTCGTCTTTTTGATGAAGTTTATGGCTGGATCAAAGAGGATTTTAAAAAATATTCCCTGCGCCATTATTGGGAAATCGCCCAAAACCTCTGGAGTTGGGAAATTAGTCCAGAAAAATTAACCAAGATATCTGTCCCCACTTTAATCTTGGCAGGGGAAAAAGATCAAATAACGCCTCCTTCTTTGGCGCAGTCTCTCCAGCAGGCCATTCCCCATTCCCAATTATTCATCATCAAAGAAGCCGGGCATCTTCTTCCTTTGGAACAACCAATAATTGTAAATAATCATATAGCTGAATTTCTAAAAAGTATTAATTACTGATCTTGATTAGGCTGGCTTGGAGGAAACATCCTATCCGCATCTATTCTTCTAATTTTATAGGTGGCTTCTTCCATTTGCTGGGCCATTTCTTTGGCAGAAGTTGATTTAACTGTCTGCATGGCGGCCAAATAAACTTCTTTTTCTAACTTCTCCAGTCTTTCCAAAAAAGCTAAATAATCTTCCCGATGCAAATATGCTTTTTTCACCATGGCGGCATAATCTTTTCCCTCTGCCGCAAAAAGAAGCAGATAATGCTCAATGAGGAATTCCATCTCTTGGATTTGCTTCTGCCTAATCTTCGCCGAATAAATTCCTTTTTTATCCGCAGCCAAAATATTCCCCGTCTTTTCTTTCAACTGCTCTTTTACTTCTGCTAAGCTTTTACCTTTTTCAATAATATTGAAGGCCGCCTCCAGAGCTAACTTTTTAGTGAATAAAAAATTAAGGGCCATCGTTTCCCTGGCCCTTTTCAGTCTAAAAAAATTAATGAAAAAAAGCGGAGGAATGGTTACCTCCCACACCGTCAAAGGTGGAGAAGGTATAACGGCTGACGCCACTCTCCTGGCCAAAGACCATTCTTGGGCTAAAATTTTTTCATACTTAGTATCTATTAGGCGTGGAATGAATCTCGGCATAACTCTATAATTGGGCAGGGAAAATCTTTTGCACCTCTTTTTTTCGCAATTCAGCCACCTGTTCTCTTTCCGCCTCCAGACGTTTTCTTATTTCTTCCGTATTTCCCAAATGATGGGCGATGGCTAAGTCAACGTAGTTTTCAGCTGCGGTTAACTTTTCTATAAAATTTTCATAATTAGTTCTATTCCCATAAGTATTCTTTACCAATAGGCTATACTCATCTCCATCGGCTTTTAGAAGCTTTATATAATGCTCCATTAAAATGCCTATCTGTTCCATATGGCGATCTTTAATTTCTTCAGAATACATTTTAAAAGCGGCTAGCCATTCTTTAATATTTTCCTCAGCCTGACGGAAAAGTTCTTTCTTATCTGTCCTACTCATAGCCTGCATGCTCAGATCCAAAGCAAGCTTGCGAGGAAATAAAAATGTGGCGCTATAATTCTTGACCGCTGCCGAGCGCCGTAAATAATCAAAAATAAACATACCCGGCAGGAGATAATGCCAAGGGGATATAGGCCTTTTTATCCAAAGACCTAAGGCTACGAGGCGCGCAAAATTTTCTTCATATTGTAAAATCAACTTATATTTTTGCATTTATTATTGGATCTGACTTTGAGAATTCATAAAAAGAGGGGCTCAAAGCCCCTCTTCTATCATTAAGCTTAATCAGGCAAAATCGGCGGGGTGAAGAAAGTTCCTGACCACAGGAACCAAACTACAATCAAGGTCCAAATCATATTGAAAAACTGTCCAATGAAATAAGCGATGGCCGGCCTTCCGCCGCCCACGGAAACTAATTCTTTTACCCTTGTTTCCAGACCGATGCATACAAAGCAAAGGGCAAAGAACCAAGTTCGATAAGCATCGGCTGCCCCCCCAATACTTTTAGCTGCTTTCTCGCCCCAGGCCGGTTCTATTAAAAAAGAAATGATCAACGAGGATACCACAAATCCCACAATGAACTTGGGGAATCTATACCAAACTTCGGCTAAGGAAGGTCTTTCTCCAGTCTCTTTCCGCTCTAAAGATAAAGTCGCCCAAAGTGCCAAGAGGAAGGCGGCAAAGCCGATGAGAACATTCTGAGCCATTTTCACTAAAGCGGCAGCCTCAAGGGCAGCTTTCTTGCCCAAGACTTCTCCGGCTGCGACTACCGCACCGGTATTATCAATCACTCCTCCAATCCAAGCCCCGGCCATATTGCTGGGCAAGTTCATCCATTTGGCTATGGGGGGCATAATAACAATTAAGAGCACGGCGCAGACCATCAACCAGGCCACAATATAGCTAACTTCTTTGGGATCTCCCTGCACAGCGCCTCCGGCAGCGATGGAAGCGGAAACACCACAAATAGAATTGCCCGTGGCGATAATACTGGAGAAACGTTCCGATAAACCAAATTTCCGGCAAATCCAATAAGTAGCAAACCAAACTACAACTACCACTAATACTGCTTGGGCCAATCCGACTGCCCCAGCTTTAATAACCACGGAAAACATAATTCCCGCGCCCATGCAGACTAAGCCAATTTTTATAAAATATTCGGTCATTACTCCTGCTTTTAACCATTTCGGTACCCCCAAGACATTGCTGATGAAAAGACCGATAAACAATGCCCAGAGGACATATTCAAATCCATAATATTTAATTCCTTTTTGGGCTCCGATGATGAGGGCTATATAGCCAATTAGAAAAATGACCAAATATGACGGCAAGTAACTTTTAATATCCCGTTTCATAGCGGCTGCCCCAATCATAGTCAAAACAGCGGTGAGGATGAAAAGGACAGCTAACTTTCCCACCGTAGCCCAACCCGCAGGAAATGCTTTGGCTAAAGAATCAGACCAGGCGCCTATTTTGGGTGGAGCAGGCAAAATTCCGGCTATGGATAAAAGCAAAATAAACCACCCAATCCAGCATGCCCACCAGTCTTCCTTCTTCCACAAAGAAGACCAATCAATACCTTTGCTCTGATTTGCCATAATTAAATCCTCCTTTCCCTCATTTTTTGAATTTTTCTTAATTCAGCCAAACTCCCAGCATTTTATTAGCACTTTATTTTAAATAGATCAAGGAAAAAAATTTTCGCCTAAATTGATACTCCCCAGAGCATAGCGGGGTGTAGTCGCAACGCCAAAACAAATCCCCCTTCTTCTCTTGAGTAAGTTTTCTTTTTTCTTGACTTACCTTGGTCTTATGATAAAAAGTATTAATGGATCCTTTTAATTAGATTCCTGAATTACCATTTAAAATCGAGGCGAAAATGGACTATAAGGATACGCTTAATTTGCCTAAAACTAATTTCCCCATGAAGGCTAACTTGCCCCAGCGTGAGCCAGAAATCCTAAAAAAATGGGAAGAAAGTAATCTCTATCTGAAGATTAGAAATATTTCTAAAGATAGACCAAAATATATTCTCCATGATGGTCCTCCTTATGCTAACGGGCATATCCATATCGGTACAGCTTTGAATAAAATATTAAAAGATCTCATCGTTAAATCGAAAAATATGGCTGGTTTTAATGCTGAATATGTCCCTGGGTGGGACTGTCACGGCCTGCCCATTGAACATGAAGTGGATAAAAATCTCGGGACTAATAAGTCTGCTTATTCCATCTCCGAAAAAAGAAAACTGTGCCGCGAATTTGCCACTAAATTTTTAAATATCCAGCGCGAAGAGTTTAAAAGGCTGGGTGTATTGGGGGAATGGGACAATCCTTATTTAACCATGAGCTTTGATTATGAAGCAACTATTGCCAAGGAATTCGGAAAATTTGTGGGCAATGGTTCTGTTTACCGAGGAAAGAAACCTGTGTACTGGTGTGCCACTTGTGAGACGGCTTTGGCTGAGGCAGAAGTGGAATATGAAGACCACGAATCTCCTTCTATTACTGTAAAATTTCCTGCCCTTTCTGACTTCGGCGAAAAATTTCCTTCCCTGAAGAATAAACGCGTATATGTCCTGATTTGGACGACCACCCCCTGGACTATTCCGGCCAATTTGGCCATAGCCTTTCATCCGGATTACACATACGTGGCTGCTGAGACAGATGGCGAAGTTTGGATTTTGGCGGAGAGTTTGCTTGGCCAAGTAATGAGCCAAGCAGGGAAAAAAAATTACCATATTATAGAAAAATTTCCGGGAAGAGACGCCAAAGGTCTTAAATGTAGGCATCCTTTCCTTAACCGCGAATCCCTTTTGATCTTAGCTAACTATATTACCTTAGATACAGGGACAGGATGTGTGCATACTGCCCCGGGCCACGGTCAAGAAGATTATGAATCTGGATTAGAATACAATATGCCAATTTACTCTCCCGTAGACGACCAAGGAAGATTCACTCCCGATGTGGAATTTTTTGCTGGCCAGTACGTTTTTGCCGCTAATGACGCAGTAATCAAAAAGTTGGCTGAAGTGGGGAGCTTGGTGCATGCGGAAAAATACCACCACCAATACCCAAATTGCTGGCGATGTAAGAATCCCATTATCTTCCGCGCCACGGAACAGTGGTTTATCTCCATGGATAAAAATGGTTTGCGTAAAAAGGCTTTGGCCGCAATCGATCAAGTTACCTGGATTCCCCGCTGGGGAAGGGATCGCATTTATGGAATGATTCAAAACCGCCCTGATTGGTGCATCTCTCGGCAACGTGCTTGGGGAGTACCAATTATTGCCTTCACTTGTGAGAAATGCGGACAGGTTTTAGTGGAGGAACCGCTTATTAATTACGTGGCCGATTTTTTTGAAAAAGAGGGGGCCGATGTATGGTTTATGCGGCCAGTGGAAGATTTAATCCCTCCAGGAACCGAGTGCCCGCAATGTCAAGGCAAGAAATTCCGAAAAGAAACGGACATTCTTGATGTTTGGTTTGATTCCGGAGTTAGCTATGCGGCAGTATGCGAGAAAAGACCCAATCTTCATTCGCCTGCAGATATGTACTTGGAAGGAAGCGATCAGCATCGGGGATGGTTCCATAGTTCTCTTTTAGCTGCCGTGGGTACCCGCGGCCATGCTCCATATAAAGCAGTGCTCACTCATGGGTTTGTGGTGGACGGAGAAGGAAGAAAAATGTCCAAATCCTTGGGCAATGTTATCGCTCCGGATGAAGTGATTAATCGTTATGGAGCGGAAATCCTGCGGCTCTGGGTTGCCGCCGAGGATTATCGTGATGATATTCGCATATCAGAAGAGATTCTCTCTCGCCTCTCGGAAGCCTACCGCCGTATTCGCAATACTTGCCGGTTTCTCTTAGGTAACCTTTATGATTTCGACCCGGCCCAAGACGCGGTAGGCCGAGAACATATGCTGGAGATCGACCGTTGGATAATGTTACGTTTGCAGAAATTAATAAGCCGAGTCCGGGAAGCTTATACTAATTTTGAGTTTCATATTGTGTTCCATGCTCTGCACAATTTTTGCATAGTGGATCTCAGCGCCCTTTATCTGGATATCCTAAAAGATAGACTTTATGTCTCTGCGCCATCTGCTGCTCCTCGCCGAGCTGCTCAGACCGCTTTATACAAAATTTTAGATGCTTTAGTGCGCCTGATGGCTCCTATCCTCTCTTTTACAGCCGAGGAAGTTTGGCAGCTTTTACCTAATGCCCAAACCCGCGCGGAAAGCGTGCATCTTACTTCTTTGCCCGAAGTTGAAGATATATATCTCGATCAAGACTTGGAAAAAAGATGGCAGCTTCTTTTGCAGGTAAGGGGAGAAGTATCTAAAGCCTTAGAAATTGCCCGAAAAAATAAGCTCATTGGTAATTCCCTGGAAGCTGCCCTTACTCTGCACGCCTCTGCTGATCTCCTTACCTTCTTGAAAGCGCACGCCCCTCAGCTAAAAGATATTTTTATCGTTTCCCAGGTGGCCATTAGCGATATTCCTATATCAGGGGCTTTCGTTAGCCAAGAGATAGCCGGCTTAAGTATATTGGTCGATAAGGCTGCGGGTAAGAAATGCGCACGCTGCTGGGTCTATGATGCGCATACCGGAGAAGGTTCTAAGTTTCCTTCTGTGTGTCCGCGTTGTCACGAGGTTTTGGAAATTATTTCCGGTTCTGGCAAATGAAGAACAAATATTTCTTAGCATTAATAATTAGCGGGACTGTAATAATTTTAGACCAGATAACAAAATTTTTGGTCGATATTAATATGGCCTTGCATCAGTCCATAGAAATTATCCCCAATTTTTTTAATTTAACCTATATTAGGAATACCGGCGCGGCTTTTGGTTTTTTGGCCGGAGATCGTTCTTCTGGCCGAATTGCCTTTTTTGCTCTTTTCTCGATTCTGGCTATAGGTTGCCTTATTTATTTATTAAAAAACCTCCGCCCGGGGCAAAAGATGACCATTTTATCATTGTCCTTGATTTTAGGTGGGGCCATAGGTAACCTCATCGACCGCCTACGCCTTGGGGAAGTGATCGATTTCCTTGATGTGCATTGGTATGACTGGCATTGGCCCGCTTTTAACATTGCCGACTCGGCAATTACCATAGGCGTAATATTACTCTTTTACCAGATAATGCGCCATAAAACTATGAGTATAGTCTTATAGAAAGGGCTCTTTTGATGTACCCCATTCTCTTGAAAATTGGTAGTTTCACTCTGCATACTTATGGAGTACTTTTGGCTATGGGCTTTCTTTCGGCTGTGTTCATAGCCTTAAAAGAAGCGCGCCGTGTAAATATTGACCCTAACATTGTCATGGATCTTGCTTTCTATATTCTTATCTCGGCTCTGATTGGTTCTCGTTTGTTTTATGTCTTTTCCAATTGGGATGAATTTCGCGACGAACCGATTAGCATCTTTCTTTTTTGGCGAGGAGGGTTAGTCTTTTATGGCGGGCTAATTTGTGCTTTCTTAGTTGGGCTTTGGTATGTCAAAAAAAAGCAGTTAAAATTTACTCCTCTGGCTGATTTAGTCGCTCCCTCTATTGCCCTTGGCCAAGCCATTGGGCGGCTAGGTTGCTTTTCCGCCGGCTGTTGCTATGGAAAACCGACGGAAATTCCCTGGGCGGTTACTTTCAAAGATCCTTATACTTTGGCTCCCCGTGATATTCCTATTCACCCTACCCAGCTTTATGAATCATTGGCCACCTTTAGCATTTTTTTAACTTTAATCATAATGCGCCGCCGGGAAAGATTCCAAGGGAAGCTTTTTTGGTATTATTTGCTTTTTTACGCCACTGCCCGCTTCATCATAGAATTTTTTCGAGGTGATCCGCGCGGTTGGGTCATATTCCAAATTCTTTCTCCAGCTCAAGCAACAGGTCTTTTAGCTGCAGGCTTAGCCATCTTTATGTTAGTACGCAAAAAATCCTCTTCCCTCAACATCAATTCATAATCTGCGGTAGAAAACCCTTCGCATTTATGGATTATTAGGGAAAAGAACTCACTCCCCAGCTTCCTTATCAGGTTGTTAGGCCGGCAAGCGCGTCTGCCCGGTGGGTGCCCTTTGGCCTAATCTTCCACCCGTTCAATCTTGAAGAAGACGGGGCGGGCACCATCGCTACAACAAGAGTAAATCATCCCTTCTTTTTTCATCCAAGGATAATTTCCGCCAAATCTGAGGCCGGTTACGGCTGGGTAAATATCATGCCAAGCCCAAGTGCAAAAACCTGCCGGCATTGCTCCTGATTCATCCACCCTGAATACTTGGCCTACTTCCAATCGATCACAATAAGGACTCATCTCCTCCGCAACTTCGGGCAAATTATGACCATATACTTCCTGCGAACTTAATTTTTTGATCACGGTGATCTTCAGGGGATGTCTTTTAGCCATATTTTCCTCCCATTTGTAAAATTTATTTTTTATTTTAATGTCCCACTAAAGGGGAGCTTTAGTCAAGAGTATTTATCCTGACCGTCAATCAGTTTTTAAATTCTAGCATAATTCAGGCGGGAGGGGGAGAGGCTCATTAAAATGAGGCGCCTGTTTCCTGCTGGCGAGAAATATTAAAACTGATCGACGGTCAGTTTAAAAGTTTCTTGACACAAATAGAAATTTGCCTTAAAACCAAAATAAAAGGAGGTAACAATTATGCCCGAAAATATTTTGACCTATACAGATTTCCAAGAGCTTCCTTTAACCCACAGAGGAAAAGTACGTGATATCTATGATTTGGGGGAAAATCTTTTGATTGTGGCCACCGACCGCATCTCGGCCTTTGATGTGGTGCTTCCTAACGGTATTCCTTATAAAGGTAAAGTGCTCAATCAATTATCCGCTTATTGGTTTAACACTTTGGCGGATATAATTCCCCACCATATGGTCACCATTAATTTACAGGAAAATTATGGTGTGCCGGCAGCATTAATAAACATCCTGGCTGGGAGGGCCATGATCGTGAAAAAAGCTAAACCTTTGCCGGTTGAATGTGTCGTCCGCGGATACCTTTCCGGATCAGCCTGGAATGAGTATCAACAAAATGGGGTGGTTTTTGGAATTCCTCTGCCGCCTGATCTCAAAGAATCAGCAAAATTAGAACAACCTATTTTTACTCCGGCCACCAAAGCTGAAATAGGCAGCCATGATGAAAATATTGATTTTTCTAAAGTAAAAGAAATTTTAGGAGAGGAATTAGCAAAGAGAGTTCGGCAAGTGAGTCTCCAGCTTTACCAAAAGGCTGCCTCCTTAGCTGAGGAGAAGGGAATAATAATTGCGGATACAAAATTTGAATTTGGTTTGGATGAAAATGGCCAACTAATGCTTATAGATGAAGCTTTAACTCCTGATTCATCGCGTTTCTGGCCTAAAGAGGGCTATATCCCAGGAAAACCCCAGAAAAGCTTTGATAAACAATTCGTCCGCGACTATCTTATTTCCATCAAATGGGATAAAAATCCACCTGCTCCGCACTTGCCCGAGGAAATTATTAAAAAAACTTCCGAGAAATATATAGAAGCTTATGAACGACTGACTGGAAAAAAATTAGCAGGTTAAAGAAAGGAGCCAAAATTGCAGTCCACTGGCATTGTGCGGGACAATCGTTACATGAATCATGCCATAAATGGTTATCATCCCGAGTCTCCAGAGAGACTGCGGGTGATTTACCAGATGCTCCAAGATGAAGACCTGCAAGGGAAATTTTTGGAATTGACTCCTCGCGCAGCCTCTATAGAAGAATTAGCTCTTGTGCATACCTCTCACCACATCCAAAAAATAGCCTCTACTGCCGGGCAAAGGTTAACAATGCTAGACCCAGATACTTACGCCTGCGCTGAATCTTTTGAAATTGCCAAGCTGGCTACCGGAGGAGTATTGGTAGCGGTAGATAAGGTTATGGCCGGGGAGATCCAAAATGCCTTCGCTTTTATTCGTCCTCCAGGGCATCATGCCGAAGCTAATCGAGCGATGGGGTTTTGTCTTTTTAACAATGTGGCCATTGCTGCTAACTATTGTATTAAAATTCATAAACTGGAAAGGATTTTGATCATTGATTGGGATCTGCACCACGGAAATGGTACACAGCATTCTTTTTATGAGCGGCGAGATGTCCTTTATTTTTCCACTCATCAGTATCCCTACTACCCGGGAACAGGACACGTAACCGAAGTGGGCAGTGGTGTAGGAAAGGGATTTACAGTAAATGTGCCCCTTCCCGTCGGGCCGGGAGATGAGGAGTATTTTTTCATATTTGAAGAAATTTTAGAACCCATTGCCCGGGAATACAAGCCCGATATAGTGTTCGTCTCCGCCGGCTTTGATATTTATTACCAAGATCCTCTGGGGGGCATGCAAGTTACTCCGGCGGGCTTTGCCAACCTTTGCCGGATTGTCCTTGATTTCGCCCAAGATACATGCCACGGACGCGTTATCTTTGTTTTGGAAGGAGGATACCATTTGCAAGGACTTCGCGATGCCACCAAAGCAGTATTAAAAACCATGCGGGGCGAAATGCTTGGCGAAGGTCGGGATGAACAAATGCGGCAGAATATTGATCATGGGTTAATAGATCCAATTATCAAAAAAGTAAGAGAGGCACATAAGCCCTTTTGGAGAAATATTTGAAAGGAGATAAACCTTGAAATTAGCGACCTACCAGATTGGCGATGAAGTACGGTTGGGAATTGTTTGGCAAGAGAAGATTATTGATTTACCCGCGGCGGCCAAAATTATTAAAGAAAAAAAGCCCTCGTCAGAAATAAAACAGAGCCTTGCTGATATGCGCAATTTTCTGGCTCAAGGTAACCAAGCTTTCGCTTTGGCCAAGAAGGTGCTCAATTGGGGTAAAAAAGAAATAAAAAGAAAGGAGAATTTACTCTCCCGTTTACCTAAATGCCTAAAAGAAATTGCGCAGGTAAAATTGTTACCTCCGATTTTAAATCCGCCCAAGATTATGTGCTTAGCCAGAAACTATGTAAGCCATGTAAGAGAGGTCATCGGGAATGGCCCTTTACCTGTTGATTTACTCGTTTTTATGAAACCCTCTACAGCGCTCATAGGCCAAGGAGAGGCCATAATTGTTCCACCCCACTGCCGGGAATTAGATCATGAGATAGAATTAGCCGTCATCATCGGTAGAAAAGGAAGGCATATCCCCGAAGAAAAGGCCATGGACCATGTGGCTGGTTATACGATCTTGAATGATATTTCCGATCGAGAATATGTGGGCAAGAATGATCCGAATCGGCGAGTGAATTGGTTTTTCATGAAAGCCCAGGATACTTTTGCTCCTTTGGGTCCTTACCTGGTTACCAAAGACGAAATTAAAGATCCCCATAATTTACGACTCCGTCTTTGGGTGAACGGAGAGCTGCGCCAAGATAGCCAAGGGGAAAAAATGATTTTTAAAATTCCTTATATCATCTCCCGCATTTCTCGTTTTGTTACTTTGGAACCGGGA
>CAZAGD010000127.1:0-11585 GCA_964484485.1 uncultured Syntrophaceae bacterium
GTAGCACTTTCTTTCAAAATTAAAGTGAGCAAAACAAAATTAGTCAAAGTAATCAGGCCACTGAAGATCGTCGCTGGCCACAACTTTTTATCCGCCACGGCTGAAGTATACCGAGTGGCTAATAAATCAACAATAATCCCGGCCAGAAAAATCAGAATAAGCTGGACAAGCATATTCTGTTTCTCCTTTCCGAGAATTAGGATTCAATAATCAAACAAAGGGAATTAACTCGATATTACGAAATACTGGGGGAAATACTTTTTCTCACGGATGAGAAAAAGTATTTTAAATAGGGGGAATTTGGCCTTGATGAGGGGTTAAAATTGTGTAGAAAACTTATTATTTTTATTAAAGAATCCCCCTGTTAACTATCATCTGTTAATATTTTATCCCCCATGAGTTTTGCCATATTGCCCCTCCTTCAAGTCTGCAAAGCTTCTTCCAAAGCCTTATTTAATATAATTCCTCTATCCAGGAAGTTCAACCCTGGAGGAGAAGGTTTAAAATTAATATTTTTTTTGTAATTTTCGTATATTATAATTTTATCTGGTGATGCGGGAGAATTTTTGAAAAATAGAAAGGAGCATTTATGAAGACGATTACTATTCCCTGGGGCTCATGGCGGGGAAATAAAAGATATCCCCTCACTTTCCCCAGAAATTGGAAAGTCATCGTTGCTGGCATGGCTGATGCACCGGATATTAGCCGGGCCGAAATTAAAAAGGCTTTTGCTAATCCAATTGGTCAAGAACCTATAGGGAAATTGGCGCAAGGGAAAAAGACCGCTGTTATTGCCGTCGATGACTTGACCCGGCCTACCCAGGCCTATCGTTTCTTGCCTTCCATAGTAGAAGAACTAAATCGCGGGGGTATTAAAGATGAGGGGATCAAAATTGTTATGGCCATTGGCTGCCACCGGCCGTTGATGAAAGCAGACCAGGAAAAGAAATTAGGGAAGAAGATGGCCAATAGATTTCCGGTATTCAATCATCATCCCTATGAAAATTTGGTTGATTTGGGTAAGACTTCTCGCGGAACGCCAGTGCAGATAGACCGCCACTTCGTAGAAGCCGATTTAAAAATCGGGGTGGGTTTTATAACTCCTCATCCTACGGCTGGTTTTGGCGGGGGAGGGAAGATCGTCATTCCCGGCTTGGGCAGTATGGAAACAATTATTAAAAACCATACTCCTGCTCACTTAGGAAAGATCGGCGGGACCGGATTTGCTTTGGGTTATGATTTGAATAAGAATGAATTGAGGCTGGATATGGAAGAAGGAGCAAGAATGGCTGGGTTGAATATTATCGTAAATTCAGTTGGCACCTCCGAAGGGAAAACCGCTGGCGTATTTGTTGGAGATTTAGTTCAGGCGCATCGGGCAGCAGTGGAATTGGCCCGTAAAGTATATATCACAGAAGCTCCGGAGGGAGTGGACATAGGTATCTTCAATGCTTTTCCAGAAGATACAGAGCTTGTCCAGGCGCAGAAGGCTTTGAATGTTTGGACTGGTAATTTGCAGAAGAAAATTGTCAGAGAAGGAGGGAAAGTGGTCATTGCCACGGCCAGCTCAGATGGCTTAGGTTTCCATTCCCTCATGGACGTGGGGATGCGGTTGCATCGGAAAGTCGATGAGCGCAAGAACATAGGCCAAGTATTTCAGAATCGGCAGATATATGTTCTTTCTCCCAACTGCTCAGCAGCAGACTTGTACACCAGATACCCCCGGCACGTTAAGATTAGAAACCGCTGGGAAGATATCTTAGAAGAATTGAAAGAAGGTGGAGGGGCTCAGACAGTAGCGGTATTTCCCAATGGCTGTCTGCAGTTTACGCCTCCTTCTTGATTTTACGGGGTACCTTAAACAAGTTAGAGTCAAGCCAAAATAAAAAAACAAATGTTCATCTTTTCCGGAAGGCAAGCCTTGAGGGCTGGCCAAATGCGGCAAAGAATAAGTCCCTGCCTTAAACTTATTTGCTCCTAAATTGGGCGATTTTTCATTATTCATTACATTAAAGATAATGGATTCCTGCCTGCTTCATGCTTGCGCAGGAATAACAAATATAACCAAACGAATGAGAATGTCATTCTCGTGAAAACGGGAAGCCAGATGTTTTTGTCTTCATGAATGTCATAAAGAATCGCTCAGTTTAGGTTCCTCTTATTTTAAGAATAGGTTGGTAATTGGGAGTAAGAGTCAACCTAAAGAAACATCGCCAGAAAGCAGCGAATTCCCTCTTTCTAAATTCTTTTGTTATTCCCCTCTTTTTTAAAGAGGGGAGATTATTGCTTATATTAAAAAGGAGAAAAAATAGAAATGATCGCCGATCAGGTCGAATAGTAGCTTGACAGAAAAAATGGCTATTGATAAATTTAAGGCGAATGTCTTAATTGGCAGCAATAAAAAAATTAAGGAGGTTAAAGATATGGCCAAGAGATTTTTTAAATTAGGTATTTGTCTTTTTTTAATTTTGGGGCTGGTCTATTTCTTTATGCCGTCCAGTATCCAAGCTCAAGCAACTAAGCCGGGGCAGAAGATTACCTGGATTTTTGCCACCAATCCTGGCCCAGCAGCCAATAGCTGGTCCTTCCATCCTTATCCGCGTTTTCAGAAGCTTTTGGAAAAGAACTCTGGGGGACGTTTTATTCTCGATACAAAAGTTGGTCTATATCCACCGAACGAAGTAATTCACGCTGTAATCGCCGGCAGAGTAGATATGGGTTGGGAAAGGACTCCTTGGCTGGCAGGAACATTCCCTCAATGGGATTACTGTTTGCCTTTCCTCTGGGATAGCATCTTCGAATATGAAGCCTTTATAAATGATCCCCGAATGGTGGAAATAGAGAGAAAAACCTATGGAGAAAAGGGGCTGATAAAGATAGCAGATATTGTGGTGGAAGCGTTGGATGGCATTTTTGCTAAAAAGGCTATTCCTACCATTGCTGATTTCAAAGGATTGAAGATTAGAACAGCAGGTCTATTTCCAACTCTGGCTTTGCAACACCTCGGTGCCTCAACTTTAAGTATTCCTACGGCCGAGATTTTAGAAGCATTAAAAAGAGGCACAGTGGATGCTATTCAAACATCTCGAGGATGGGGATTAGGTTTTGGTTTACCCGATGTTTGCACCCATATAAGTTATTGGAAAGCTCAGTCAATATTTAGCGGTATGTTGATTGTTAATAAAGCCAAATTTGATGCTTTACCTCCCGATCTCCAGAAAATCCTCCTGGACACGGCCAAAGAAATGCAAGGACAAGCAGTGTATGGCGGCTGGTGTGATCACTTACAATCAGATATCGGGGTTAAAGTAAGCAGATTGAAGGTATCGCAGCCCACTGCAGAAGAAATAAATAAGGCCAGGGAACTAACCAGGCCTGTTATAGATAAATGGTTAGAGCGGGCTGGTCCGTATGGGAAACAAATATTAGCTATCGCGGCTGATTATGCTAGTGGCGCCAAAATAATGCTCAAGAAGTAAACCCATCTATAAAAGTTTACTCTCTCATTTTCTCCTCCTGCTACTTTTTAGCGAGGTAATAAAGCGGGAGGAGAAAATCCATCTTCAACAAAGGACGAGTATATTTAATCAATAATAGGAGCATTATTGCTTATAAAAGGTTGGCTTTTTTAAATGCCTAAAATCATAAAATTCATCGAGAAAATTGCTGATCTGAGTGGCACATTTGCCGGGTGGCTAGTTCCTTTGATGATGATATTAATGGTCGTGGAGGTAGTCACCAGGTATTTCCTCCACCAGCCTTTGATGATTGCTGACGAGTTCACTGCTTATATGCTAGTTGCCCTCTCTTATCTCGGCATGGCCTACACTTGGAGACAAGGCGGGCATGTGCGGATTAGTTTGTTGACGAGTCGTCTTTCGGCTAAGGTATCGAGTAAGATTAGGGTGGTGACTTTAATTTTGGTTTGGATTTTCATGTTAGAAATGGTGCGGGTTTCCTACAAAATGGTGGTTTATGCCCGCCAAATTGATTTAAGATCACCTACCTGGCTTACTTTCCCCTTATTTTGGCCACAAATGACTGTTTTTATAGGTTTTACTATTTTGGCCTTAGTTTTAACCATCGAAATTGTTCAGGGAATAATTAGAATTCGCGCTGGGGAAGTTCTGGAAGGGAAGATTAAATGAGTCTAGAATTTAGTTCTTTGATATTGCTTGGCGGATTAATTTTTTTATTGGCATTTGGCGTAGAAATTGCTCCAGCCATGGGTATAATGGCTGGTATTGGTTTAATTTTTTTTGTCCATCAGCCTTTAGATTATTTCGCCCGCTGTGCTTTTGAAATGATGAATTCCTTTACCTTCACTGCTATCCCTCTTTTCATTTTTATGGGAGCTGTTTATGCGAATACGGGCATTGTTAGCTCTCTTTTTCGCGGGGCAGAGAAAATTTTAGGAAATATCCCAGGGAGTTTAGCTTCCTCTATGATTGTGGCTAATGCTATTTTTGGCGCAATTTCTGGGTCAAGCTTAGCGGCCGCGGCCACATTTGGGAGAATTTGTTTTCCAGAGATGGAGAGGGCTGGCTACGATCCCAAGATGTCTTTAGGAGCCATTGCTATTTCTGGAACCCTGAGTGTGCTTATTCCTCCCAGCCTTATTTTGATTGTATATGGCGGGTGGCAAGATGTATCTGTGGCTCGACTCTTTGCTGGCGGGATAATTCCTGGGATCATCTTAACTGCTTTATTTATAATTACCGTTACTATCTTAGTAATTATTAATCCAAAATTGGCCCCGCGCACAAAAGGGAGTTCTTTAAAAGAAAAAATTCAGGCTATCATAGATTTGCTCCCTTTTATGGTGGTTATATTGTTTGTTTTAGGCGCTATTTTCGGGGGCATAATGACCCCGACAGAGGCAGCTTCTTTAGGAGCCTTTCTGAGCATTATTCTTTCTCTCCTATATCGAAAGATGAGTTGGCGAGCTTTAAAAGAAAGTATGATGACCGCCGTAAACATAACGGCTATGATTGCCTTCGTTCTTTTTACAGCCCGCATGCTTGGCCAAGTATTTCAGTATATTGGCCTTACCGAGGCCTTTGCCGCTTTTATGGGTGGTTTACCCTTGGGAAGGTACACCCTTTTTTTTCTAATTTGCATGATGTATATAATCTTAGGATGTTTTTTTGATGCTCTTTCCATGTTGGTTTTGACCCTTCCTTTTGTTGCTCCGCTCATTAAAAATCTGGGGTTTGATTTTATTTGGTTCGGGGTAACTTATGTAGTTTTAGCTGAAATTGGTCTGGTTACTCCACCATTCGGCCTAAACCTATTTGTGCTCAAAGGAGTGGTCCCTAAATATGAAATTACTTACATTTTTATGGGAACGATTCCTTTTTTAATTCCTACAGGCATCTTAATTATTCTTTTAGTCTTATTTCCTGAACTTGTATTGTGGCTTCCTCAGTTTTTGTACGCTAGATAATTGCGAATACCTTTTTGAATAGCTGGATAATTAAATAATAAATATTTTTGATCAAAGGAAGACCGAGGAGAATATGATTACACTTTCGGTTATTGAAGAACAAGACCGAATAAAAATTCTAAATGGAGCCTTTCAGATTTTGGAAGACATAGGAGTCCAGATTGACCACCCTTTGATATTTGAGAAATTATGTGCCGCAGGATGTAAGGGTGATGAAAAAAATAAAAGAATATATTTCCCTCGCCAAGTCGTTGAAGAAAGATTGAAACTTTGTCCACCTACAGCAAATTTTGCTAACCGTCAAGGAGAAATTTTTACCGCTAAACCAGGAGGGCCTTCCGTCTTTTGGACTGGAAATGCCCTTAATTTCACCCAAGGAAAAGAAACCCGCCCTATTCGGAGTGATGATTTTGTGGCCTTTTGCCAAGTGGTTGATAGCTTGCCCTTCATTCATGGCTTAGTAGGAACGAACATAGGCGAATATCCTCCGGAAGTGAAAGATTTTGTAGGATTTCGCTTGATGATGGAAAATAGTAGCAAGCATCTGCGGCCATGTATCTATACTCCCCAAGGGGTAGCGATTATCTTAGAGATGGCTCAGGCTTATCTTGAGGAATTAGGAAAAGAAATAAAATCTTGGCCTATTGTAAGCACAGGATATACTATTGTTTCGCCTTTACATTGGACTAAAGAAGGGTTGGAAGTTTTTCTTAGATCAGCCGGTTATGGAATGCCAGTAATGATCAATTCAGAATGTATTGCCGGAGCGACTTCCCCAGTTACTTTAGCCGGAACTCTGGTTTTAGCCAATGCTGAGGCTCTTTCTGGAATCGTGATTAATCAAATTCTCGAACCAGGGAGACCTTGTGTATACAATTTAGGTTTTTCCCATGTAATGGATATGAAATCAGCTGAACCTACGACTGGCGCTCCGGAAAATGGCTTAATTGCTGCTGCTGGGGCAGCATTTGCCCGAGATTTGCATTTGCCAAGCGCTGCCTGGGCATGTAGCGATGCCGCCTGCGTTGATGGGCAGAGTACCTTTGAGCGAGCAGTGGTAGGATTGACCCAGCTATTAGGAGGTGCCAATATTATCTGGGGTGCTGGCAATTTGGAATTTACGCGGGCAATATCTTTGGAACAGGCGGTCATAGATAATGAAATCATCGCGGCTATTCAGCGGATAAAGAAAGGTATTCATGTATCCGATGAAACCCTAGCTTTAGACTTGATTAAAGAAATGCAATCACAAGCAAATTATCTTTCTTCTGATTTTACTTTAAAATATTTTCGTCAGGAACTAATATCTTTAAGCATAGTTAATCGCCATCGGCGTAGTATATGGGAAAAACGAGGAGCGAAGACGCTCGAAGAATCAGCCAGAGACCAGGTCGAAAAAATTCTCAAAAAGCCTCGTGCAGAATCCGAAAACGAAAAGGGGTTAGAAAAAGTCCGCCAAATAGAAAAAAAATGGTTAGAAAAAATTTTAGGATGAATAATCGGAAAGGAGTCAAATGTCATATATTAATTTAATAAGGAGCCTAGTTATCAAAGGTGATTTAAATTTAGCGCCCGAACAAACTCAGTTGGCTCTGAAAGCCGGCCTTAGTCCTCAAGAAATTATTGATCAGGGATTAATTGCCGCTATGGAGGAGGTTGGGCAAAAGTTTGCTGAAGGCGATCTTTACATTCCAGAGATGCTCCTGGCCGCCAAAACTATGCAAAGCTGTATGGAAGTTTTACGTCCTTTGATCGTTGATAAGGGTATAAAAAGTAAGGCCAAGGTAGTATTTGGTACTGTTCAGGGCGATGTCCATGATATTGGCAAGAACTTAGTTATTATGATGATGCAGGGAGCTGGTTTTGAAGTTTATGATTTAGGGACTGATGTTAATCCTGAGAAATTCTACGAAGCTATTCAATTACATAAGCCTGATTTTTTATGTATGTCTGCCCTCTTAACTACCACCATGGGCGCTATGGGAAAAACTATCCAATTTCTTAAGGAAAAAGGAGCCAGAAATAATATTATAATTATGGTAGGCGGAGCTCCTCTAACGGAAGAATTTAGTCTCTCTATTGGTGCAGATGGTTATGCCCCCGATGCTCCCTCGGCTGTAGTAAAAGCCAAACAATTGTTAGGAATCAGTTAAAAGTCCATCTCTATATTTGTGATTAAAATTGCCTTCTCAAATATTATTTAATGCCCTTATATCAAATTTGAATAACCACCTTAATAGCTTTCTGATCAGGATTTAAAAGAAGCTCAAAGGCTTGGGGTAGGTCAGTTAAGGGCAGACGGTGGGAAATTAGAGGGGCAAGTTTTACTTGCCCATTACTGACCAAATTGATAGCAGTCTGAAAATCCCAGCAATAGCCCCGGCTGCCGCGAATTTGGATTTCTCTTTGCACGAAGAGATTCACGGGAAACTTCACGGCCCATGGTTCCTCGAAGAGGCCGATAAGCACGCAAGTTCCCCCTTTTTTTAAACATTCAGCACTCTGGCGCAAAGTTTTTTCCAATCCCACGGCCTCAAAAGAACGATCAACGCCTAAGCCATTTGTTTCTTGGAAGATTTTGGCCAAAGCATCTTCTTTTTCGGAATTGAGGGCCCAAGACGCTCCCAACTCTTGGGCAAGTTTTAGGCGATGGTCTTGAATATCGATGATGAAGATAGAATTTGCTCCTGCTGCTCTAACCACTTGGAGGAGAAAAAGGCCAATGCCCCCGGCACCAAATATGGCTACATTATGGCCCAACGTTACTTCTGCTTTCTGCACCGCGTGCACGGCTACGGCTAATGGTTCGATGAGCGCAGCTTCTTCGTAAGAAATTGCCTCAGGAATCTGGTGCACCCATTTTTCGGCGGTAATAAAGTAAGGCATAAAACCACCCTGACCAGCACTATATTGATAAGCAATATTTTGGCAAAGGTGGTATTCGCCATGGACACAAAAATAACATTGACCACAAGTAAGCACCGGCTCGACAACTACCCGATCCCCCAGGTTAACTTTACTTACGCCAGGTCCTTTTTTGATTATTTCTCCGGCCAGTTCGTGCCCAATAGCTGCCGGCAAAGAGGCCAAAGGGTGTTTCCCCTTATAAAGATGCACATCGCCGCCGCAGATGCTGCAAGCTTTGACTCTGATTAAGACATCTTTTTCGCCCAGAGATGGAAGAGTTCGTTTAACAAATTCCACCTGCCCAGGAGCACTGACTATGGCCATAAGATATTCTTCCATAGAGTACCTTTAATCGAGCATAAAATCTTTCTTGGGACCAAATTTGCGGGGAAGGTGGAGAATTTGCCGAAGTTCATCAACGAGCAAAAAAACTTGCGGCGGACAGCCAGGAACATAATGAGGTAATCCTCGGTAGGCTTTTTGGCAGCGGCCCATGGGTAGTTTTAATTTGGAAGATTGATTAGTCATTTTTCCCTCAGGGCCAATAATTATTTCCATCTCGGGTAGTTTTTCTAAAGGGACATTCATGTTGGTTAAGCGATTCCAAGCCAGGCGGAAAACGTTCCGGCAAAAATCGCACGCCTGGCCATCTATTACGGAAATGTTTTTTTGTTTTATTTCTAAAGGAGCTACCGCGCGTTTAAAGGGGTGAAGAACTTCCGTAATAGAGGTACCCAAAATCTTTATTTCTTCTTCGCTGACTGCATAACCCATACTATGAGCTAAAGTGATCGCGGGCACTTCTTCTGGATTTATGTCCATGATTTTGGCAGCTACGGTATCCACCGCTACAGCATCAGTCCCCGCCATAATTAAATTTAATCCGACTGGTGTACCTGCAAGGGGACCATCGCCTTCCATAGCAATGAGCCCATCCACGATATGTAAATGGGGCTTAAGTACATAATTCAGTTCCGCAATAGCTTTGTTAAGTCCAAAATAATGGAATCTTTTTTTCTCATGGTAAGTGGTGGTGCCTTTTAAATTTTTCATAGCTACCGAAATAGTAGTGGCCACATGGGTTTTCATGACCGGGGCATTGATAAAGAAGTCCGCATCCAGAACTTCTCGAGAAATATATATGCTCTGGAGCATACTTTCTGAAGGAAGCTTGACGGCCTTATACTCCCGGTCATAAAGGTCCAGAAGCCGAGCTCCTGTCTGCCGAGCTATTTCTTCATAGCCATTGGCGGCAAATGCTCTTTTCGTATCTAAGCCAATAGCCGTCCCTTCGGCGATAATTATTTCGGCCGGATTGGCTTTTTGGATTTCTTCGACCAAGGCCTGCATGAAAATAGGACTAGTATGGATTCCTTTCTCCCAAAGGTTATCCTCGGCCGTTAAGTTCGGTTTGATTAATATTTTACTCCCCGCAGGAATAATTTGGGAAACAGGACCGATGAGGTTAAAAAGTTCGCTCATCATCTGGCGCACTTCGTTTAAATCTTGCCCATTTTTACCTTTTACTAAAGCTACCGCAGCAGACATTTCTCTCCTTCCTTTGGCCTATGAAGGACAAGTCTTGGCCTCTCCAAAAGTTTATTCAAAATCATTCCTCCCCCATAGGCTCTTGATCATTTTTCAAAGAATTCTATTGCTTCTGCTGGGCAGAGGGCTACGCAAAGACGACAACCATCGCATTTGTCCGCCTCAATATGCAAATTCTGCTCTTTTACGAAGATAGCCTCATAAGGGCAGGCTTCCAAGCAGCGCAGGCATTTTTGGCATAAATCTGGGTTTATCTTAGAAAGATAAAGAGTATCAGCTGGGATTTTGCTAGGCGGAATGATTTTGGCCACCGATCTTCCTCTGAAATCAGAGAGGGAGTTGTATCCCTTGCTTTCCATCCAACCGGAAATTTGTCTAAGCCAGCGGCGAATTATCTTATGGCCATAAACAATTATCGCCGTACAAACTTGAACGGCTGTGGCTCCGCAGAGAATATATGAAATTACATCTTCATATGAAGATATACCCGCTCCGCCAATCAAGGGGACCGGTAATTTTGCTTCCGCAGCCCGGACTAACCACTTGCGGGTAATGGGAGCTTGCCAGAATCCGCCATAGCCCCCCATGCCTCCCCAGTGAATAGGCATTTCGGTCTCGATGTCTAAATAAAGCCCTTGAAACCTGCCAGTGAGCACCACCGTATCTACTCCACCAGCAATCATGCTACGGGCAACTAAGATGGGATCGATCCCTTCACCCACCACTTTGCCGATTAACGGCAGAGGTGTTCTCTGGCGCACTAAATGGCAGATAGATTGGCATAATTCCGGGTTACGTCCAGCAATCATTCCCGTGGGCTGATCTTTCTCTACATGAGGACATTGTAGATTAAGTTCGATCATATCAGCGCCACTTTCCGTCACCAGATCAGTCAGTTTGGACCAGGTCTCTTGGTCTGTACCGGCTATAGAAGCAATAACCTTTACATCAAAATCATGGGCTTCTTTTATATATTCTTTCATCTTGGGGACATATTCTTCAGGAGGAGTAGGGTTTAGACGTTCCGTGGAATAGAGAGAAAAATAGCCACTATCGTCAATGGCTTGCGGGTATTCCACATGCCAGCGTGGTCGGGGTTGCTTTTGCAGCCATTCTGTATAGCATAGGGTTTTGGTGACAAAAGCGGCGGCTTCACTCTGAATGCATTTTTTGACCATATGAGCACCATAAGTAGGGGTTCCGGAAGCAA
Organism: uncultured Syntrophaceae bacterium; assembly: GCA_964484485.1. Classification (GTDB taxonomy): domain Bacteria; phylum Desulfobacterota; class SM23-61; order SM23-61; family SM23-61; genus CAZAGD01. The sequence continues at coordinate 11,112 of CAZAGD010000127.1, forward strand.
TGATAATGGGGTTCTTTAGAGTCACGTTTTTAATTTTGACGCTTAAGTCAGCCATAGCTTAATTGCTCTCCTCGGTCAAACAAATTTATTTATTCTTATAACATATCTGCTCGCCAACGAAAAGAATTTTGAAAATTATTTAATCTCCTCAAGCCCCTCTTTAGGAAAGAGGGAAAAATTATTAATGGAAGCATAAAATAAGCGACATCTTCATGCGTGGTTCGGCAAGCCCCAAGGGCTTGCCCTACGAGAAATTAAAAAACCTTCAAATGTGGGGCAAGGGCTTGTCCCTTGCCGCATTTGGTTTTATTTCTTATGCGTAATTACGAGAAAATTTCATTTGGTAAACTCGATAAAGCCAGACCACGGAGTAAGATAAGAGTGATAACTGTAAATATTTAATTGCTCCGATTAATAATTCCAGCAATAGAGTAAGAATTAAAGTTAAGCAAGCGACGGCGAGGAGTTATTTAG
>CAZAGD010000128.1:0-5574 GCA_964484485.1 uncultured Syntrophaceae bacterium
CTTTATCGCATCATCCCCATAGCCTTTTCAATTCGGGCAGCTGCTACTTTATAATCATAAAGAGCTTGGATATGGTTAGCTCGCGCATTAGCCAAAAGAACTTCTGCATCGGTAATCTCCAGTGGCGAGCCTACCCCCACTTGATAACGACCCCTGGCCAATTCATAATTCTCTTGTGCTTGGACCACAGCTTTTTCGGTTACCCGAATCCTTTCTTCAGCTTCTTTTAAACTTAGGTAAGCCTGTTCAGCTTCCAGGCGAATAGTCAGTTTTAAATTTTCTTCCTGCGCTCTCAAATTTTTAAGATTAGCCCGGGCTTCAGCTACTTGGTTGGGAGAAGAAAATCCACTAAAGAGCGGGATTGATAAAGTGGCCCCAATGGTGAAATCCCAATAAAGATCATTTAATTCTCCCCCGCGATAGAGATAGCTGGCATTGCCCGAAATTGTTGGGTAATAACTGGCCTGCGCAAGTTTTATGGCGGCTTCCTGACTACGCTGCCGAGCTTTAATCTGCAGAACTTCCGGCCGCTGCTCAAATGATTTGCGTAATATTTCTTCCAAAGTTATCTCATAAGCTTGAAAATCCAAGGAATCCTCGATAGCGAAACTTAATTCTTGGCTGAGGCCCATGGTATTATTTAAGGCTACGCGGGCCACTTGAAAATTATTTTTAGCACGGATCAAATTTAATTCAGCATTAGCCAGATCTACTTCAGCCTTAGTCACATCTATTTTAGGCCTCGTGCCCGCTTGAAAAAAGCCCAAAGCCTGATCCAATTTTTCCCTATTCTGCTTCACCGTCTCTTCCGCCACTTTAATAAGCCTTAATTTTTGTAAAACATCAAAATAAGCCTGCTTAACATTAAGAATTACTGTTTGCTTAGTTATGGCCAGCTCTTCTTCATTGACCTTCACGTTCTCCCGACTGATAGCTACGGTATTTTTTGTTCGTCCAAAGTCATAGATGTTCTGGCTTAAAGAGGGGCCTAAAGAGTAAGTATCATAAAAAGTCCAGTTATGGGTGCCCGTGCGGTAAGGACCGGTTCCATAATAATTGGCCGTGGCATTAGTATAACTGGTGGTAAAATTTATTTGCGGATAATAAGCGGCCAAAGCCTGTTCGACTTTGGCTCTGGAAGCTTCTATGGCGGCTTGATTAGCTCTTAAAGAAGGATGGTATTTCAAAGCCAAAGCAGTGCATTGTTCCAGAGTTAATGGTTTCCCTGGGGGAGGAAGTAATTCCTCTGCCCAGGCGGCTTTTAGACCAATAATAATGAAAATGCTTAAAAACCATATGGGCAAGCCAAACTTTAATCTCTTCTTCATTTTCCCTCCTATTTATAATCTCCCTTTCTTCTTTTATCTTAACTCATCTTTTTCCTAATTTTAATCCCCCACCAAGACCGTTTTCCCTTTAGGAGAAACCGCCTGCTGATTACGGATTAATAGGGCCGGGACAATTCCTCCACAAATTATTAGGGCTGAAAAAAAGAAAGCATCTTGGAAGGCACAGACGGCCGCTTGGCGTTGGAACCAAAGCGCTAATAAAGCCTTTCCTTTAATAACCACCTCAGGGGGAGCATATCCAGATTTGAGCAACAGATTTTGGGCAGCTTCCTGAGCTTGTCTCACTACTGGCGCTAAAGGATTAGAAAGACTCTGGAGAAAGTGGGCATAATGGAAGAATTCTCTCCGCTGCAAAATCGTGCTCAAGATGGAGACACCGAAGGCCCCGCCTATCTGCATAATAATAGTGATGAAACTGGCCGCCACGCCTGTCTGTTCCCGCCGCACGGCATTAATAGCTGCACTCATTAATGGGGCATTAATTAAACCTAAGCCAGCCCCTCTTAGGATTTGGGGCCAAAAAAGAAACCAATAATCAGAATTCAAAGAGAGGTCTTTAAATATGTATAAAGATAGGGCCACCAGAATCGTACCCAAGGTTAAAGGCAGACGGGGTCCTAACCGATCGGAAATAAACCCAGAAAAAGGAGCTACTATGGCCACGGTAATGGCTAAAGGAGCTAAGATAATTCCGGTGCCAAAAGCCGTATACTGCAGAAGATTCTGTAAAAATAGAGGCAAGAGAAAGAGGCTACCGAATATAGCTACGGCGCGCCCAAAATTCAGTATATTGGCCATTAAAAAATTAGGTATGGCAAATAGACGTATATCAACTATGGGCTCCGCGACAGAAAGATTGGCCATGATGAAAAATATCAACCCTAATAGGCTTAGCCCAAAACAGCTCAAAATATAATCTGAATTCCATCCTTCTCTCTGCCCTTGAGCTAAAGCAATAAGCAAAAACGCTAAAAATATCGCTAATCCTGAAAAGCCAAGAAAATCAAACTTGCGCCTTACTTCCCTGCTTTTAAGGGAGGGTAGGATTAAGATGGCCGCCAAAATAGTTAGGGCGCCGACGGGCAAGTTTATATAAAAGATGGCGCGCCAACTCATTTCATCAGTCAAATAGCCACCTAAGAAAGGGCCTACGGCCGGCGCCACCATTGCCCCGATAGACCATATACCCATAGCCAGGCCCCGCTCCTTAGGCAGAAAAGCAAAGGAGACTAAAGTTAGGCCTGAAGGCATTAACGCTCCGCCACCCAAGGCCTGGAGAATTCTAAAAAATATTAGGGAGTCTTTGCTCCAGGCTAAACCACAAAAGGCTGATCCTAGGCAAAAAAGAGCTAAACTACCCAGGAATACTTTCTTTAAACCCAAAAATTCTTGCAGCCAACTGGTAGCCGGCATAATAATGGCAAAGGCAATCATGTACCCAGTAACCACCCATTCGATCTGATCTACAGTAGCTCCAAAGGTGGCCATGATCTTTGGCAGGGCCACATTAACAATGTTGTTATCCAAGATGGGCATGAAACTGCCTAAAATCACCACTACTAATACCGACCATTTATTACTTACAAACTCCATTTATCTCTGCTCGACCTCAACCACCGTCTATTTTGCTTCAATGGCTACTACGACCATCATGCCAGGCTTGAGCATGTTCTCTGGATCCTGGACAGTGATGCGCACGGGAAGCCGATGAGTAATTTTAACGAAATTTCCCGAGGGATTATCCGCGGGCAGGAGAGAAAATTCTGATAAAGCTGCTGAGCCAACGAAATCTACTCGCCCGCTAAACTCTCTTCCGGGAAAGGCATCTACTTCTACCTTTACCTTAGCTCCCGGCTGAACCCGGCGAATTTTCGTCTCTTCGACATTGGCCACTACCCATTTTTCCTGGGGATCATTGACCACCAAAAGAGGCTGTCCAGGTTGAATAATCTGCCCCTGATCCACAAATCTCTTGGAAACTGTTCCTGAAATGGGACTGATTACTTTAGTCTCCTTGAGGTTGATCTCCGCTAACTGTCCTGCGGCTTCTGCTTCTTTTTCTTTTGCTTGGAGCAATTTAATCTGTTTTTCCTGCAAAGAAATTTGTTTTTTTTCAGCATAAGCCAACTCCAAGTTTATCTTGGCTTTCTGCAAAGCTTGCTCGGCCAAACGAATATTTTGTTTCTTTAATTCCACGGAACGCCGGTTAGCTTCTGCTAATTCTAACTGAGCCAGCGCCTCTTTCTCATTTTCCAGAGCCAATTTATATCTACTCTCGGCCACTTGCCAGGCCGTTTCGGCTGCATCTCGGGCATTCTCGGCTACATAATTTTGGCGAAATAGTTCCGCCAGCCGCTCAAATTCTTTGCGGGAATTTTCCAAAGTGGCCTGCGCTTCCACCACCCTGGCCCGCACTGCCTGCAGATTAGCTCGGGCGCGAATTATCTCTTTTTCTACGCGCTCCGTCTGCAAAGCAGCGTCTTCTTCAGCTAATTTCAGATTTTCTTGGGCTTCGCGCAAAGCCACCTCGGCTATCTCGATGCCTTGATAAATTCTCTTTTTAGTCAAAGCTAGTTGCGTTATGGCTTTAGCCAAATCGTGGCGCACCATCTCTAAATTAGCTTGCGCCTGGGCCAAAGCCGCCATAAAATCCTTAGGGTCCAATTCGATTAAAACCTGGCCAGCTTGCAGGCGGGCTCCTTCATCCACCAAAAGTTTCATAATTCTCCCGGGGACTTTGGCACTCAGACTGATCAAGTTCCCTTTCACTTGGGCATCATCCGTAGATACATAACGCCAGCGGAAGAGTAGCCATTCCCCTAAAAAATAAAGAGCTATGCCGCCGAGAATAATCCCGGTCCAAATTAAGAAATATTTCTTCCGCGGAGAAACGGGTAACTTTTCCTTGTCAGCCTTCATTCCTTTTCTACCTCAAGACCTTTTAGAAATATCTGCACAAAGGTTTCGATCACCTCGGCAGGGGAGAAGCGCCGCCAATGTTGTAAACCGAATAACTCGCGCGCCTGTACATAGTGGATAATCATGCCTAAAAATCCTTGCGCCGCCAGTTCTGGCGAAACTTTCCGAAAAACACCCTCTTGCATCCGCTGTTCAATATAACGCGCCAAAAGCTTTATCTTCTTTTGGGCATGATTGGTAAAAAAGAGGCGCGCTAATTCATGACCCTCCAAGGCACTAAAATGGAGCAGGCGCATAAAAATCGGGTCCTGAACATTCCGCTCAATTAAATTAGTAGCAATAGCCTGGAAGACTTTGCGATCATCCTTAGCCTGGATAACCTCCTGGGGGAAGAGCATCTCTTCTGCCCGATCTGTTCTTTTTTTAATGATGGCGCGATAAAGGGCTTCTTTAGAAGGAAAGTATTTAAACATCAGCGCTTCACTTATACCCAGACGTTGGGCAATTTCCCGCGTAGTGGTGCCGCGGAATCCTTTGTCGGCAAAAATGCGCATCGCTCCTTGAATAATCTGTTCTTGCCGCTCTTGCTTAGGCATTCTCTTTTTCATGGCCGCCTCACTAATAGTAAATAAGTAACTACTTACTTATAAAATAGTTTGATCCTCGAGTCAATAAGAATTTTTCCTGACCATCTAACAGTTTTAACATTTCTCGCCAGCAGGAGGCAGACCGGAGGCAGGCCAGAGGCAGGCATGAATGAAGAAGCATCGGCGGGAAGAGAAGTTGTTCAAAATTGACCAACGATTTTCCGCAAAGGGGGGCGGATAGTTAAACCGCGCAAGATGATTAAGCTTCTAAATCCGCCCGCACCCATAGGAGAACCACTGCCTCATGATTCTGAATGAATGCCTGCCTCTGGCCTGCCTCCGGCCTGCCTCTGGGTCCTTCACCAAAAGTTAGCTATTTATTAATTGGGAAATAGTCTCGTTGGCGAGAGGGAAGGATGAGGTCAAGAAAATTATTTGGCGATTAAATACTTCAAAGCAGTTTGGTAAGCAAAGAAAACATTTGGCGGTTAAGATCTTGGTTCAGATCTCCTTTGCGCGCTTTTTGGAAAAAAAGGGTTTTCAGCGGATGCGCTAACACTCTGGCGAACTTTCGGCCCAGACCGGGATCCTTGTACTGGAAAAATTCATCCATAAAGGCAAAAACGGAATAAAAAAGGTTGCCAAAATAATATTGCCGGTCTAATACATTGAAAGCAAAGAGAGGAATAATATCGCTAACATTTACCCAATGGGGATAG
>CAZAGD010000129.1:0-26515 GCA_964484485.1 uncultured Syntrophaceae bacterium
AGATGGGCGGGTAATTGACATCTGGCCTGTAGACCTGCGCGGAAAATGCCAGTAGAACAATTTTTATAAAAAATTTTCATGAAGAAAAAATTTTAAATTAAACAAACATAAAAATTTATCCTTCTTTGAAAACCTAACTTAAGATATGTTCAATAATTGATAAGAAAGGGTAGTAGCGGGCCTTTTAATTTTGGATAAAGGAACCTTCGAGGGGATTGGTATTTTTTAAAAGCGCTGATTTTAAAGTCACCCGCAGCAAGTTGATATCAATTAAATCAGGGGTGGCAAAAATTACTTTTTTACCTTGATATTTAGTGGGTATTTTTTTAGGATTGGATGAAAGAAAGCCAATAGTATCATCTTCCAAAAGGAGAAAAACTTTAGTCGGTCTAGTTTTCATTTTCCCTCCATAAAACTTTCGCGCAAATTTTTCCTAGCCTCCAAAAAAGGCAAATTTTGATTATTGGTTATGCATTTCTTATGCCAGACTAAAAAATGCCCTGGTTAGATTTGAAAAGAAGCAAAAATCTTAGAGATTTTAAAAATGCAGATTTTCTTATCTTGCGCATTTTGGTTTATATTAATTTGCGACCGACAAAAAATAGAAAAAATGGTGACATTAGCTAGGAAAAAATTACCTACCCTAACCCTCTCCCCATGCATGAGATTGGGTCATAATTAATGAATAGATAACATTTGGCGAAGGGGCCTAACCTTTCTATCCATGACGGCACAGCCTCGCCTGGGGAGAGTCGATAGGACCCGGCCACTCCCGCCTGGCCCTCGCTGGGGCAAAATATTATTAATCTGAGCAATTAAATATTTTCAGTTATCACTCTTATCTTTCCTCGTGCTCTGGCTTTATCGGCTTGCCCCAATGAAATTGTATCGTAATTGCCCATAAGAAATGAAACCAAATGCGGCAAGGGACAAGCCCTTGCCCTACGTTTGAGATTTTTTTATTTTCTCGTAGGGCAAACCCTTGGGGCTTGCCAAACCACGCATGAAGATGTCGTTTATTTTATGCTCCCATTAATAAAACTGATTGACGGTCAGAAGGATAAAAGGATAATCTGTTGACAAAAAGAGAACCTTTTGTTACGTAATTCTGCAGTATTTTAAAAGGAGGGGAAAGATGGATTTATTTTTGAAAAATAAAGTGGCCATAGTTACAGGAGGGGCTTCGGGAATAGGCCAAAAGACGGCCGAATTTTTTGTCCAAGAGGGTGTAAAAGTTTTCCTTGCGGATGTGCAAAAGGAGAAAATAGAAGAAACGATAAATGGCTTAAAGGGTAGGGGTGGTGAAGCAAAAGGTTTTTACTGCGATGTCACCGATGAAAGAATGGTCCGTCTTATGGTTCAAGAAGCCTTAAATCAATTTGGGACGATTGACATTTTAGTAAATAGTGCCGGAGTAGGAGGGGAAATGAAACCCTTGGAAGCTGCTGAGCGCTCAGACTGGCAGCGGATTTTAGATATTAACCTCATCGGGACCATTCTTTGTTGTAAGGCCGTCATGCCCATTATGCGCCAAAAAAATGGAGGCAGGATTGTGAACATTGCCTCTGAGGCGGGAGTTTCGGGAGAGAAGGGTTTGGAAGTTTATGCCGCTTCCAAAGGCGGCGTAATAGCTTTAACTAAATCTTTGGCTAAGGCTTTAGGACGGAATAATGTGACGGTTAATGCTGTCGCCCCCGCTTTTGTCCATTCCCCTATGACTCAGTTCCTCACTCCTGAATTAGAGAAAAAATGGCTGCAAATGTACGTGATCAAGCGCTTAGGGGAAGTGGAAGATATAGCCAGTATGATTGTTTTCCTCTGTTCTGACCGCTGCTCTTGGATTACGGGCCAGACCATCTCCATAAATGGCGGATTTTCTATGCGCTAATAAACGCTCATCTCCAGAGAAAAAATTAGCGGCGCCGAAAATCCTTTGGTCTTTCTTGGAGGGTGACTTTTACTTCCTGACTCTTTCCGTTTCGGATAATTTTTAGAGTAATCGTTTCGCCGATTTTCCGTTCGCGAAGATATTTGATCAATTCATCAGCGGTATTTATAGGTATTTGGTTTACTTGGACAATAATGTCTCCACCCAAGGGATGGAGAAAATTGCCAATCTGAGCTTGTTTGGATGCCCCTTTAAGACCGGCCTTATCAGCTGGGCCTCCAGGAGTAACTTCCACCACCATAGCCCCTTTTTCGGCAGGCAATTTTAAAGCTTTAGCAAACTGGGGAAGAATGGTATGCACTATTGCTCCCAGGTAGGGATAAGAAACAAAACCTTTGGCAATTAATTCCGCCGCAATTCTTTTAGCTGTGTTTCCTGGAATAGCAAAACCTATACCTACACTTGCTCCCGTCGGGCTAAGAATAGCCGTGTTCACGCCAATAATTTCACCCTGAGAATTGAGGAGAGGTCCGCCAGAGTTTCCCGGGTTAATGGAAGCATCAGTTTGAATAACATCTTCGATGATCGTACCTACCTCAGAACGAATTGTTCGTCCCAGGGAGCTAATGATCCCAGTAGTTAGAGTCAGGCCTAAACCAAAAGGGTTGCCGATGGCTAAAACCTTTTGACCTACCTGCAGCTTCTTGGAATCGCCAAAGGTTAGAGGTTTGAGCTTTTCAGCAGGGGCATTGATCTTAATGACCGCCAAATCGTTGTCCGGGTCTTGCCCGATTAATTTTGCTGGCCATTTAGTTCCATCGGCCAAGGTAACTTCCATTTTCTGAGCGTCACTGATGACATGATTATTGGTCAAAATATGCCCCTTGGTATCGATGATAGAACCTGAGCCACTTCCCTCTCTCGGAATGGGGTTGAAGAAAAAGTCTCTAGTAATTACTGTGCTGATGATGTTAACCACACTGGGACTGGCCTTTTGATAAATGAGCACATTGTTTTTTTCTTCATCGGTGAGCGGTTGAGCTGGGGAAAAGGCAGGCGTAATTCCTTCCAAAATTAAGAATAATACCAAGGCCCCAAATTTTTGATGAATCTTGAGCATACTTCTACTCCTCATTGTTTTTTATAAATTTATCATTAATAGGCGAGCATTTCAAACTTTTATTAATATTGGATCATTTCTTGGCTTATGACTGGGGGAAATGGGCTATACTATGGATTTAGTTAAAAGAATAAAATAAATTGATAAGAGGAGCCCCATGGGCGCCGTGGCAATTAGCCGTGGCAATTAAATGTATAAAGCAGGAATTTTAAATATTAAAGAACTTGGGAACCGAGGAATGGGAAGACGATTATAGGCCGGATGTCTGTGAGCAGGTTATCCCCAAGCTGACCGTCGATCAGTTTTTAAATTCCAGCTTAATTCAGGCGGGAGGGAGATTGGTCTCTCCCCCTCCCGCCTGTTTCCTGCTGGCGAGAAATATTAAAACTGTGAGACGGTCAGTCGCTCAAGCTATTGAAAAACCTGGATACCAAGGGGAGAATAATAAATTTAACTTGACATTTTTGATAAAGTTATATATAAAGTCCCTATTATGGTGATTTAATTATGAAATTATCAACTAAAAGTCGATATGGATTAAGAGCAATTTTTGATATTGCTTATCATGCAGGAGGGCTGCCGACGCAGATCAAAGAGATCTCTAAACGGCAAGGGGTCACGCCCCGTTATCTGGAACAGATTTTTCAAAAACTCAAGGAAGCGGGTTTAATAAAGAGTATCCGTGGCCCGAAAGGCGGCTACTACTTGGCCCGTGAACCAGAAAAAATTTCCGTAGCGGACGTGATTTGGGCGGTGGAGGAAACGATTGATCCTGTATTCTGTGCCAGCCGATCTAAGATGAAAAGTAATCGATCTAAGATGAAAAGTAATAAGAAAAAATGTAAGCGGGAAAAGAATTGTGTAGCGCGCTTAATTTGGCAGGAGGCAGGCCAGCTCCTTAATCAATACTTCAGTTCGGTCTCTATAGCCCAAATGTGCCGAAGGGCCCAAGAGATGGGGATTGAGAAGCAATTAGACCATCGCTTTATGTATTTTATATAAAAGGAGGAAGATAATACTTTTAAAAGGGTTAGTAGATTAACCCTCTTTAAAAAGTAAATAAAAACATCTTATCCAGAGTGGTGGAGGGACTGGCCCGAAGAAACCACAGCAACCGGTCTCGCTAAAGGCGAGATGCTGGTGCTAATTCCAGCAAGGTAGCAATACCTTGGAAGATAAGATGGGATAAAAATAAAAACCCCTTCTTATCAACCAAGAAGGGGTTTTTTTTATTCTTAGAAAATTCATCCTCCTCGCCCAAGATTTAAATTTATGCCTTTCTAAACCAGAAAGGTTGCCCATTTTAATTTGAGGAGGAATAGAAAGGAGTAAAATTTAATGAACCCGTATAAAGTGAATAAAACTATTGCCGAGATAAATGAGAAAATTCGCCAAGGAAAAGCAGTAGTGGTTACGGCAGAGGAGATTATAGATATTGTGGAGGAAAAAGGGGCGGTCAAAGCCGCCTTAGAAGTAGACGTAGTAACCACGGGCACCTTCGGCCCCATGTGTTCCTCGGGAGCATTTATAAATTTTGGGCACACCCAGCCCCGGATAAAAGCAGCGAAGGTTTGGCTAAATAATGTTCCTGCTTATGCGGGGATAGCGGCCGTAGATATTTACATTGGGGCTACAGAGCCAGCCGAAGATGATCCGCTCAATAAGGTTTATCCGGGTGAATTCAGATATGGGGGTGGTCATGTGATTCAAGATTTGGTGGCTGGTAAGACTGTGTTGCTACGTGCTGAGGCTTATGGCACTGATTGTTATCCGCGGAAGAAGTTAGAAAAAGAAATTACTCTAAAAAGTCTTCCGGATGCCTTTCTTTTTAACCCGCGGAATGCCTATCAGAATTATAATTGTGCGGTCAATATGTCCAGCAGGACGATTTATACCTACATGGGCGTGCTGCGCCCTAATGGGGGAAATGCCAATTATTGTAGCGCTGGGCAGTTAAGTCCGCTGCTCAACGACCCTCTTTATAAGACTATAGGGGTAGGGACAAGAATTTTCTTGGGCGGTGGCCAGGGGTTCGTTGTCTGGCGGGGAACGCAACATAACCCCCACGTAAAGCGCGGACCTAATCAAGTACCCCGGACTCCGGCAGGTACCTTAGCTGTCTTAGGAGATTTGAAACAAATGCGCCCAGAATGGCTGGTGGGAGCAAGTTTCCAGGGCTATGGCTGCACGTTAATTGTCGGGGTAGGTGTACCCATTCCGCTTTTAAATGAAGAGATAGCCCAGTATACGGCCGTAAAGGATGAGGATATTTATACCCAAATCGTTGACTATAGCAAAGACTATCCGGAAGGTGGACCGGTGCAAAGTCTGGGGGAAGTTAGTTATAAACAATTGAAGAGCGGCAAGATAAAATTTAATGGCCGAGAAATTCCTACCACACCTCTTTCCAGTTACCCGAAAGCCAAGAAGATAGCTGAGATCTTAAAAGAGTGGATCCAGAAGGGAGAATTCCTTTTGGGGGAGCCGCAACAATTGTTGCCTTCAGTTAACCCGCTATAAGGATACAAAATTAATGGGGTGCGCAGGAGAAAATTTTAACCTCCGGGCACCCCCGGATGGAATACCAGGATTAAATATGCAATTCGATCACATCGCCATCCATGAGGACGTAATCACGCTGCACCATCTGTCCATTATACTTTTCTTTCCCCCAAATGCGGGCATATTTTAATTTCTGGATAAAATCTTTATGAATCTGGGCGGCAAAATCAAGTACAGTGCTTCCTTTGGGCAGAATCACAGGATCCTCTAAGTCAGCAGGCTTGCCCGGGGCCTTAGTGTAAGCCCGAACTAAATCCAAGGTCAAAAAAATTTCTTTTTTTAACTCCTCCAGGTTATAATTTTCCTTGGCCGAGATGCAGATCGTGGGATAAAAATGAGAAAATTGACTTAAAAGTTTTTGGCAATTTTCCTGCGCCTCGGGAAGATCAGCTTTGTTACCCACCAAAACAGCCCGCTTATAAAAAAAACCAATCTCCTTTCCCTGGGCTTCGTCTTTTTTTAGGATCTTAATGCGCCGCCGATTTAACTCCTCGAGAATAAGATCAATTTGAGTAGAACAATCTTCCGTGAGATCAAGGACGATCATCAGAGCGTGGGCATTCCGGATTAAATTAAAGATGCCCGTTTCGGCAAATTCATCCATCAGGGGTGGAGAATCAACGATTTGAATCTGAATATTTTCAAATTTCATCATGCCGGGCAAGGGGAGACGGGTGCTAAAGGGATAATCAGCAATTAAAGGCAGAGCGTTAGTTAAAGAGGCCAAGATCTGGGATTTGCCACAATTGGGCAGTCCCACTAAAACAACCTGGGCGGCGCCTTCTTTCTTTACTGTAAAAGGATCAGCTTGTCGGGAAGTGGAAGGCCGCCGTTTAGCTTCTTCCTTGTGTTGGGATAGCCTGCGCCGGAGCTGAGCAATTAGCTTGTCTGTCCCCTTGTGGTGAGGAATAATGGCTAACATTTCTTCTAAGGCCAAGATTTTTTCGGCATTGGTCTTGGCCTGGCGATAACGTTCTTCAGCTTCTTTGTACTGCGGCGGAAGATTGGCGGGCATAAAAGCTTAAGTTATTATCCACTCCTTTCTCAAATCCTTCTGGCCATGTATTATTTCTTCCCAGAAATCTACTAAGGTTTGGGTCACTTAATATATAATATCTTAAAAAGGAGAGTTCCTCAAGATATGGAGAAGCCGCCTGTTTCCTGCTGGCGAAAAATATTAAAACTATTAGGCGGCCAGATGGAAAAATCGATTTAAGTGCCTAACCGCGGGCACAAATGGGATACTGGGCAAGAAGAACATAAAGGTTTTTTAGCTAAGCAGACTTGGCGACCGTGGAAGACGAGCTGGTGGCAAGATTGAGTCCACCGCTGCTGGGGAATTAATTTTTGTAGATCGAACTCTATTTTATCTGGATCTGTAGATTTCGTCCAACCCAAGCGATAGGCCAATCGTTTCACGTGCGTATCTACGGCAATTGCTTGTTGGCCAAAAGCATTTCCCAAAAGAATGTTAGCTGTCTTCCTGCCCACGCCGGGAAGAGAAGTCAATTCTTCTATTGATTGAGGTACCTGGCCGCGGAACTTCTGCAAAAGCATTTGGCAACATTCGATAATGCTCCGGGCCTTTTGATGATAAAAGCCAGTAGGACGAATTTCTTCTTCTAACTCCTCGAGATCAGCTTGGGCGTAATCTTGAGCATTACGATATTTCTTAAAGAGTTTTTTAGTTACTTGGTTGACCCGTTCGTCCGTACATTGAGCAGCTAAAATTGTGGCTATCAGAAGTTGGAGAGGATTTTGAAAATCAAGGGTTACCCGCGCATCCGGGTATTGTTTTTCCAGAATGTTTAGCACCTTAATCACATTACGCTTAGATTCCATAGCCTAACATTTTCCTTCTTAATCATATTTTACTCTTGCCCGAGGTAGGTTTTTCCATAATCCCAAGTGGTCAAGGGCCTTCCGGCCGTAAAATGGGCAGCCTTAATTTTATTCACCACCAGGATATGGTCACCGATGGAGATTAAAGAATGTACCTCGCCGAACCATGTAGCCAGAGCATCCTTTAAATAAAGAATATCTGCAATTCCTCTTTGAAAATTGAACCCGGCCAAGTTTAAGGAAGATGAACTCTTCAAAATAGGAACAAAGGATTTATGTTCATTTTTGAGTAAATTAAGGCTGAGAAGACTACCTTCGGGCAAGAGTTTTAAGACCGGGCGATTGTGCCGCAAAACGGTGGCAATTAAAAGTGGGGAATAAGAAACCTGCGTGACCCAGGAAACGACCATGGCTTTTTCTTTTTCTTTGGGCCCGGCTATTAGTAAATAAATTCCATAAGGAATAAGGCGCAGCGCTTGGGCTATTTGAGGGTCCATAAAATTTTGAGTCAAGGATCAATAATTAATAGCCATTCTTAATGATTTAAAAAATAAAGTCAAGTTATTTCTAAGAGATCTCTGGAAAAGTCCCTCGGCATTTAATTACGTATTTTCTTAATTATTTTAATAATATTTTTTTGACAAATCTTTACTGAATTTGTATAATTCCCTCGAAATCATAAAGGGAAGATAAGGATAAAACAAAATGCGCTGGGCCGATAACGTATTGGATTTAATTGGTTCCACTCCCGTAGTAAAGTTGCACAGTTTACCGGGCAAGGAAGATGCTACCATTTGGGCCAAGTTAGAATATTTTAACCCCGGGGGATCAATTAAAGATCGCATCTGTTTAGCCATGATCGAAGCGGCCGAAAAAGAAGGCCAAATTCACCCAGGCTGGACCATTGTGGAACCTACCAGTGGCAATACGGGCGTTGGGTTGGCTATGGTATGCGCGGTCAAGGGATATCGTCTTATTCTCACGATGCCCGAGACAATGAGTTGGGAACGGCGGAGTCTGCTGGCCGCCTATGGAGCTCAATTAGAATTGACTCCGGGGAGCGAGGGCATGAGAGGAGCGATAAAAAGAGCAGAAGAAATAGTGCAAAAAAATAAGAATTATTTTATGCCCCAACAATTTAAAAATAAAGCAAACCCTCAGATTCATCGCCAAACCACTGCCTTAGAGATCTTGAACCAAGTTAAAGGGCGAATAGACGCCTTGGTAGCTGGAGTAGGGACGGGTGGAACTATTACAGGCGTAGGTGAAGTTCTTAAGAAAAAATTGGGGAGGGTAAGGATAATAGCCGTGGAACCAGCGCGTTCTCCAGTCCTCTCTGGTGGTAACCCCGGCCCGCATAAAATTCAAGGAATTGGTGCCGGCTTTGTTCCGGAAGTTCTAAACCCTTCCATTATCGATCAGATTATTAGAGTTGAAGATGAGGAAGCAATAGAAACAGCCAGACTTTTAGCCAAGAAAGAAGGACTGTTGGTGGGAATTTCCTCAGGGGCAGCAGCTTGGGCCGCGTTGAAAGTAGCCCAAGAACTGGGCAGGGGTAAAGTAGTGGTAGTAATTCTCCCTGATACGGGCGAAAGATATTTAAGTACGGGATTATTTTCAATAAGCTAAAGGAGACATTTGGCGAAGGAAAATTATTTAGAAACTTTATTAAAGGAAGCGGAAGCAAAAGGGGATTTGTCCCGTCCCATACAGGATAAACTTACCCAACTCCGCCTTTTATTAAAGAATATGAAATCAGTTCTGGTAGCTTATTCTGGGGGGGTAGATAGCACACTTCTGCTTTGGGTGGCTCATCAAGAATTAAAGGAAAAAGCTGTAGCCCTTTTAGCCTCCTCTCCAACTTATCCCGCTGCCGAAATAGAACAAGCGAAGAAGATAGCGGAAGAAATGGGTGTGCGTTGGGTGGAAATTGCTTCTCAAGAATTATCTATCCCTGATTTTGTTAAGAACACTACCTCACGCTGTTACCACTGTAAAAAAGAGCTTTTTACTATATGTCAAGAGAAAGCTAAAGAGTTAGGATTAGCTTGGGTAGTTGATGGGTCGAATTTTGATGACCGCGATGATTTTCGGCCGGGGATGCGGGCGGCGCGGGAATTAGGAGTGCGCAGTCCCTTGTTAGAAGTGGGGATGACTAAACAAGAGATAAGAGATTTGAGCCGGATTTTAGGCCTCCCAACCTGGGATAAACCTTCTCTGGCTTGTTTATCTTCGCGTTTTCCTTATGGGACAGAAATAACTAAAGAACGTTTGCAACAGGTGGGTAGAGCAGAAGAACGGATAAAGGCTTTAGGTTTTCGCCAATTACGCGTCCGCTATCATGGCGAATTAGCTCGCTTAGAACTCGAGGCGGCAGATATAGAGAGGCTTCTGATCAGAGATTTACGAGAAAAAATTGCGCGGATCTTAAGCGAAGAAGGATTCATCTATGCTACTTTAGATTTACATGGCTACCGTTCGGGAGCGATGAATGAAGCTTTAAAAAAGGGGAAAATTGCTGAAGAAAAAGACTGAGGGCGTAAATGGAGAAAAATCTGCGCATAAAGAAAATTGTCCTGACAGCTTTATTTGCGGCTATGGCTGTCCTCCTTTCTGGGGTGCACTTCCCTATTGGTCCTACTAAAGTTTTCCCTTTTCAGCATACCATCAATTGTCTGGCTGGAGTATTGATCGGCCCTTGGTATGGAGGGTTGGCGGCCTTCATCGCTGGGCTCATCCGCAATGCCCTGGGGACAGGAACGATCTTCGCCTTTCCGGGGGGGATACCTGGAGCTATAATGGTAGGTTTGGTTTACCATTGGCTGCGCCGGGATTGGGCTTCTTTGACTGAACCTATAGGAACTGGCTTTTTGGGGGTATCTTTAATTGTTCTTCTTTTCGGGCCTGTGCTGGGTAAAGATTTTGCTTTCCTCTTTTTCTTTACTGCTTTTATGGCTTCCAGCATACCTGGATCACTTTTAGGATATTTTCTTTTGCGCGGGATCAGAAAGGCAAAAATTCTTGACTTATCTCCAGTACCTAAACCGTAAGACGGCTATAGTCGGAGAAGTTCAATCCGGAAAAACCCAGCTCACCCAAAAAATTTTGAGAGAGTTAATGAACTGGGTTGATAGACCAGTGGCGGTCCTGGACCTTGCGCCAGAGAAAACTTGTGGATTGGGCGGAAAGCTAAGCCTTCCCTGGGCAGAGGAAGAAGGGGTAGCCTATTTTGCACCTTTGGTTATTCCTCCCCGTTTAACTGGGCGTAGCGAAGAAGAGGTTTGGCAATTGGCTAAAGAAAATTTTAAAAATATAGAAGAATGTCTGCGCTTAATGCAAGAACAGTTTTGGTCTTTAATAATCATAAATGATGTAACTTTATATCTTCACCAAGGCCGCGCTGAGCAATTGCTCAAGCGAGTTGCCCAAGTCCCTACTGTATTGATCAATGGTTACTTTGGACGCCATTTTGGTCAAAGCGCCTTCAGCAGGCATGAGCAAGCGGAGATGACCAAATTGCTTCTGGCTTGCGATCAAATTATTTTTCTTCCTCCATTTTTGAAATCCAGGTTAGCTCCATAACTTCCTCAAGAAGAAAAGCAAAACTAAAAAGGTCGGCCAGCCAACTAATAGAGATCTATGAAAAACCGACTTTTCGGTCAATCCCGCGAAAGCGGGAGTCCAGAAATGCCTTGAAAATACTGGATTTCTAATTGAGCATGAGTGACATAATTACATCGCGAGAGACTTTTGCCGGCGATCTTTAATAAAACTGACCGTCGATCAGTTTTTAAATTCCAGCTTAATTCAGGCGGGAGGGCGAGAGGCCTTTCCTCCTCCCGCCTGTTTCCTGCTGGCGAGAAAAATTAAAACGGTTAGTCGGTCAGTTAATAAAAATGTTGACAATTTAATTGGTTAATGATATTTTGAAAACGAAAATCAATATCAATTAGTTATGGCCTAGGCCAAGGGCCGAAAAACTGCTTCGTTGTTATTAATCGGAGCAATTAAATATTTACAGTTATCACTCTTATCTTACTCCGTGGTCTGGCTTTATCGAGTTTCCCAAATGAAATTTTGTCGTAATTACACATAAGAAATAAAACGACATGCGGCAAGGAACAAGCCCTTGCCCTACATTTGAGGTTTTTTTAATTTCTCGTAGGGCCAGCCCTTGGGGCTTGCCGAACCACGCATTAAGATGTCGTTTATTTTATGCTCCCATTAATAAAATGAAGGAAATATATTTCACTTATTTAGGCAAGAATTTGCCTTATTAGAGAGCCCAGCTATGGATAAAATAACCGTCCGTGAATTCCATAAATTTTTAAAAGAACAGGGATTAAAATCAACGCGCCAAAGAAAATTGATCTTTCAGGTATTCTTAGAGGCAGCTGATCATCCCAGCGTGGAAGAGTTATACCAGCGAGTTCGGCAAAAGAATCCACATATCGGCTTTGCTACCGTCTACCGTACTTTAAAGCTGATGGCCGAAAGTGGCTGGGCTTCTTCTGGCCAGTTTGGAAATCGCTCGGCCCGCTTTGAACGTTGTCTTCCTGGAGGACACCATGATCATTTAATCTGTCTCCAGTGCGGGAAAATTTTGGAGTTTGAAAATGCGGGCATAGAAAATTTACAGGCTCAAATTGCCCGCCGCAAAGGGTTTTATATGTTTGATCATAAATTAGAGATTTATGGTTATTGTGCCGATTGCGCGCCGCAGCAACCCAAATCTTTGCCTTCCCCAAAGAAAAAGTGACATGAGCTTCTTGGCCCGAAAAAAAGCCTTTGGGCGAAAGCCAATTTCCCGGATTGCTTTGGTTGGAAATCCGAACGTAGGTAAAAGTGTAATTTTCAATTGGCTTACAGGTAAATATGCCACTGTTTCTAACTACCCGGGGACGACGGTAGAGGTTGGGCAGGGAAATATGAAGTTGGGCCATCAGCTCCAGGAGGTTATAGACACGCCCGGAATCAATAGTTTAGTGCCTATGTCGGAAGAAGAACGGGTAACCAGAAATATTCTTTTGCAGGATGGTGATCTTAAGGTAATTCAGGTGAGCGATGCTAAAAATTTAAGTCGAAGCTTAATCATCACGCAACAGTTAGCCGAGATGGAAAAGCCTGTGGTCTTAGTACTGAATATGGCCGATGAGGCCAAAGAACGGGGTATCTCTATAGATGTCCAAGGCCTCTCCGCCATCTTGGGCATCCCCGTTCATGCTACGGTAGCTGTAAGGCGAAAGGGATTGGAAAATTTGGAAAAAAGTTTAGCTGATGGTCGTCAGCCTCAGATCTCGGTTAATTTTGGCCCAGAGATAGAGGAGAGCATAAAAGAAATAGAGAAACTACTTCCCGAAAGGCAAAAGGGGAAGAGAGCCTTAGCTCTAATGCTCTTGGCTGGTGACGAGAGTTTGAAAGAGTGGCTTTACAGTCAGGTAAAAGAAGAAAAAGTGCAGGAGATTGAGAATATCAGGCGCCATTTACAGGAAAAAAATCCTGAACCTTTGGGTTTCATAATTAACCGAAAGAGGATGCAGGTAATAAATCAGATTCTCCAGCAAGTCTTTGCCCAAGAAAAGCGCCCGCGAGGAAATTTTATCCAAATTTGCCAGAGCTTAACTACTCATCCCTTTTGGGGTATACCTTTTCTGTTTTTAGTTCTTTTCCTAATTTATGAATTGGTTGGTAAAATAGGCGCTGGTTGGGGGGTTGATTTTTTATTCAATCAAGTATTCGGAAGTATAATCAATCCGGCGGCTACCTGGATAGTAAAGTCTCTATTTCCTTGGAAATTGATGCAGGATTTGTTAGTCGGGCCATTCGGACTAATCACCATGGGATTAACTTATGCTTTAGCCATTGTTTTGCCTATTATAAGTTCTTTTTTTTTGGCTTTCGGCCTCTTGGAAGATTCCGGATACCTGCCCCGTTTGGCAATTATGTTGCATAGAATATTCCGTGCCATGGGATTGAGTGGCAAAGCTGTTTTACCGATGGTATTAGGCTTAGGATGTGATACCATGGCTACCCTTACCACCCGCATCTTGGAGACTAAAAAAGAAAGAATAATCGTCACCTTACTTTTAGCTTTAGGAGTCCCTTGTTCGGCGCAAATTGGCGTAATGGTCGGGATGTTCGCCTGGCTTCCTACCTGGGGTATATTGACTTGGGCCATAGTAGTGGGCTTGAGTATTATCCTGGTGGGATTTTTGGCCAGCAAATTGTTACCTGGTGAAAAGGCTGATTTTATCCTGGAAATTCCCCCTTTGCGGATACCTAAACTGGCCAACATCTTCTTAAAGACTTTGGCTCGCGTAGAATGGTTTTTAAAGGAGGCCGTGCCCTTATTCCTTTTAGGGACTTTTATCCTTTTTATTTTGGATACTCTGCATCTGCTCCAGGCTTGGCAAAGAGCCGCCGAACCAGTGGTCGTAAACTTTTTGAATTTACCGGCGAAGACTACGGAAGCTTTTATTATGGGCTTCCTGCGCCGAGACTATGGCGCGGCCGGTTTTTTTATTATGGCTAAAGCAGGAGAATTGGATGCCATTCAGATGGTGGTTAGCCTAATAACTATTACCCTTTTTGTTCCTTGTTTAGCTAACTTTTTTATGATTATTAAAGAAAGAGGCTGGAAGCAAGCTTTAGCCATGGCCCTTTTCATTTTCCCTTTTGCTATCTTAGTAGGGGGAGGAGTAAATTTTTTAATTCGCTTTTGGGGAGTAAAAATGTGAAAGAAGAAAATATCAAGTGTCCTCTGTGTGGGTATTCTTTTGCTCCGCAAAAAGAAGAGTGTTCTCCTTCCTGCCCCTGGGGGAAAAATTGTCAGTTACTCTGCTGTCCGCAATGTCGTTACCGGTTCCCGGCCGAATCGAAAGTGGCCAGCTTCATAAAAAAATTACTAATTAGAGCGAGAGAAAGAGAGAAGAAAAGATGAGCGAAGGTTTCCAAAATTTTAATTCCGCAAAGAGAAGATGGCGATGGGGATGGGAAGAAACAAAAGAGAAGAGCGAAACCCATCAACGAGAAGAAGTTTTGGAACTAATATGGACCATGCGCGAAAAAGGAGAGGTAAATTTACAGGAATTTTTAAAAACTACCCAAGAGGAAGCAGCCGAACACCTTTTGAATGAGATGGAGAAAGCAGGCTGGATTACTATAAAGGGCACGCAGATTTTCTTGTTAGCAGAGGGTGAAAAAAGAGCAACCGAAATCATTCGCCGCCACCGTTTGGCCGAGAGACTATTATCGGAAGTATTTGGCTTAGAAGAAAAATATATGGAATCAAGTGCCTGCCAATTTGAACATATACTCAGTCCCGAAGTTTTAGATAGCGTATGCACTTTTTTGGGGCATCCCCCCATTTGTCCTCATGGTAAGCCCATCCCCAAGGGACCATGTTGTGCCCGCTTCAAACGGGAAGTTGAACCATTAGTGCGCCCCTTGGCCGACTTAAAGATAAGCGAGGAAGGAAAGATAGTTTTTATTGCCCCTGAATCTAAAGCTCGCCTGGAAAAATTGAGTACCTTTGGTTTAGTTCCTGGGGCTGTAGTCAAATTAGTCCAAAAGCATCCCTCTTATGTCTTAGAAATTGGAGAAACCACTTTAGCTCTGGATGAGGAAATTGTTAAAGAAATATATGTGAAAAAGGCCTAAAATTATCTTTTCTTTTTTACAAGTAGCCGTTATAATAAACAAAAAATTTGAGCCGGGGCCAAAGTTGCTAAATATTAATCATAAATCATATTTATTCTATGGGTTAATAGTTTTTTCCTTGCTCTTTTTCAGTTATTTTTGTGTCCGGGGATTGCAGGAAATTTATAATTTGCAGAAAGAGAAAGAAAAAATTGAGTTAAATAACCAGAAGCTCCGGGAAGAGAATATACGCTTAGCCAAGCAGATTAAAAAAATAAAAAATAATGATCGCGAAGAGATTGAAAAAATAGTGCGGGAAGAGCTGGGCTTAATAAAAAAAGGGGAAATAGTTTATAAATTTATAGAATAAAAAGCCACTGGATAAGGTGGAAATGTGTCAAAAATGATTCAAAAATATTTAATGGCGTATTAAAATTGTTACAAGTAGTACAAAAAGGTGCAAATAAGATTGAGGAAACTGTTGCTCACCTTCCTCTCTAAAATCTCGCAAGCAAAAATTTAATTTAAATAAAAATATTTTAAATTTCATTACTTAGCCATAAAAATTATGCATAATTTAATATAATTTAATAAAATTTATATTAATTTTTAAGTGGCGGAATCTTTTTTGCAATAAAATTTATTGATTCTAATTTTTGAGAGCAAAAAGATGAACTCCCTGAAACAATATCGCGAAAAACTTCTTCTTAGCAAGGCCGAGTTAGCGCGCAAAGCGGGGCTTTCTGCCCTCACTATTGATCGGGTGGAAAAAGGGAAGAGATGTCGCTTAGACACAAAGAGGAAAATAATCTTAGCGCTCGGACTAAAACTTTCCGAACGTGAAAAAATTTTTAAAGACTAAAATAATATAAGTAGGAGAAAAAATTGCCTCACCAAAAAGGTAAAAGGGCCTTAATATTTTTTATTATTTGGCAGTTGATTTTTCTGGTGGGTATAGCAAAAGCAGAAGAAAAGTCCACGGAGCAGCGCCTTTCTGAGCAAGAGTTAGCCACGGAAAAATTTTTATCCAACTTGGAAGCTAAGCTAGCCCACAAATTTTTCGATTACCGTCAGAGACCGGTAGTCCGGGTCGCCGTTTTTGATTTTAACGATGGGGCCGGCAATGTATCTAAGGTTGGCAGGGAAATTGCAGAAAAAATAAGTCGCCGCTTATGGGGGCAAAAACAATTTTCTGTTTTGAGTCGAGAAAAAGTTGAACAGTACTTGCAATGGATGGGCATGACGACTCTTTCTAAAATGAATGCCCCAATGCTTTATCGCTGGCAGAAACGAATTAACACGATGGATCCAGGACACGGTCTTCATGTATTAATTGGAGGTGAAGTACAAAAGGGAGTAGGGAGAAGTTTACGCCTTTCGGCTTCTTTAATTAATTTTGAGACTAAAATTGGCCCTCGAGAACTGGAGAATAATATTTTGGACTTGGCTAACATAAATGGAGAAATTCCCTTACCAACTGAGCAGGCGCTAAAAGAAGCTCTAGAAATAGTGACCCGGGGAGAAATTCGCCCTGCAGCCGAGGGACGACTCTTAATTTTAGCCAGTAATAAAGGACATAACCTCATGGAAACGGATTATGTCAAGAGATTCACCAAAGAGCGACCTTTCCCTTGGTCGGAAGTTCCATTACTGTTTATTCCCAGTAAAGAAGAAGGGGTTATGCCCGAAAATGTTAAAGTGGGATTAGACAGAATTTCTTTATTTCCTTTGACTTGGGGAAAGGATCCTGGAAAGCAATTGCAGTATTCCTTCCTTCATGGCAAATGTTCTACAAATTTGGTTTACTTCGATGAAATAATGCCCGCCCAAAGTTATCGTTTGATTATCACGATTACCGATCCCAAAAGCTACGAAACAAGGTCTTTAATGAAAGAAGTCACCGTTTACCCAGGAGCCACCACTTTGGTCGTTTTATCTTTTTACATTCCCAGTGAAAAAGAACGGATGCGATCTAAGCAAACAGCCCAAATAAACATATTCCAATTATGGGGAAAAGGTACGGAAATTTTCCCCGAGAAGCGGTAGGAAAATGGGGATATTTTCTAAAAAAGAAATAATGGGTTTAGACATTGGCTCAAGCTCCATAAAAGCTGTGGAGCTGGAATGGACAAAGAAAAATCCACGTTTGCGTCATTTTGGCATGATTCCACTGCCACCCGAAGCTATCGTCGATGGGGCTTTCATGGATTCCGCGAGCATTGTGGAGTCAATCCGCAGCTTAGTGGAGGGTTTGAAAGTAAAAACGAAGAATGTGGCCGTCTCTATTTCCGGCCATTCAGTGATCATCAAGAAAATTACCATGGCAGCCATGTCGGAAATGCAGTTGGAAGAGTCAATCAGGTGGGAAGCGGAACAATATATTCCTTATGATATCGAAGAAGTTAATTTAGATTTCCAAATTCTTGATGAACCCGCCGGCCCCGACCAGATGGTGGTGCTTTTAGTGGCCGCTAAAAAGGACATTATCAATGATTACACTTCCGTAGTCGAAGAAGCTGGCTTAAGGCCGGTAGTTGTGGATGTAGACTCTTTTGCTATTGAGAATGCTTATAATCTTAATTTCGAATCACCCGAAGATGAGACAGTAGCTTTAGTAAATATAGGCGCCGGGGTGATGAACATCAACATTTTAAAGGGAGGGACCTCTGCTTTTACCCGGGACATACCGATAGGCGGCCGGCAGATCACTGAAGAAATTCAGAAGAAACTAAAGCTTACATATGAGGAAGCGGAAGCGTTGAAGCTGAGAGATCGAGATGACAGTCCGCAAAATATGGAAGTAGAAAGAATTATTCAGGGCACCTCCGAACAGTTAGCCACAGAGGTGCGCCGTTCCTTGGAATTCTATGCGGCTTCCTCAACCGGAGGAGAAATTAAAAAAATTTTCCTCAGCGGAGGATGCGCTAAAATCAAAAAACTTCCTGCCTTAATTGAAGAACGAATTGGTACGCCAGTAGAAGTATTTAACCCCTTTAGCAAGATTGATTACGATCCCAAAGTATTTGATCCTGAGTATCTGCGGGAAGTAGCTCCCTTGGCCGCGGTGGGAGTAGGTTTGGCCTTACGAAGAGAGGGCTTGAAATGATTCGCATTAACCTTCTGCCAGTTAGAGCTTTAAAAAAGAAAGAAACAACCAGACAAATGCTCTCGGTACTGTTTCTTTCTTTGGGGTGTGTATTTTTAATCATCATTTTTTTCCATCTTTCTATATCCAGCCGTTTAAGCGATATAGAAACCAAAATTGCGGCAGTCAATGAAGAAATAAAGAAATTAAAAATAGACACGAAAGATGTAAATAAATTTAAGGCGGAAAAAGAGGATCTGCAGAGGAGGCTAAATATTATTTATACTCTGCAGCGGGCGAAAACGGGACCGGTAAGGGTGCTGCATGACTTAGCTACCTCTCTCCCCGGGCGGCTTTGGTTAACTTCTTTGAAAGAAAAAGACGGCAAAATGGAGATAAAGGGTATTGCCTTCGATAACCCGACCATTGCCAAGTTTATGACTAACTTGGAAAGGTCCGAAGTCATAAAAAATATAGAATTGGTTGTTTCCCAACAGTTGGAAAGAAAAGATATAAAGCTGAAAGAATTTACTTTGACTTGTAATGTAAACTACGGAACCGTAATTAGCGGTTCCTCTCCAGGAAAGGGTTAACCGTGGCGATCACCTTTGATAGTATAGTTAAATTACCAACTTCCCGGAAAGTACTAATTCTATTATTAATTCTGGCGGTTATTTTAGGTCTATATTTCTATTTGATTTATTTGCCCAAATCGGAATTGTTAAATAAAAAGACGGAAGAATTAGCTAAGCTGGAGATGCAGGTCCGGGAATTAAGAATTATCGCGGCTAATATGAAACGTTTTCAGGCCGAGGCCGCCAAATTAAGAGAGGAACTAAAATTTGCTATGGGTCAGTTGCCCACCAGTAAAGAAATTCCTTCTCTCTTAGCCAACATATCCAATTTGGGCAAAGAAGCCGGCTTAGAGTTTTTATTATTCCGTCCGGGCGCGGAAATAGCCAAGGAGTTTTATGCCGAGATTCCCGTGGAGATTAAAGTCAGGGGCACTTATCACGATGTAGCTGTATTTTTTGATAAAGTAGGCAAGATGCCCCGCATCGTCAATATAGCCGGCGTAGCTATGGAGGGAGCTAAAGAATCTATGGGCCGGTGGGAAATAACCACCTCTTGCCAAGCGACAACTTTCAAGTTTTTGGAGCAGAAAGAAGGAGAAGGTCCTAAGCCAAAAAAGGAAGCTTCTCCGGCAAAAAAGTAAGGAGATTTATTCATGAGGAGAGGGATGGGGGTTATAATTTGGGCAGTATGTTTCGGCTTGCTAATTGGATGCGGTGGAGAAACTCCGCAGCCCACGAAGATTCCTGTACCTCCGGCCCCGAAACCAACCCAAACGCCAACAAAAGTATCTCCAGCGGCAGAAGAAATAAAATTGGAACGACCAGCTTTAGTAGCATTTACTTATGATCCGCGTGGTAAACCTGATCCATTTCGGCCGTTAGTGGTGGAGAAACCAGAAGTTCCACCCCCGCCGGCGCAAAAAACGCCTCCCAAACCCACTTTGGAACCAGCTACTCCATTAGAAAGATTCGACCTGAGCCAATTGAAATTAGTGGCCATTATTTGGAGCATTAAAGAACCCAGAGCCATGGTAGAGGATAGCGCGGGAAAAGGTTATATAATTACCCCGGGGACGAGCATTGGTAAAAATAGAGGTGTGGTAACTAAGATCAACTCTACAGGCATTGTAGTAACAGAAAAAATTGAAGAAGCCTCGGGCAAAATTAGTACGCGAGATACCGTACTGAAGTTATATCCGGACTAAAGAAGGAGGAAGCATGAAAAGTAAGTTTTTTCAGAAATTTTGCCACCCCCTTAGCGAGTGGGCCATTATATTATTCTTAATTTTTCCCTCCTTCTCTCAAGGAGAGATTCAGAAACCAGAACCTCTCACCATAAATAAAATAGAAGTCATGAAGGTGGCCGAGGGAACAAGAGTATTTATCGAGGGTACTGGCCCTCTCGAATATTCAGCTTTTCAAAGGACCAAACCTTTAAGTGTAGTCTTAGATTTACCCCAAACATTATTAGGAAAGTTAGCGGGATCTATCCAAGTCCAGGATGGGGTTATCAAATCTATTCAAAATAAGCAGCTCGCTGCCTTACCCAATCCCTATGCCCGCGTGGAAATTATTTTAGAAAGGCCCGTAGAATATGCTGTGGATTCTGTAGAGAATAACATAATCATTGATTTTGGAGAATATAAACCCGCCCTAATAGTAGCTACCGTTGAAGAGAAGAGAGAAGAAAAAAGAATAGAGGAAACTAAAGAAGTCCCGGTGCAAAAGCCAGCCCCCTTAAAGGGGAAGTTAATAAAAGAGATTCAAGTGGCTGCGCAAGCCAATTTCCTCGAAGTTGGCATTACGGGAACAGAGTCCTTAGCCGATTTTCGGAGTTTTAGGTTAATAAACCCACCTCGTTTAGTATTGGACTTTCCTGGTTTAAAAAATGCTACGGGAAAAAGAAAATTTGAAGTGGGTAGTCCTTGGCTCCAGGAAATCCGCCTGGGAGAATATCCGGAAAAATTACGAATGGTTTTCACTTTTCCAGATAAAAAAATACCCCCTTATACCTTACAAAAAGAAGAAAAAGAGCTCCGAGTTATTTTGGGAGCAAAGGAAGAGCCTGCTCCTCTAATAGCTGCTCCGCCGCCACCGGTCAGGGTTGCTGAGAAACAAAAGACAGCTGAGGAAGAAGTTAAAAAAGAGGCCCAAGCTAAAGAAATAAAGAAAGAAGAAACAGAAAAGCCGGCCATGGCGCCTCCGCCAGCGGAAAAACCCTTAGCTCAAACCCAGACGCCGGAAAAATCCACCCTTCCCGAAGCTAAGCCGCAAGGCGAATCGGAAAAAGTACAGGTAAGTCCTTACAAGGGAGCCAAAATATCTCTAGACTTCAAAGATGCTGACTTGCACAATATATTCCGTCTTTTAGCCGAGGTCAGCAATTTAAATATTATAACTACTGATGATGTTAAAGGGAAAATTACTATTCGCATGGTCAATGTGCCCTGGGATCAGGCCTTGGATGTGATTCTGACGACCAAAAACTTAGTCAAAATTGAAGAGGGTAATGTGCTGCGCATCACTACGGCTGAAAGCGTGCGCAAAGAACGGGAGGAAAAACAGAAAGAAGAAGATTTATTAGTCAAAGTAAAAGAAAGCCGAGAGAAGTTAGAACCTTTAACTACGGAAACTATCAGGGTGAATTATGCTAAGGCGGCTGACCTGCAGAAACTCATCCGCGAAAAAGATGAGAAAGGAAAGGGTTTCTTAAGCCCGCGCGGATCGGTTAAAGCAGATGAGCGCACCAATACTTTGATTATCCAAGATACAAAGCAAAATATAGAGGAAATTATAAATTTAATTAAAAAGCTCGATTCGCCCACGCCGCAAGTCTTAATTGAGGCTAGGGTAGTGCAGGCCCAGACTACCTTTGCCCGTTCCTTAGGTATCCAATGGGGCGGAAGCTATAACCAAACCGGGGGCGGCCAATGGCACTGGGGATTGACTGGCAATAACCCCAGCGCCTCCGCAGGCTGGGGGTTCACGCCGAGTGCTACAGGAACAAGTACTCCCCTAATAATGCCTTCTAACTTTGTGGTTAATTTTCCCGCTGCCACAGGGAATACGCAGGTAGGTGGCTTGGGTATCTCCTTCGGTAAATTAACAGGGAACCTGGTGAATTTGGATTTGCGCTTGCAATTAGGAGAAACAGAAGGACAAACCAAAGTCATAGCTCGCCCGAAATTAGCTACTTTAACTAATACGCCGGCGCATATAAAACAGGGCGAATTAATTCCTTATGAAACTACTTCCCAAGCCGGAACGCAAGTTCAGTTTATAGACGCGGTTTTAATGTTGGAAGTTACCCCGCAAGTTACCCCTGATGGAAGCATTAAAATGACCGTTAAAGTAACGAGAGACTCCCGAGGAACTTTCCGCAGCCCATCTATGCAGGTTCCCAGTATAGATAAGAGGGAGGCTAAAACCGAAGTCTTAGTCAAAGATGGGGAAACTTTAGTCATCGGCGGAATTTATGAGTCGGAGAATCAAGAATCTGAAACCAGAATTCCTTGGCTGGGGAAGATTCCTATACTGGGCTGGCTCTTTAAGAACAAGGAAGTTTATAACACGAAAAAGGAATTGCTAATTTTTATCACGCCGACCCTTCTGCAAGGGATGAAAGCTGAATCCTAAGCAGAAAAATCCCTTCTTTCCTCCTCACTCTTCACCTCCCGCCCCTTATTTTAAGGGGCGGGACGGTGGAGGCAGAAAATTCCTCAACCCTCTCCCCATGCGAGACTGTGTCATAATTAACAAATAGCTAAACATTTGGTGAAGGGGCCAGAGGCAGGCCGGAGGCAGGCATTCATTCAGAATCATGAGGCAGTGGCTCTTCCATAGGTGCGGGCGGATTTAGAAGCTTATTCATTTTGCTCGGTTTAATTATCCGCCTCCCATTGCGGAAAATCGCTGGCCAATTTTGAACAACTTCTTCTCCCGCCGATGCTTCTTCATTCATGCCTGCCTCCGGCCTGCCTCTGGCCTGCCTCTGACTTGAGCCATACTGAGTTTGTCACCATAGGTGGGATGGCCAGAGCATGGCGAAGAAGCGGAAGGAGATAAAAAAGTTTTTGCCTGTATTTTTTCGCCATCGGTTATAAAAGTAATGGTGCCACGGCTCTTGGTCATTAAAATCTGAGCATTAATTTTTTCGTATCTTTCTAAAATTTCTCGATGGGGAAGCGGATATTTCCCTCCGGAGCGCACGGAAAAAACAGCGTAAGTGGGCTTAACTTTCTCTATAAATGGCCACGTACTGGAAGTTTTACTCCCGTGATGAGGAACCTTCATTACTATAGTTTGCAAATTAGCGAATTTACCTGTTAGCTCATTTTCGGCTGCTGCTTCTATGTCTCCCGTAAACAAGAAACTCACTTCTTTAAAGGTAAGGCGCATAACTAAGGAGGCATCGTTTCCCCAAAATAAACTTTTTTCTTTATTCACCAAAGGAGGATGTAAAAATTCAACTTTTACGCTGTTTATATCTAAAGGCCCCATCTCCCGACCTTTTAAGTAAAGTCTTTTACCTGCTAATTGCTTAAACTCCATCAAAGATACATCTCCTTCTCGGGACTCTCCATTGCTCCAAACCTCTGCAATTTGAAAATTTTTAAGCAGGAATAGTAGTCCCTGTAGATGATCTGGGTGCGGGTGAGTATTGACCAAATAATCGATGGTCTTTCTCTTTTCTTTCCACAAATATGGGGCCACAATCCTCTCTCCGGGGTCGAAACTGCCATCGGGGGAACCTCCGCCATCTATAACCATCACTTTACCCTGAGGAAAAAATAACACTATGGCATCACCCTGCCCTACATCGAGGAAGGTGACTTTCATCTCCCGATTGTGCACTTGCGCATAGTAAGTATAAATTTGAAGAATGCTTAAGAAACCAATTAGAATGAAGAGAAGATAAAAGCTTCTTTTCCATCTTTTAAGATTTGCGGCCGATAAAATAGCTCCGTAAATTAAAATTATTTCCAGGATAGTAGGCGTACTGATGCGCCATGATGCCCCAGGAAGAGAACTAAAAAAATCAACAAAGGCCAGAGAAATTTTTAATAAAAAAACGTTTACATAATTTAGCCCTTCCGCCAAAGGCCTCGCCCAAAAAATAAAAAAGGCCGTGAGCAGACTCAGAATGGTATTACCGAATCCTAACAAGGGGACGAGCACTAAATTGGCCAAGAAACCTGCTAAAGAGAGGCGATTAAAGTAATAACCCACAATCGGCCCGGTGCCTAAAATAGCCGCTGTGGTAGTTAAGAGACTGGTAATGAGGTAAAATAGTATCTTCCTTTTCCAAGTAGGTAATTCTTCCATCCAGCTTTGGTAGGGCCAGATTTTCCAAAAAGAAAAATATTCCCAAAAGCGGGGCATGAGATAGATAATGGCCAAGACGGCCAGAAAGGATAGTTGGAAAGAGATCTCGAAGAGAGCTCCCGGAGAGACTACTAAAATAAGAAAAGCAGCCAAGAAGAGGGCATCATAAAGATCTCGCCATCTATCTAAAAGCAAAGCTAAAAGCAGAGACAGCATCATGATGGTAGACCTTACGGCGGCCACTCCTAAACCAGCAATGAAAGTATAAAATATTACCGGGATAATGGCCGTTGAGCCCGCTATTTTATTCAAAGGCCAGCGCAGAAGTAAAGCAGGAAAGAGTTTCATGATGAGGCGGGCAACTCCAAAGAAAAAAGCAGCCACCAAGGCCACATGCAACCCCGATATAGAAAGAATATGGTTCACCCCGGCCACTATAAACTTCTCGTTTGTTTCGCGATCAATTTCTCCTTTCTCGCCCAAGACTAAGGCCTTTATAATTCCGCGAAAAGGCAAAGGCGCATTGACTTCCCAAAAATTTCTAATCTTTTCCCTACCTGCTTCTATAAAATGAAAGAACGGATGGCCGGCCTGTTCACCCACCTTTACAATTTCAGAGCCTGATTTGACATATGCGGTAACCCAAATTCCGCGCCGGGCTAAGAATTTCTGATAATCAAAAGCTCCAGGATTAGTCGCTCCCCGAGGAAGGTAAAGCTTTGATACAAAACGAATTCGATCTCCATAACGCAAATCATGATTTCTATCCGGAGCAGTGAGCAGAATATTCCCCACTATTTTTAAACTTTCTCCTTGTCCGCAAATTCTTTCGCCGCGGACATAAAATCTGGTTTTCTCCTCGCTCACTTCGGGAGGTTGATAGAGGACTCCTTCCAGAATATACTTTTCTTCCCCCGCAAAATGGTAAAGATGATTAATAGGAAATGAAGGATGAAGCAGGCGGTTAATAAATAAAAACCCCAAAAGAAAAAAAATGAAGAGAGCGAGGAATAGGGCCGGCTTTTTAGGGGAACCAAAAACAGAGATGGTGAGCAAAATTATCGCCAACAAAATGAGCAGAAAAATCCATTTCAGGGGCAAGAAAAAGTAATTACCAATAAAAATTCCGGCTATATAAGCCAAAAGGAGCAGAGGAAACGGCCTTTTCATACCCGGCAATTTCTATCCTTTATCCTTGGTTGAAGGAGTTAATAACTTTTATAATTAAAAAATGGATAAATAAACTAACCGTCTTTCATTTTGGGTAAATCGCTTAATATGGTTTGTTTTTAGTTGCATCACCCCTGGATTTATTCATGCCGGTTTTGGGTCAAATTTAAAAGTGATCGAAGCTCAAGCAAATAGAGAATTGCTATTGTATAATCATTTTGTTAATATATGAAGTAAAAAATTAGTCAAAAGGTAATTCCGCAAAAAGGGGCAGAATTTTATATGGAGAGAGGGAAAGATTAGCGGTTAAGCCGAAAAAAGAATATTTTGTTGGTCAAAATAATCAATCTTTGGAGGCAGGGGATGGGCATAATAACTATTCGTGGTCAACTGGGAAGTGGCGCACCAGAGATAGGTAGGGAGGTGGCCGCCAGACTTCATTTTGATTATTTAGACCGAGAGATTATCGCCGAGGTAGCGGCCCGGCTGCACCGCCAAGAACAAGAAGTCATAGCTAAAGAAATGCCTCCCCGAAGTTTTTTAGGGCGTATAGCCAGGGCTCTGGAGCACAGTTATGATTTCGGTGTGGGTTTTGAAGGTGCTTACCTCCCTTCCTGGCAGATGCCTCTGGATGACCGCCGCTATTTGCAGGCCTTAGAATCTGTGATCAAAGAATTAGCCCAAAATCAATCCCTGGTGATTTATGGGCGGGGAAGCCAATTTATTTTAAAAGGATTGCCCACCGCCTTGCATATCTTTGTAGTCGCTCCCTTAAAGCTCCGCGAAGAGCGCTTAAGGCAAACTCGCCACCTCGATTTAGAAAGTGCGCGGCGAGAGATCGACCATTTCGACAGGAGCAATCGCGAATTTATCAAAAGGTATTTTAAAGCTGATTGGGAAGATCCGGCGTGTTATGATTTGGTTATTAATACGGAGTATCTTTCTTTCTCTGCTGCCGCCGCCATTATTATCGAAGCCCTGGCCCATAAAAAATGAATTGGAAATGACCCAAGGAAAGCAGCTTAAATTTCCGCAATTATTTTAGCTAAGTCCTGATCGATCTCTTGCAGCCGCTCTTCAAGTTCCATTTGTTCGGCCACCGCCTTCTTTCCCAGATTCTTTTGTTTGCTGCGCAAGATAGAGATTTTGGCTTCTAATTGCCCTAAAAGAATTTCCCAATTTAAAGGACGCGCGGCTTTGGGGGAAGAAACCAGGCGCATTGGCTCCTCGCGGGCTAACAATTCTATTTCCTCCAGATAATCCGGGATATATACCTGAAACCCAAAACGCTTTTTGATTTGTTCCGCAAG
>CAZAGD010000130.1:0-65088 GCA_964484485.1 uncultured Syntrophaceae bacterium
CTGGAGAAATATCAAAAGCGGTAACGAAAATTTTGTGTATATCCCGCGGCAGGCCCTTAATCTTTTGTAAAGAACCTGTCTGAGCAATTTCAGCTATTATATCTTTGTTGTAAAACCCTTGTTTCTTCGCCATTTCTTCAAAGAGGGGATGAACTTCAAAAAACTTGGAACCAGAGAGCACATTGCGGATGTAACTTATGGCAAAAAGCGGCTCAATTCCGCTGGAACAGCCGGCAATAATGCTTATGGTGCCCGTGGGCGCGATAGTATTGACGGTGGCATTGCGCAAGCGCAGGCCTCGCCGGGCATAAATTGATTTGGGAAAATTGGGGAAGACTCCTCTTTCTTTGGCCAGACTAATGGAGGCTTTAATTGATTCTTGATGGACAAAGCGCATTAGTTTTTGCGCAAAATTAATGGCCTTCTTGTCCTGATAAGAAATTTTTAGACGAATCAAGAGATCGGCAAAGCCCATCACTCCTAAGCCAACTTTCCGATTACCCATGGTAATTTGCCTGATAGCCGGCAAGGGGAATTTATTCACTTCAATTACGTCATCCAAGAAGCGAATTCCCCAGTGGATACATTCTTTTAATTTTTCCCAGTCAAGCTCCTCGCCGCGGATCATTTTGGCCAAATTAATAGAAGCTAAATTACAACTTTCATAAGGTAAAAGCGGAAGTTCTCCGCAAGGGTTGGTAGCTTCAATTTCTCCCAAGGCGGGAGTAGGGTTGTGCCGGTTGATCTCGTCTAAAAAAATTAGGCCAGGATCTCCGGTGAGCCAAGCGGCATTAGTAATGAGTTCAAAAATAGTGCGAGCTTTAATTTTTTTAACTTTAGTTTTGGTGCGGGGGTTAATTAAATAAAAATAATCGTTATGGATGACTGCGTCCATGAACTGGTCAGTAACTCCCACCGAGAGATTGAAATTAGTAAATTGGTTTTTGGTCATCTTAGCTTCGATGAATTCGATGATGTCGGGGTGATCGCAACGCAGAATACCCATATTAGCACCTCGTCTTTTCCCACCCTGAACAATTACTTCCGTAGCGCGATCAAAAATAGACATGAAAGAAACTGGCCCCGAGGCCTGTCCTTTGGTGGTAGAGACTAAATCTCCTTTGGGACGCAAACGGGAAAAACTAAATCCCGTCCCCCCGCCAGTCTGGTGAATTTTAGCCATGTTTTTTAAAGCATCAAAAATTCCTTCCATAGAATCATCTACGGGAATGACAAAGCAGGCGGAAAGCTGGCCCAAAGGAGCACCGGCATTCATTAAAGTAGGAGAATTAGGCATAAATTCGAGATGGCGCATTAACAAATAAAACTTTTCTTCCGCGGCCAAAGGAGAACAGGAGGACTTGAATCCCTTTTCTGCTTGAGCCACATGGGCAGCAACTCTTTGGAACATCTGGCTGGGAGTTTCAATGATATTTTGTTCATCATCGCGCAAAAGATAGCGTTTTCTTAATATCTCCATTGTGTTTACAGGGAGTTTGAGGTCATCTTTTATCCCCAAAACTGTTTTGGCCAGACGAATTTCGCTGCGTCTTTCCCGGTAAAGAATATAAGCCTTAGCAATCTGGCTGAAGCCTTTCTCCATCAAGACTGTTTCGACCGTATCCTGGATGGTTTCTACGTGCAGAGTCTTTCCTTTGAAAAGGAGGGATAGCTTTTGGATGACCGCTTCGGTTGCTTGCTGGGCTAATTTGTGCGCTTGTTCTTGATCCTGCAGGACTTCCCCAGCTGCCCGGAAGATGGCATTTCTGATTTTTTCTTTATGGAAAGGAACAAAGGATCCGTCTCTTTTCTGGACTCTGGTAAATTTCATTTTTTCTTCTACCCCCTCTCCTCAATCCGCTCCCTCGAGAGACTAAGGCATAGTTAATAAATAGCTAACTTTTGGTGAAGAGCCCGGAAAAAAATTATTTCAACTCGGAAAATCTGCGTTTATCTGCGTCCCGTAATCTCTCCTGATTACTCTTTAAGAAATAAAGGAAAAGAATTGGTTACTTTTTTTTCAGTATTGGAACCGTTAAACTCCCCTGGGGCATTAATATAATTCGTGGCTGCGAGCCCAAGCGCGCATAGGCCAGACGCAGAGCTTCTTCCATATCCTGCGCTGGGGTAAATAGCAAAGTACGCACTAATTCAGGGTCTAAGTCGGAGACGAGAATGAATTGGGCTTTTTTCATTAATCTGGTAACAGCGTAGGCTTTATGGCCTCCGACAATAAAATTTTTCCGCACTTGTTCTTCTATTTTTGCCGGTGTTTTATATTCCTTCATCCAGCGCAAGTAATCATCTGAACCTACTCCTTCTACGCATTCTCCCAAAATAATTATCACTCCTCCTTCTCTGACCGCGAGCCAAGCATTGTCCATAGTCTTTTGGAGCTGGTAGACATTAATATCTTTGGGGTAGCCACCACAGCTGGCAATGACCAGATCTGCTGGTTCCGAGATTTCTGCGCCGTAAATTTGTTCAACCAAGGCACAACCCTGTAAGTGGGCTTGAATGTAATCCCCGGCAAATACTTTAAGGAATTCTTTTTTTTCGTTGAGCACTACATTTAAGAGGAAAGAAGGTCGGCGCATTTCCGTTCCTTCAACTTGATCTTCATAAACGGGGTTCCCTTTAAGTTTCCCCAACCCTGCGCCAGGCTCCAGCATTAAAGCATGGTTGCGGCAGATAGTTTCAAAAGAGGCCACTCCCGGAAGAAGGGCTTTCCTTCCTCCGCCAAAGCCGGCAAAAAAATGATAGACGATACTGCCCGTTAAGATAATATGATCAGCTTCGACCACTTTTTTATGAAAACAGATGGGGGTTCCCCGAGATGTTTTACCTAAATAACTAAATTGGGAAGAATCCCGAGCATCGCTATTATACATCTTAACCCGCTTAGCCACTTTTTCACCCACCAATTGGACCATCTCTTCCGGGGGCACTAAACGGTGAGCTCCAACGGCAAACATGATAAACATGTCCTCATCGGGTATTCCGGCAGCATTTAATTCATCGAGAAGAATGGGCATAAAAATATGACTATTAGCCACGCGGGTGGAGTCATTGACTAAAAAAACTACTTTTTGGCCAGGACGAACGATTTCTCGCAAAGGAGGAGATTGAATCGGATGCCGAATAGCTTCTTTAATGGCCGTTTCTGGATCGGATAGGGGGGGAAAATCTTTAATCTTTAATTCATTTAATACCAGGTCCGCATTAAGGGCAAAAGAAATTTCTTTTTTCCCGTATTTGAATTTATATTCTTGGAGAGGCATTTTTATTCCTTTCTCCTTTTTAATTATTTATTCCCAACCAATGGGTTCATATCCTTTTTCTCTTAGGCAGCGGTTGACAAATTCCTTTTGTATTGGAGAAGGCTCGGCAGATTTGAATAATCCGCGCATGAATCCCCAGGCGGCTCCTCCAGCTGCTCCTGCGCCTAATCCTCTGCCCAAATTGCCAGTAACTGCCCCGACAGCTCCCCCAACCACAGCTCCCGTAACTCCGCCTTTAGCCGTGCTTGCAGCTATTTCTCCTTCCGGACGAGTCTTAACATAATTTTCGGCCTGGCGCATACACTCATCGATATCCTGTTTGGCCTGGACTTCTCCCACGGTTTGGAGATGACTATTGGGATATAGAACCGGACGCTGGGTAGCGCAAGCAGCAAGGGAAAATAATAAAATTGAGATAGCAAATTTGTTCAAATTCATGTAAATATTTTTAAGAGTTTTTATGGATTTATAATAGAATAAAAAAAACATTTAGTCAAAAGACAAAAAGCATGAAAGAAAGCGGATAACTCTCATGGAAGTTTACAAAAATAATTTGGAGAAAATAAAAAAAGAGGCTTTGGGTTTTTATATTTTTGAAGAGCCGGTTTTTGAGGAGGGGGACCATCCGGAAAATTTTATTGATTATGAATGTGCTTTTGCCGCGTATCATATTAAAAAAATCCAGCCTAAATCTATCTTGGACATTGGCTCTTATCGTCATTTTATTCTGGGCTTGCTGGCTCATTTCACGGTGACTAGTATGGATGTTCGGCCACGTAAATGTTCCTTACCTGGCGAAACTATTTTAAATGGCGATGCCCAGAGGATTCCTCTCCCCGATAATTCCTTTGATTTAGTCCTTTCCCTTTGTGCTTTAGAGCATTTTGGATTGGGCCGTTATGGAGATACCCTAGATTGGCAAGCTGACCAAAAAGCCCTGGCGGAAATGAGGCGAGTTTTAAAACCAGGTGGAAGACTGATCTTTTCCACAACTATCCACCGCGCCCAGCCCGCCATAGCTTTTAATGCTCATCGCATTTATACTTATGAAATGCTTAAATCATTGCGTAAAGGGATGATTTGCATCGAAGAGAAATTTTATAGCCACGGGCAAAGGAGCTATTGCTCCTTTGCCGAAATAACCACTAACCCTAAATGGTGGGATGTTTATCTTGGGTGCTGGGAAAAAATATGATTATATAATATTTTGAGCTCTGCTTAAAAAACAAAATAAGGCCTGCTCTTTGCTTGAAGTAGATTAATCTCCCCTACCCGCGGCTTTGAAAGAACTAATATCACTTGCTCCTGCCTGAGCTAAGAATTGATTCGTCAATCCTGCTTAGGGCCTAATTTAAAAGTGATCGACGGTCAGGGGGTTTTTACATTGACAATTGAAGAAAAATTCTTAAAAATATGGTTAATCAAAAATAAAGGGTTGGCAATGAGAAAGAAAAATATGCTTTTAAGAAACTCCAAGAAATTTAATCGTAGAGAATTTCTAAGAATTATGGCCGCCGCTGGAGTAGCCGGAGTAGCTTGGCCAAGTTTTTCCCAAATTAAAGCTGAGGGAATTTCTAAATATCCCCATTGGGGTAAAGTGGTTCTCGTTAGAGATAATAAAGCTACGGAAGGATCCAATATCAATCAAGCAATAATTAAGAATATGCTCAGCGAAGCAATTAATGTTCTAACAGATGGTGGCGGATGGAACTCTCTTTTCCCTAATTTCCAAGTTGGTGAAACTGTGGCCATTAAGGTAAATTGCATTGCCCGCAGGATGAGCACGCATTGGGAAATTATTGAGGAAATAATCAATGGACTGATGGAAGTTGGGTTTCGTCCTAAGGATATCGTCGTTTATGATACTTTTGCTTCCTTAATAAAAGCTCCTAAATATGAACTTAAAACAGATCCTGAAAATTTACGGGTTATGGCCACTGATCAATTGAAAGATCCTTATGATCGAAACAAGCCTTTTGATATGGAGGGAAACCCGGCTTATCTCAGCCGAATTCTCACTGAGGCTACATATATAATAAACGCGCCCATTTTGAAAGAACATTTTGAAGCTGGCCTAACTTTTGCCCTAAAGAATCATGTGGGTTCGGTAGATAATGCTAAAAAGTTATTTCATGAAGACCCTGAGCCTGGGAATTTTATTCATGCTTTCTTAGGAAGAGGAAAGCCTAAGCAGAAACGTATTGCCCTTATTAACGCAGCTCCCGATATTAAAAATAAAACTAAGTTAATAGTAGGCGATGCCCTATTTGGAATTTATCAACGAGGGCCAGATGGTAGTCCGCAGTTTACCTATAATGGGTTGATTATCGGAACAGACCCAGTGGCCCTTGACCATCAGGCCAGAAAAATCATTAATGAAGAGAGAGCGAAGAGAGATATGCCACCTATAAAAGCTGAGCATATTGAGATAGCGGCTCAATTAGGCCTGGGAGCTTCAAGTGAAGAAATGAAAGTTGTTTCCTTTTATAAGAAAGGATCCTAAGAATGACCAGGTTTTTATGGGTTTTTGTTCTTTTTTTCTTAGCTTTCTCTTGCTCTCCGCAGATGGGATTGAAACCAGGTGAGGCATGGCGAGCAGCCAATTTTCTTCCTGACGATATTTCTGGCTGGAAAAAACTTGGGCCTCTCTCGGAGGCGAACAGTCATGAGGAACTCTTTAAGCGCATTAATGGGGGAGCAACCATATTTATAAAATATGGTTTGCAAAGTTATGCCGGTCAAATCTATCATAATCAAGATGGAGTGGAAGTTGAGATCGGCGTATTCCTTTTTGGTGAAAAAGAAAAAGCCCGCCAACTTTTCATTGACCCACTGATGAAACCTCGTTTAAGCAAGAAATTGGAAAATTTGGGAGAGGATGCCCGATTAGATGAAAGCGCCTTATTCTATAATATAATCGAATTCATCAAAGACCGCTTTTTTGTCAGAATAACAGTCCAGGACAAAAGTAATTCTTCGATCAAGATGGCCAGCGAATTTGCTCGCCATATTCTGCAGAAGATCAATAATCTGCCTTAACCCCTCCCGGGCCTCCCCTTAAAATATTTTTATCCGAGGCAAGTCCGGATTTATCAATCCCGGCTCGGGTTAAGACTTTAAAAGTGATGGACGGTCAGCTTTTTAATTTATTGACTTGAAAAATATGTTCATCTATAAAATAAAGATAGGTAAATTTCAAAATTTAAGGGAGTAAATTATGAAGAAAAGATCAAGAACTTTGCTAATCTGTTTAGTGATGGGATTTTTCTGTCTGATGGGAACCGGAAATAATATTTCGGCTGGAGAATACCCAGAAAAACCCATCAAGCTCATAGTCCCTTGGGCTGCGGGTGGGGATACGGATGTGCTTATGAGGATTATCGCTCACTACGCGGGAAAATACCTCGGCCAACCAATGGTTGTTGTAAACGTAGGCGGCGTAGGGGGAACCCTGGGGGCGCGTCAAGGAAAAGATGCTAAACCAGATGGATATACACTAACGGCGACCCATGAATCCGTAATTACTTCATATATAGTGGGAGTTGCGGAATTCAATTACTCTCAATTTCAGCCTATTGCTAATATGATAGCCACTCCAGCTATTGTAGCCGCAAGACCCGATGCTCCTTGGAACAATATGAAAGACTTGATCGCCGACGCCAAAAAGAAACCTGGAGAGATTAAATTTGGGGCAACGCTTGGTTCGACCAGTCATTTCTTTCCTTTGATGATTGCTCATGAAGCGGGCATAGAATTTAAAATTGTGGGGTACGAAGGTACGGCTGAGCGCCAGACCGCGCTTTTAGGGGGTTTTATTGATTTAGGGGAAAGTAATCCTGCTTCGGGGAAAAAATATTTCGAAGCCAAAAAACTAAAAGGATTAGGAATTGCTCGCGCCCAGCGGCATCCCCTGCTTCCCGATATGCCTACTCTAAAGGAACAGGGCTTAAATGTCATATTTGAAGTTAATCGGGGGATTTGTGCCCCCCTCAATACCCCCCAGGCTATTGTAGATAAATTAGCGGCTGCTTTTAAAAAGGCTGCCGAAGATCCAGAGTTGAAAGAAAAAATTAAAGAACATGGTACATTAGTTAATTTTTTACCGCCCGCTGAGTACAAAAAGCATATTGAAGAAGAAACCAAAAAATATACTATGTTGGCCAAGAAGTTCGGCTTGGAGGGTTTATTGAAGAAAAAGTAAGGAGGATCACACCGGGAGCAAGGGGTAATCCCTTGCCCAATAAATTTAAAGGATGGTGAGGAGCTAATGTGAAGGCAGATAGATATATCGGCATAATTTTAATAATTTTTAGTGTTTTTATGTATACTCAAACTTTCAAATTTCCTCCGGCCATGCTGGGAACTTTAGGAGCAGGTTTTTTCCCCAAAATTCTTTTTACGCTTTTAGGTTTAGCTGGCC
Source organism: uncultured Syntrophaceae bacterium (assembly GCA_964484485.1). Lineage (GTDB taxonomy): Bacteria > Desulfobacterota > SM23-61 > SM23-61 > SM23-61 > CAZAGD01. Next base: position 7,702 of record CAZAGD010000130.1, read on the forward strand.
TTGGATTAGTAATAGGGAGCTTCATCCAAAAGAAAAAAAGACCATTGGAAAAGACCTTTTCTCTAAAAGTTGCTTTGCAAGCGCATTCTCTGGTGATTTTAAGTTTCGTTCTGGTTTTCATTTACATTGTAGCCATGCATTTTTTTGGGTTTTTATGGGCAACCCTTGGCTTTATGATTTCCTTGATGTGGCTCTTAAGCCCCAGGAAAATAAAAAGCCTTCCCCTAATAATAATCATCTCTGGCGGGTTGACATTCGTTATTTACTATTCCTTTCTTAAATTACTGCAGATATTTTTACCGGAGGGCGTAGTTTTTTAAAATTTTATAGAGGGAGGAAATGCTGGACTTAATTCTCTTAGGTTTAAAAGAAATTTTTCAACCCTATCCTTTAATTTTTCTCTTCTTCGGAACAATTGCCGGAATTGTGGTGGGTTGTATTCCGGGTTTTACGGTGACCATGGGTGCGGCTCTCCTTTTGCCGCTCACCTTCGGCATGAAATCTATAGAAGGATTAGCGGCTATGATTGGCGTATTAGTTGGGGGATTAGCCGGTGGCCAGATTTCGGGTATTCTTATTGGCATACCAGGAACACCCTCCTCAGTGGCCACGGTCTTTGATGGGTACCCCATGGCCAAGAAAGGGGAGGCTGGTAACGCTTTATGTTTGGGAGTTTGGGCATCTTTCTTTGGTGGGATAATAAGCGCTTTTTTCCTCCTTTTCTTTGCTCCTCCCTTGGCTAATATGGCTTTGAAGTTTGGACCATGGGAATTTTTCTCTTTGGTAGCTTTTGGTTTAACTATCATTGCCAGCCTTTCTGGAGAGTCGCTTTTGAAAGGGTTAATCTCTGGTCTTTTAGGTCTGATTGCAGCCACCGTCGGGGCCGATCCCATAACCGGAGTTTTGCGCTTCGATTTTGGTATTTATGGGTTGAGTGGCGGATTTTCTTTTTTACCTGTCCTTATAGGCCTCTTCGCTTTTTCAGAGTTGATGGGCAATTTGGAAAGAAAAGAAAGGTCTACAGAAAAGCTTATTTTGAATCCAAATCTAAACTTCTCATCCCCCAAAATGATCCGGATAATTTTCAGTCAGCCGGTTAATCTAATTCGTTCTTCTTTAATTGGTGCTTTTATTGGTGTTCTTCCTGGAGCGGGGGGAAGTATCTCGAATATTTTGAGTTACGATCAAGCGATGAAAGGGTCTAAATACCCCGAAAAATTTGGCACGGGAATTCCTGATGGGGTTATTGCCTCTGAAGCAGCGAATAACGCTACCGGAGGCGGGGCTCTCATTCCGGCCATGGCCTTAGGAGTTCCTGGAGACGCTGTGACGGCCATTATGCTGGGCGCCCTTATCCTCCATGGAATCCAACCTGGTCCTATGTTAATCGTTGAGTTCCCAGGGCTAGTTTACGGGGTGATCATGGCTTTTTTCTTAGCCCATTTCTTCATGGCTGGAGTACAGCTTTATGGCATCAGTCTTTTCGTACGCTTAACTCGTCTTCCCTTATATATATTGGTTCCCTCCATTGTGGTCTTCTGTGTCGTGGGGTCATTTGCCATTCACAATCGCTTCTTCGATATTTGGGTGCTTTTCATATTCGGAATTCTGGGGTATTTAATGAAAAAGTTTGGTTTCCCTTTAACCCCTTTAATCTTAGGTATAATATTGGGCCCCTTAGCTGAGAAGAATTTGCGCCGAGCATTACAAACAAGTAGTCACCTATCTCTATTTTTTACCAGGCCAATTTCGCTGATTTTTTTGATCTTAGCTTTGATTTCCATTCTTTATCCTTTCTACCAGCGTTATAAAAAGGGAAAAGTGAAACAAAATTGAAGGGAGATAATTCATGAATAAACAGGTATTCGTTTCCCACCGACCAGTAGTCATGGGCACTAATTGGATGATTACCTCTGGTCATCCCTTGGCTTCTCAGGCAGGAGCAGTCATCTTGGAGAGAGGCGGGCAAGCTATTGACGCAGCTATTGCGGCTAACGCCGTCTTATGTGTGGTCAGGCCTCATATGTGTGGCTTGGGTGGTGATGCCTTTATCATCTTTTACCAGGCTAAAGACAAGAAAGTAGAGGTTTTAAATGCCAGCGGCCGTTCGCCTTTTGCTGCTACTCGAGAATTTTATGTGGAGCAAGGTTTTAAGAATATCCCCGAGCGAGGGATTCTTACGGCTACTGTGCCGGGCGTAGTAGATGGTTGGGTGGCCGCTTTAGAAAAATATGGATCTATTCCCTTAACCGAGCTTCTCCAGAAAGCCATTCTATATGCGGAAAAGGGATTTCCCGTTTACCAGGAGTTGAGTCAAGTAATTGCTCAAGAAGCAGAATTATTGCAAAAGTCGCCGGACGCTGCGAGGATTTTTTTAAAGAATGGCCGGCCACCCCAGGTGGGTGAGCTCCTTGTCCAGCCCGAGTTAGCAGCATCTTTTAAAAAAATTGCCCGGGAGGGAAGAAAAGTTTTTTATGAAGGTGAGATTGCGGAAGCTATCGTAAATTTTTCGCGAGAAGTAGGCGGTTTGTTTTCGGAGAGGGACTTAATTGAACATCGGGCCACTTGGGTTTCTCCTATAGAAACTACCTACCGAGGCTATCGTGTCTTAGCTAACCCGCCTAATTCGCAAGGCGTGGCCTTGCTTATGCAGCTTAACATGATTGAGAACTTCGATTTAAAGAAATTGGGACATAATAGCGCCGATTATGTGCATCTGTTAGTAGAAGCTAAAAAATTGGCTTTTGCTGATCGGGATCGTTATGTGGGCGACCCCGATTTTCATCCTGTTCCCATAGAAAAAATGATAGCCAAAGAGTACGGCTTTAGACAGAGCTCCCGGATTGATTTTAATAAGGCTGCATCTGTTGTATCTCCCACCGAATTTTCAATTGGGGGAGGAGACACCATCTATTTAGCCGTCGTGGATAAAGAGGGCAATGCCGTCTCGATGATCCAGAGCCTTTATGAAGCTTTTGGAAGCGGGGTAGTCGTTAAAGGAACAGGCATCCTGCTGCATAATCGGGGAAGAGGATTTAATCTCGAAGCTAATCATCCCAATTGTTTACAACCTCATAAGAGACCATATCATACTCTATCTCCTTGTTTGGTGATGAAAGATGATCTTCCCTTCATGGTCTTGGGCACTCCTGGAGCCGATGGCCAAACGCAAACTATCACGCAAGTTTTAGCAAACTTTATTGACTTCGGTGCAGATATCCAAGAGGCGATAGAAGCTCCCCGCTGGCGGAGTTTTCCGGGGACACGTTTAGCCATTGAAGACCGCTTTCCGGCTGAGGTCTTTGAGAAATTAAAGAGCAAAGGCCATGAGTTAGAAATCCTGCCCGCTTATTCTGCCGTGTGCGGAGGCGCTCAAGGAATTATCCTCGACCATAAAAATGGAGTTTTGATGGGAGGAGCAGATCCCCGGCGACATGGGTATGTAATCGGTAGCTGAAGTTTCAGATTATTTCTTGTTCTTTCAATTGGCGTACTTCTGCGCTCGAGTAACCAAGAAGAGAAGTAAGAATTTCCTCGTTATTTTCGCCCAGCAACGGGGGAGGGGCGGTCACTTCAATTCTGCTATCGGAAAATGTTACTGGCGGGCCGACTGCTTTTACTTTTCCATAAAAAGGATGCTCTATTTCTTTTACTAAGCCCAGATGTTGCACTTGGGGATCAGCAAAAACCCGATCAAAAGTATTGATGGGACCGCAGGGTATACCGGCCTGATCGAATAAAGGAATCCATTCATCTACAGTCTTTTCGGCTAACTTGCGATCTATAATTTCCATCAAGGCCTGTCGATTTAGTAGGCGGCGAGAATTATCCGCAAATCGTGGATCATCTTGCAACTCTTCTATTTCTAAGAGCTGGCAAAAAGATTTCCACATCCGCTCGTTGATTACGCCAAAAATAAGATAATCGTCTTTAGCCCGGTGGGCTTCATACGGAACGATGTTGGGGTGCGCGCTTCCCCAGCGCTGAGGAATGATTCCGCCAATTAAGTAATTAGAACCTATATTGATAAGGGTAGCTAACTGCATGGCTAAAAGGTTAATCGAGATGCGCTGGCCTTGGCCGGTTTTTTCCCGCAGGAAGAGGACTGAGGTAATAGCCCCAAAAGCATAAAGACCGGTAAGCACATCAATTAAAGGGACGCCTATCTTAACAGGTTCACCATCAGGAGGACCAGTTATAGACATCAATCCGCCAATGGCGGAGACGATCACATCTACGCCCGGCTTATCCCGATATGGACCATCTGTCCCGTAACCTGTAATATCGCAATAAATTAAAGCGGGGTTTATTTTCTGCAAAACTGCATAACCTATACCCAATTCATCCATGGTGCCTGGCCGAAAATTTTCTATCACTACATCAGCTTTCGATACCAACTGCTTAAAAATTTCGATGCCTTGCGGGTGCTTAAAATTTAAGGTTAAGCTTTTTTTATTCCGGTTAATGGAGATAAAATAGGCGCTAACTTTATCGGCAACCCAAGGAGGACCCCAGGAGCGGCTTTCATCACCGATTTTCGGTTGTTCTATTTTTATTACCTCTGCCCCCAGGTCGCCCATGACCATAGAGCAATATGGCCCGGCAATGATCCGGGTCAGATCAAGGACCCGAATTCCCTGCAGAGGTGGATTAGATTTAGAATTTTCTTTCATCTCATCTCCTTGTTTGGCAAAAGATAAATTCTAATTGATCAGATACCATATTTCCCAAATTTTGGCAACGAAAGGAGTGTCTTCCTGACTGTTTGTTCCCATCTGAGCCATGTTTTGATGTTTATTAAGAAACTGCTCGGCGGGCAGAGTAATGCCTCAATGAAGCGGGGGTAATATATAAGAATCTTATTTTCTCCTATTTACTCCTCCCGCTCCCTCTTAACTTAAGAGGGAGCGGGGAAGTTAAATCCTTACCTTATGAATTATATTTAGTAAGCAATAAGCCTTTCCTTTTCGCCAGCGGAGAAAGGCGTGGTGTGGAATTACCAGTCAGAGAATCTTCATTTTGACTTTTATTATAGATTAGCCTATACTGCTAAAAAAATAGTAAGAGGCAGATCGACGCAGAATTTTTGGATAAAAATAATCAGCAAGGGGGAATAAATATGCCTTTAATGACTACCAAGCCGATGTTTGATCTTGCTTATGATGGCGGTTTTGCTATAGGTGCTTTCAATGTGAATAATATGGAAATTACCCAAGGAATTATCGAAGCCTGCGCCTTAGAAAAAAGCCCCTTAATTTTGCAGATATCTAAGGGGGCACGTAAATATGCGAAGATGCGCTACCTGAGACACATAATCCAAGCAGCAGTAGAAGAATACCCCGAACTGCCCATTGCTATCCACCTTGATCATGGAGACACGTTGGAATTAGTAGAGTCTTGTCTGCAAGAGGGATTTACGAGTGTCATGATCGATGGTTCCCATCTGCCTTATGAAGAAAATGTCCGATTGACGGCAGCCGTTGTCCAGAAAGCTCATCCGGAGGGAGTTCCCGTAGAAGGAGAGCTGGGCGTTCTGGGCGGGATAGAAGAACATGTAGTGGGCTTAAAGGCTGAAGAATATGAAAAAAGTATAGAAAAATTTCTGACTGACCCGATGCAAGCAGCCGATTTTTGGAAGCGTACTGGAGTAGATAGTTTGGCTATTGCTATTGGGACCAGCCACGGCGCCTATAAATTTAAACACGAGGCCAAATTAGCGATGGACCGCATTGAACAAATCATGAAGACCTGTCCGGGCCTTCCACTGGTAATGCATGGCTCTTCCAGCGTTCCGCAAGAATTTATTGATTTGATAAATAAATATGGTGGGAACATGCCTAATGCCATGGGTGTACCGGAGGAGCAGATTCATATGGCGGTGACTAAATATGGGGTATGCAAAGTCAATATTGATACCGATTTGCGTTTGGCCTTGACGGCCAAAATTCGAGAAGTTTTTGCCACTAAGCCTGCTGAATTTGATCCGCGTAATTACCTTGGTCCGGGGCGCCAAGCAATTACTGAGATGGTTCGTCATAAACTGCATGTTCTTAACTGTGCCGGGAAAACTGAGGCGGTAATCAAACAATGGCAGAAATTGGGCAGGCCTTTGCCGCGCTATTATTTGAAATAACTTCTCCAGCAGAAAAGGGAATGAATATGCCTCAAATTACGGTAATTGAACATCTTCTTTGGCACCAAAAAGAATCTCCCATGGCCACCGGCCGTTTTACCAGGCTTCTGAATGAGCTTATCTTGGCTGCCAAGATTATTTCCCGAGAAGTAAATAAAGCGGGCTTAGTGGATATTCTTGGTTTTACGGGGGAGGTTAATGTCCAAGGGGAAGAAGTAAGGCGTCTGGATGAATTCGCTAATCGCGTGCTCATTCATCGCTTGGAAAGAGCAGGCGTCCTTTGTGCCATGGCTTCGGAAGAAAATGCGGACTTAATAGAAATTCCACCATCTTATCCTATGGGAGATTACATCTTGATTTTTGACCCTCTTGATGGATCTTCCAATATAGACGTTAATGTATCTATCGGTACGATTTTTTCCATTTATCGGCGCCTTAGGGCCAGCGGAAAAAGAGTAACTATGGACGAAGTGCTCCAGAAAGGTTCGCGGCAAGTAGCCGCCGGCTATTTTGTTTATGGTTCATCGACGATGATGGTATATACTACTGGGCAAGGAGTACATGGTTTTACTCTCGACCCAGGCGTAGGGGAATTTCTACTTTCCCATCCAAACATTAAAATTCCTGAAAATGGCAAGATATATTCCGTCAATGAAGCTAATTGGGCCTATTGGGATGAGCCTACCCGCCAAGTTATTTCTTATTTTAAAAGTCCTGAGAACGAGCGGGGAGAACCTTATACCCTACGCTATATTGGTTCTTTAGTTGCTGACTTTCATCGTAACTTGCTCAGCGGAGGTATATTTATGTATCCGGCAGATTTCCGCAATTCCAAGAAGCCCCGCGGTAAACTCCGTCTCATGTGCGAGGCTAATCCCTTGGCTATGATAGTTCAAGAAGCCGGCGGCTTGGCCACCGATGGAATTAACTCCATCTTGGAGATTGAGCCGCAAGAATTGCACCAACGCGTGCCGCTCTTTATTGGATCCAAAAGAGATGTGCTGAAAGTGGCGGAAATATATCGGCAGAATTTTAATTTAACCTAAATTGAGTGATTTTTCATTATTCATTACATCAAAAATACTGGATTTCTGCCTGCTTCAGCCTGCTTCATGCTCCCGCAGGAATGAAAAATATCACCCAAGGAATGAGAATGTCATTCCGATGGAAACGGGAATCCAGAAGATTTTCTCTTCATAAATATCATAAAGAAGCACTTAGTTTAGGTTTAAATAATAGAGAAACGCGCTCGCATGGTTAGCTTTAATTTATTGTTGACTATCTTCCTGTTGCTTTATGGCGCTCGGGCCGCTTTTCAATATTACTTAAACCATTTGAATATCTCTTACCTGCGTCTTCATGGCGCCGAGGTTCCCCAGGTCTTTCGAGATTTTGTCGACCAGGAGAAATTGGCCAAAATTTCTGCTTACAATCTGGAAAGCGCAAATTTTAGTATGCGGGAATCTATATTGAGCCAAGCCTTCTTTTTATTAATTTTACTTTCTGGCTTCTTGCCTTGGTTGGTGACCACGATCTCGCCATGGAAATTAAGCCCCCAGCTTTCGGGATTGATTTTTTGGGGCATTTTGGCCATTATTTCAACTCTTTGGCAGATTCCTTTTAGTCTCTATGATAACTTCGTCATCGAAGCCAAATATGGGTTCAATACGAAAACTTTTAAATTATGGACAACTGATCTTCTCAAGAGCTTGTTGATTTCCTTTGTCTTGGGAAGTCTCCTCCTTTATTTATTATTGTCACTGATCGATTATGGTGGGGATTTTTGGTGGTTTTGGGCTTGGATAGTATTAGGTTTGGTTGAGTTGTTGATTATTTTTCTATATCCCGTATTGATCGCCCCCTGGTTTAATAAATTCACCCCTATTAATAATGAAGATTTAAAAAAAAGCATTGGGCATTTACTGGAAAAAGCGGGACTAAGGGCCAAAGGCATTTTCCAAATGGATGCTAGCAAAAGAAGTCGACATACTAATGCTTACTTTACGGGTTTAGGCAAAAGCAAAAGAATAATCCTCTTTGATACCCTGCTCAATGCCCATCCTAAAGAAGAGGTTTTAGCTATTCTGGCGCATGAAATTGGCCATTGGAAGAAGGGACATCTTATAAAACAACTTATTTTAACAGAGCTAATTTCTTTGATTGGACTTTATTTAGCGGCCAAATTACTCGCCTGGCCACATTTATACCAGACTTTCGGCTTTGCCGAATCCCTCCCCTATGTGGGTCTTCTATTAGTCGGGGCTTTGGCCAGCCCCTTGGGATATTTTCTCACGCCTTTGGGAGCAGCGATTTCTCGAAAATATGAACGAGAAGCTGATGAATTTTATTGGAAACTTATGGGAAATAAAGAGGCTATGATTAATGCTCTGAAAAGATTGGGAGTGGATAACCTCAGCAATTTGAACCCTCATCCTACATTTGCTTGGTTTTATTATTCCCATCCCCCGCTTCTGGAGAGGATTAATTATATTTTGAGCAAATAATTTGCCACCGAGGACTAATCTTCCCCATCCCTTCTTTAAATTTAATCCCCCCGTCCCTCCCTTTAGAAAAGGGAAATACGCTCCCCTCTTTTTTAAAGAGGGGACGGGGGAGATTATAGGACGCAGATGAACGCTGATTTTCAGGATTACAAATAATTATCTAATATTCTCTTTTTCTCTGTGTGCTCCGTGCCCTCTGTGGCTAATATTAATAAAATAATTCTCTGCGCCCTTAGCGTTCTCGGCGGTGAATTATTCCAGGCCTTATGGTTGGCCGATTAAAGCAATGGACAAGCCCTTGCCCTACGAATTTGATCTATTGTTCATCTCGGAATTTCGTAACCCCCCTCCTCCCTATTAACTTATTAATGGGAGCATAAAATAAACGACATCTTCATACGGGGTTCGGCAAGCCCCAAGGGCTTGCCCTGCGAGAAATTTAAAAAACCTCAAATGTAGGGCAAGGGCTTGTCCCTTGCCGCACTTGCTTTTATTTCTTATGTATAATTACGACAAAATTTCATTGGGGAAACTCGATAAAGCCGGACCACGGAGTAAGATAAGAGTGATAACTGCAAATATTTAATTGCTCCGATTAATAAGAGAAAGAAAGGAGGGTGTTAAGGTAAGAGGAGGTGGGGGGATAAATACAATTGACTTGAGCTTTTAGATAATTATAATGTTTAATTAACCCCTGCATCTAATACAAATTTTGCATGTTAAAAAAAGAGGAGGTGTTTTATGTTTAGAGAATTTACTGTAAGAAAGTTTGGGGCAATTATTTTATCAATTTTCAGTTTGCTTATTCTTACCGGCTCAGCTGGGGCTAGCCCAAAAGGGAAATTAGTTTGTGCCTTATCTACAGATATTAGCACTTTAGATCCGCAAAATCATAACATTCGGGTCAATTACATCATAGGCTGGCACCTTTACGATAATTTAGTGATGCGCAACCAGAAGACTATGAAGATTGAACCTCATTTGGCAGAATCGTGGAGAATTATTGACGACTATACTTGGGAGTTTAAGCTGCGGAAAGGAATTAAATTTGATAATGGCGAACCTTTTAATGCCGAGTGTGTGAAATTTACTATTGAGCGGGGATTGGACCCCAAATGTCCACAAAGGCCCACAGTTTCTTGGGTTAAGGAAGTCAAAGTTATCGATGATTACACAGTTAGGTTAATAACGCATACTCCCTATCCAGTAGCCCTCGAAAGGCTGGCCAATTACCAGATGCTACCGGTGAAATGGGTAAAAGAAAAAGGGTTGGATTTTATTGCCACCAATGCTAATGGCACAGGGCCATATCGGTTGAAAGAGTGGAAAAGAGGAGTGCATATCATATTGGAAGCTAAAGAAAATTACTGGAAAGGTGCACCGGCTATTAAAACAATTATTTATCGGCCCATAAAAGAAATCGCCACCCAAATTTCCGAGCTGCTTACGGGGGGAATTGACATCGTGCGGGACATTCCTCCTGATCAAATACCCTTGGTGGAAAATTCGGGCATTGCCCGCATCTCTAAGGCCCCCACGCTGCGCGTGGTCTATTTACTCTTCGATGCTGATGGCCGAGCCGGAAAATCGCCCGTCCAGAATTTAAAAGTTCGGCAGGCGATCAGCCATGCCATTGATGTAGATACCATCATAAAAACCGTAATGACTGGTAATGCGACGAAAACTGCGGCCGTCTTGAATCCGCAGCATTTCGGTTATGACAAATCTCTGGAAAATCCATATCCTTATAACCCAGAAAAAGCCCGGCAGCTCCTTAAAGAAGCCAACTTTCCTTTTGACCAACCTCTCCGCCTGGTAACATATACCGGGAGTATTCAAAACCCGCGAGCCCTCATAGAGGCTGTAGCTGGCTACTTGGCTAAAGTAGGGATAAAGACCAATGTGAATGTATATACAGATATTGGGATGTGGGATCGTTTAGGCAGAGAAGGAAAGCAAAATGATCTGAGTATCCATAGCTGGGGAAGCGGGGGGGTTTATGATGCTGATGCCCTTTATTATAGTTACTTCCGCAGTGGCCAGGCCTATTGCTATGGTTCTTCGCCAGAGATGGACAAGTGGTTGGATCAAGCTCGTTCTACCTTGGATCAGAATTTAAGAAAGAAACTTTATTACCAGGTGGGTAAGTACATTAACGATCATGCCTTAGCTGTTTCTTTTTATGCCCAACACGCTATTTTAGGCATCAATAAAAGAGTTATTTACGAGGCGCCGCCCGATGAGTTCTTAAGAACCTTTGAGGCCCAACTCAAAGAGTAAAGGGATGAAAAGTTATATTCTCCATAGGCTTTTTCAAGCCGTAATAGTTATCTGGGGGATAAGTTTAATCACCTTTTCTCTTCTTCATCTCTTTCGTGATCCAGTTTTGATTTTACTTCCTCCAGAAGCCACGAAAGAGGATGTGGCCCTCTTAAGGAAAGAAATGGGTTTAGACCAACCCATTTATATCCGTTATTTCAAGTTTTTGGGAGGCATGGTTCAAGGAGATTTCGGTAAATCTTTTGTAGCCCAAAGACCTGCGCTGAGTTTAGTTTTGGAAAGAATGCCCATGACTCTCTGGTTAGCCGCTTCTGGTCTGCTCTTGGCCATTATCATTTCCATCCCTTTGGGTGTGTTGGCGGCGGTCCGCCGCAATCAAATTCACGACCATTCTGCTTCTGTTTTGGCCGTCTTGGGGCAAGCCATGCCTCTTTTTTGGTTGGATATTATGCTCATTATTATTTTTGCTGTAAAGTTACGTTTGCTTCCAGCTTCAGGGGCGGGGAGCTATAAACATATTATTTTGCCGGCTACGGGGATTGCTGTTTCTCTGTTGCCAATTCTTATGCGCCTGACTCGTTCGCGGATGATTGAGATTCTATCTCAAGATTATATCCGCACGGCGCGGGCTAAAGGTCTGGGTGAGAGGGCTGTGCTCTTCCGCCACGCTTTGCGTAATGCCCTCATTCCTGTAATTACTATCTTAGGCTTTCAATTTGGAATGCTTTTAGGAGGCGCCGTAATCACGGAAACTATTTTTGCCTGGCCAGGGGTGGCTAGCCTGGTAGTGGAATCAATATTCAATGCGGATTTTCCCGTAGTCCAGGCTGCTGTGGCCCTCTTCGCCTTCCTCATCGTTTTAGCCAATCTGTTTACGGATGTCATTATTGCTTGGTTAGATCCTAAAGTGCGTTTCGGTTAAAGAGATTAGTTATATGTTGCGGGGGGAGAGAAAAACCTTCGATAAAATCAGGCGCCGCTTAAGCCATTCTCGCGTAGGGACGGTAGGTTTAATCATGGTGCTCTTAGTGCTCGCCGTTGCTTTTTTAGCACCTTACCTTTCTCCGCATAACCCATTGGATCAGGATTTACAGGCGCGTTTAAAACCACCTTTCTGGGATGAAAAAAGCGATCCTCGTTATTTCCTGGGCACCGATCAGGTCGGTCGAGATCTCCTTAGTCGCTTAATTTATGGTTCAAGGATTTCTCTCTCCGTGGGCTTTTTGACGATGGCCTTTTCGGCTGTATTGGGCATCACTTTAGGAATTATAGCTGGTTACTATCGCGGAATTTGGGATTCTATTATTAGTAACTGTGTTAATATCATGATGTCTTTCCCCTACATTCTTTTAGCCATATCAGTCATGGCCGCCGCCGGGCCCGGGTTCAAGAATTTAATATTAGTTTTGGGATTAACAGGGTGGCCTATTTATACGCGCTTGGTCCGGGCCGAAGTCATCGAACTAAAGAGTCGAGATTTTGTTACAGCCGCAAGGGCCTTAGGCGGAAGAGATAGTGGAGTGATTTGGAAACACATTTTGCCCAACTTAACGAGTTCGATAATTGTTTTGGCCACTTTTGAGTTGGCCCGGATGATTATTCGCGAGTCGTTTTTGAGCTTTCTGGGTTTAGGAATTCCCCCACCGATGGCTTCCTGGGGTGGGATGTTGGCCGAAGGCAGGTCTTATATGTTAGGCTTATGGTGGTTAGCAGCCATTCCGGGACTGGCCATCTTCTTTACTACTTTGGGGATTAATTTAATGGGCGATGGCATCCGCGATTGGCTGGACCCCCATACCAGGAATAGATGAAAAATAATCCTAAAAAGAAAGGATAAAAAATGGAAAAAATTTATGCTTACATTGACCAAAATCTGGATCGTTTTATAGAGGAACTTTTTGTTTTACTGAGACAGCCTTCCATTAGCACTCGCTGGGAAGGAGTGGAAGAATGTGGCCAGCTTTTAGTGGAGATGATGGGGAAAATGGGCATGAAGACAAAGGTGCTCCCCATGGGCGGGAAAAGGAATCCTCCTTTAATATATGGAGAAGTAATCAACCCCCAAGCCAAGAGGACCCTACTCATATATGGACATTATGACGTGCAGCCGCCCGAGCCTTTGGCAGCTTGGGAGACGCCGCCTTTTCAACCAACAATTAGAAATGGGCGCATTTATGCCCGCGGCAGTGCCGACAACAAAGGGCAGTTCTTTGCCCATTTTAAGGCCATAGAATCTGTGGTCAAAATTAAGGGAGCGTTGCCTATTAATGTTAAATTTATGCTTGACCCTGAAGAAGAGGCAGGTAGTCCCAGCTTAAATGAATTTTGTCGGAAAAATAAAGAGTTATTTACGGCGGATATAGCTTTGAATTCTGATGGTCCAATGGATACTTCTGGGCGTCCGCGCTTGAGTTTTGGAAATCGAGGGGTACTTTATGTGGAAGTAACAGCCCGTGGAGCTAATCAGGATTTCCATTCGGGCAATTTTGGCGGGCCTGTTCCCAACCCGGCCTGGCGTTTAATTGAATTTCTCGCTTCTTTGCGCCGTCCTGATGGGACAGTAGCCATTGAGGGATTTTACGACCATATAGTTCCGCCAAGTCCAAAAGAAAAAGAAATGATGGCCAAAATTCCTTTTGATGAAAAAGCATTTCTGGAAAGATACGGGCTTAAGCGCTTTGCGCCGCCGGATGATATAAGCTTTATGGAAAAACTTATGTTCCGGCCCACGCTCAATATTGCGGGCTTAGTCTCTGGTTACGGGGGACCGGGCAGCAAGACAGTTCTTCCCTGTCAAGCCACGGTAAAAATGGACATGCGCTTGGTGGTGAATCAAGACCCAGAGGATATATATCAAAAGTTCTTAAAGCATATGGAAAAATATGGTTTTACGGATTTGGAAGCGAAGATGATCCACTACTATTATCCCTCCCGTACTCCCGTGGATCATCCTTGGGCCGAAAAATTTGTACAGGCCATTCGCCAGGGCTTTGCCGAAGAACCTGTGCTTGTTCCTTCTAGTGGGGGTAGTTTTCCGGGAGCGGCCATCAGCAACATTTTGGGTATTCCGATTCTCTCCATCCCTTATGGAAACCATGATGAGAATAATCACGCGCCCAATGAGAATTTACGGATAGATTGTTTTCGTAAAGGGATAAGAACTACGGCTGCTTTATTCTTCCAATTGGCTGAGTTGTAATTTACGGGAAGAAGAGACTATTTATAAATTCTCTGAGCCGCCTTCTCTAAGCCCAAAGAGAGGAGTTTTTCGCGGCGGGGAATTCCCTTTTCGTCCCAACCTCTAAAGGCATAGTACTCTCGCCGCATGTCCCGAAAAAGTTTTTCACCCGCGGCTAATGGTCCTTGGGGACGAAGGTTCTGCAGTATGCGGGGAGCAACCATGTCTTCTCTATGATCAACACCTAATAAAACATTATAAGATCTTTTTAGGTTATAAAGGCGGTCCCCCACTTCCATTAAGTTGGTACTCGTTAATTCCCAACCAGTTAATCCTTTAATCCATTGGCAAAGCATTTTATGGGTGACGCGCGCGAAAAATAAAAATTTGCAAAGACCCAGGGCATTAAAAACGGCCATATAGTTCTGCATTAAGGCGGTCATCTTCCCTTTGCCTTCGGCCGTAATCCCATTCATGGGTTCGGTATAACCTGCTTCTGGATAAGGTACTCCTCCTTCCACTTGGTGGGAAAACCCTTCCAGATGGCAAGCCCCGCGGTTAGAAGTAGCCCAGCTTAAAGCTAAGCTTACTGTGGGAGTGGGGTTGGATAAAGATACTTCCAATCCTTTAGAGTGCATGGCGAACTCATGAGTCTCTGGGCCAAGAGTCTGCGCAGCTCTTCTTACGCCGTCGGCAAAAATTTCCCCAACCCCCTGCCGCCTAGCGATTTTTTCCATAAGAGACCATACCGCCTGTGTATTTCCCCAGCTTAAGTTAAGGCCATCGGTTTCTTTTAACAAGCCTTTGGTGAAGGCTTCAATCGCAAAGGCGGCGGTAATTCCTGCGGACATAGTATCCAAGCCTAGGTCGTTGAGTAGATAGTTGAGATTGATGATAGCAGGTAGGTCATCATTCAAGATTAAAGAGCCCAGACTAGCCAAAGTTTCATATTCCGGGCCGTGTCCAGAAAGGCCGGCATAGGGACCTTTATTTACTTTTATTTCTTTTCCACAGCGGATGGGACATGAATAGCAGCCATAATGTTTGGTTAGAAATTGAGCTATCATGGTCGGCCCGGAAATTTTAGCGGCTTTGTCCCAATGGAAAATGGTAAAATTTTTAATGGGTAAAGCGCCGATGGCTTCTTTGGACTCAATTAGCGCCGCCGTTCCAAATTTGCTCAGACTTTCGACAAATTTGAGGTGGGCTGAAAATTCTTTAGTAGTTTCATGCAGAAGGGCAGCGTCATAAATATGAGGTTTTTTGTCTCCCCGCACTACAATAGCCTTTAAGTTTTTTGAGCCCATGACTGCGCCTAAGCCAGTGCGAGCCATGACTCGCGCCTCCGTCCCTCCGGTCACTATAGCGGCCATAAAACTTAGGTTTTCTCCAGCAGGACCAATTGCGGCCACCTGGGCTTTGGGGTCAGTCGCGGCTAAGAGTTTTTCTGTGGTTAGAAAAGTTCCCTTTCCCCAAAGGTCTATCGCCTCTCTAATTTCTGCGCCCTGGGGGGTGATATAAAGATAAACGGGCTTATCTGCTTTCCCTTTGATTAAGAGACCATCAAACCCAGTAAATTTTAACTCCGGTCCCCAATACCCACCCCCATTGGCTTCTCCCCAAATTCCTAAAGGAGATTTAGCGCAGACCGAGATGCGGCAACCGCAAGGCACTGGTATTCCGGTTAAAAGACCAGTCATGAATATTATTGGGTTTTCGGGATGAAAAGGATCAAGGGATGGATTTAAAAGATCAAAAAGAAGAAATGCAGAAAGACCACTTCCGCCGAAGTATTTCCGTAAAGTATTCTCCTCATACTCGCGGATTTTCTTTTCGCCAGTAGTAAGATTGATTTCTAATAGGGAATACTTGATTTTCACCATGAAGGGCTGCGTTTTTGGACTTTTCTAATAATTATTTTAGCCATAAACCAAATTGGGCAGCCACAAAACTATTTCTGGAAATAAAATACACAAAATAAGACCAGCGATTTGGAGAACCATAAAGGGAATAACTCCTCGATAAATATGCTTTAACTCTACTTCTGGCGGAGAAACTCCTTTTAAATAAAAAATAGAATAAGCAAAAGGAGGGGATAAGTAAGATATTTGAAGGTTTACACACACAAGAATAGCAAACCAGATTGGGTCAAAGCCAAATTTTTTGACAATAGGAGTTATGATAGGAATCATGATCAGGATAATAGCAATCCAGTCTACAAAACAGCCTAAAATAATAATTATGACCATTACTAGAATTAGAAACCCATATGGTGACATTGCTGTACTCAACAAATAATTTTCTATAGCTGCGCCTCCGCCTAAGGCCAGAAAAACTCCGGTAAAGACATTTGCTCCCACAGTAATGATTAAGATCATCGCGGTTGTTTGTAGTGTTCGATAAACAACATCTTTTAGAGTTTCCCAAGATAATTTTTTATAGATCAGGCATAGAATGGCCGCCCCTACCGCCCCAACTGCAGCGGCCTCAGTAGGAGCCGCGAAGCCAAACAATATGGAACCTAAAACAGCCAAAATAAGAAAAAGAGGGGGGAAAAGCGTTTTTAAAAGTAAAAGAAAAAGCTGCTTGCCGGAAATATGTCTTTGATCTTTGGGGAGAGCCGGACCCATATGGGGCCAGAAAAAACACATAGTTCCAATGTAGGCAATGTATAGACTTGAAAGGAGTAGCCCAGGAAGTATGGCCGCGGTGAAGAGGCGGGCAATGGAAAGTCCCGCCATAGGGCCATAAAGGATAAGCATTACACTGGGGGGGATAAGAATGCCTAAAGTACCTCCAGCAATGATACTGCCTGTAGCCAGCGGAATGTCGTATCCTCGCTTAAGCATAATGGGTAAAGCTAAGAGACCCATCATAGTCACGGAAGTACCCACAATCCCCGTCGTCGCAGCCAAAATAGTGCAAAGAAGAACGGTTACTACGGCTAGGGCCCCTCTCATAGGTCCTAAAGCTAATTGTAAGGAATGAAATAATCCTTCGGCTATACCTGATCGGTCCATCAAATATCCCATAAAAATAAATAAAGAAACAGCTACCAGAGCATCATTCATCATGATCCCGAAAGTTCGGGCTACCATCTGATCGAATACAGCAGTTCCCCACCCAATATATCCAAAAATAAAACCTGAACCTAAGAGCACATAGGCTAATGGAAATCCACTAAAAATACCAAAGAGTAGAAACAAAAACATCCAAAGGGCAATGTATTCCATAATTATTCTATGTCTTCCTCCTCACGGTTTGGACTGTCTTTATAAATTCTGCAATTCCCTGGAGCAGGAGTATAAAAGTAGCTACTGGTAGGATGGTCTTGAAGGGGTAAATAGGAACTCTCCACATGGTCACCCCAGATTTCTCTAAAATAGACCAAGAATAAATAGATTGTTGGAGCCCAGCCCAAAAAAGGACGATGAGGGCAGGAAAGAAGAAAATGGGGTATAAAAATAGGTCGATCATAGCTTGAGTTCGTGGCGAAAAACTTTTATAAAAGACGTCAATTCTCACGTCTCCTTTGCGGTAGAGGGTAAAAGCAACTCCCATCATAAAATGGGCGCCGTAAAGCATATAACTTAAATCCCAGGCCCAAATTGTTGGGGAATTAAAAACATACCGAACAATCACTTCATAAAATATAGATAAAGTAAGGACTACAATTAGCCAGGCAAAGGCCTTAGCAGACCAAACACTCAAATTATCAGCAAATTTTATAAAAGAGGACAATTTTCTGCTCCTTGACAAAGGAATCCCTCTGCTGAGTAGACTCTAGACAGAGGGATTCCTTTGGAATTAAGTTAATTGACTATTTTTTGGGCCAATAATAATTTGCTGGAATTTCATAAGGGGCATAAAAGCTCCGGCGGAATTCCACCATTTTTTTGGCCCATTCCTTCTGCGAGGCATAAACTTTAGCGAAAACAGGATCTTTAGCTACATACCTTTCAGCCACTTTATCCCAGGCTTTCAGGATTTCAACAAGAACTTCTTTGGGAGTTTCCACCAAATTTACTTTGTGTTTAGTCTTTAAAACTTCCAGGTCTTTGACATTTCGAGCAGTAAGGTCTAACCAGGATCTTAGAAGGTTTTCTCTGGCTGCTATTTCCACAATAGCCTTTAGATCGGCAGGCAAAGCATCCCAGGCATCTTTATTGACCAAGAATTCGAGGGTTCCTGTATGGCGATGCATGCCTGGAGCATGGTAGTATTTAGCTACATCCATTAAGCCCAACTCCTTATCCATGGTTGGATCCATCCATTCTGCCCCATCGATGATCCCTTTATCAATGGCCGAAACAATTTCTCCACCAGGCAGAGTTATTACGGACATTCCAAATTCTTTATAAATCTCAGCAGTAATGCCAGCTGCCCGAAATTTTTTGCCTTTCAAATCAGCTACTGATTTCATAGGTTTTTTAAACCAGCCTAATGGTTCAGAAGCAATAATGTCGGTAGGGATGACATAAACTTTCATTTTTAATACATCGGTATAAATCTGTCGGTAAAGTTCCAGGCCTCCCCCATAAAAGAGCCATCCGACATAATCAATATTATCCATACCGAATGGACCACCAGCCACACTGGAAAAAAGATTTAAAGCTGGTTGTTTACCGATCCAATAGGCCGACCAGCTATGAGCTGCCTGGAGGGTGCCCCGGTGGATGGCATCCAGGACCTCAAAGGCAGGTACGATGGTACCGGCAGGGGAAACATCAATTTTTATCCTCCCTCCGGACATTTCCGTAATCCGCTTAGCCAGACCAACGGCACTTTCATGGAGAAATACTCCTGCTGGCCAGGTAGACTGCATTTTCCAAGTAAAGGAAGCAGCCTGGGCAATTCTGTTCAGCCCATCTAATCCCAAACCTGCAAAAGCCAGAATCCAAATTAATCCCCAAACTGTAAATTTCTTCATCTTTCCCTCCTTTTAGTTTTTTTGCCGCTTTTTGGTTATAAAAATATAGATTAAAAAAATATTTTATTAAGGAAATTTTGTCAAGCCAAAAATCTTCTGACCGTCGATCAGTTTTTAAATTCCAGCTTAATTCAGGCGGGCGGGAGAGAGGCTCATTAAAATGAGCCCCATATTCTTTCATAGGTAGGGGTTTTTCCGGGATCTCGAGATCTCTTAAAAGGGTTAAAGTCAATTTTTATTTCGATTTTTGCTTCCTGACGAATTAAACGTGGTTTCGTTGTTTTCTGGCCTTCTTCATGCTTTTCCAGTTAGTACGACCCAGTCTTTACTTGGGGAGAGTCGGAGGACACACGATTACATGGATAATGGGGAGGTGCTTAGATAAATGTCATTTATTTAATGCCCCATTAATAAAAAATAAATAAATTAAATTTTTGTGGCGGAGAGAGCGGGATTCGAACCCGCGGTACGCCTTTCGGCGTACACTCGCTTAGCAGGCGAGCACCTTAGGCCAACTCGGTCATCTCTCCTTAATTTTTATATAGGACGCAGATTAACGCAGATAAACAGGATTTATAAATAAATAAAAATGGATCCAAGCAAAGGAATTACTGTTCGTCTCTATGAAAAGGGCAATTAATTTATTGCTTTCTTTTTTTATTTTCTCCTGTAAATCTGCGTTTATCTGCGTCCAATTTCTATGTTCTTGCTTTGCGCTTACGCTAGGCGCTCTGTCCTTTAATTTTGGCGGAGGGAGTAGGATTCGAACCCACGTCCCCTTGCGGGGAAGCGGTTTTCAAGACCGCCGCCTTAGACCACTCGGCCATCCCTCCTCATTATTTCATGCCCGCGGGCGATTTGACAATTTTTTTTATGCCCATATAAGGAATAAGCGCTTCCGGGATAATCACACTGCCGTCTTCCTGCTGATAGTTCTCTAAAATAGCTACCACGGTTCGCCCAATGGCCAATCCGGAGCCGTTGAGCGTATGGACAAACTCCGTTCCTTTTTTTCCTTTGGGGCGGTAGCGAATATTAGCCCGCCTAGCCTGAAAATCTTCGAAATTGCTGCAGGAAGAAATTTCTTTATAAACTCCTTGCCCTGGCAACCAGGCCTCGAGGTCGTAAGTTTTAGCCGCGGAAAATCCTAAATCTCCTGTACAAAGCATTACGACCCGGTACGGAATGCCTAAACGTTTCAAGACTTCTTCAGCATCACGGGTTAATCTTTCTAGTTCCGCATAAGAAGTCTCCGGCGTAGTAAATTTAACTAATTCAACTTTATTAAACTGATGCTGGCGGATTAAACCACGTGTATCCTTTCCATAAGAGCCAGCTTCTTTGCGAAAGCAAGGAGTAAAGGCAGCATAATATATGGGCAACTCCTCTTCGGCTAAAATTTCATCTTGGTGAATATTAGTTACGGGAACTTCTGCAGTGGGAATCAAAAAATAATCGGGATCAATTACCCGAAATAAGTCTTCTTCAAATTTGGGTAACTGACCAGTACCGGTCATGCTCTTGCGATTCACCAGGATGGGAGGCAGCACTTCTTGATACCCATGTTCTTTAGTATGCAGATCAAGCATAAAATTTATTAAAGCCCTTTCTAATAGAGCCCCTTCTCTTTTATAAAGGGTGAAGCGCGCGCCCGCGATTTTTGCTCCCCGGTCAAAATCCAGAATACCCAATTCTTCCCCAATCTCCCAATGTGGTCGAGGAGCAAATGAAAACTCTGGAATTTTTCCCCAGCGCCTTATTTCTAAATTATCTTCTTCCCCTTTTCCGACGATTACGCTTTCATGAGGAAGGTTGGGCATCTCCATTAACAGCTGGCGCAGAGCCTCTTCTTTAGCCTCTAAAGTAGTTTCTAATTCCTTGATGCGTGCGGAAACTTCGCGCATTTCAGCTATCTCTACCGTAGGGTCTTCTTTATTTTTCTTTTTCCGAGCAATTAAATCAGAAACTTGATTGCGCCCAGCCCGCAATTGTTCAACTTCTTGGAGGATTTCTCTCCTTTCTTTATCAAGGTTCACAAATAAATCCCAATCAATGGGTAGGCCCCGCTTGCCTATTCTTTCCTTAACTTCGCTCAGATGCTCTCTAACAAATTTTAAATCAAGCATGATTTTAGATTATCATTTCAAAAACAAGGAGTCAATAATGGAAGTATCTGATCGCTGATCACTTTTTAATTTTCGACTTAATTCAGGCGGGAGGGGAGAGACTCATTTAAATGAGGCGCTGCTTCCTTCATAGGTACGGGCGGGGAAGGTTAACCCTTTTGGGGCAAAGGAAAGAGATGCATTAATTAAATGTTTTTTTCCTTTTAATGATTAAATAAACCAAGACAGCTACACCTGCCATCACAGATAGCAATTTTAGCAAAAAATCAATTCTGGTAAACAATCTAATCAGCCAGCTAATATTTTCTCCAAAAAAGCAGCCCACGGAAACCAAGACCGGAACCATGATAAGAGCGGCGAAAGTATCATAGAGCAATACCTTTCCTGGTTTCATACCCATAGTTCCGGCAGCCAAAAAGGCAGCTACGCGGAAACCGGAAAAAAAGCGCGCGATAAAAATAGCTTTGTTCCCATGGGTTGCAAAAAATTGCCTGGCCCGTTCTAATCGTTTTTCCGAGAAGATCTTGCGCATCAGGCGGTGAGTAATGATCCCCTGACCCCATTTCCGGCCTATGGAATACAGGGTCATATCGCCTGCTAAGGCACCCACAAAGATGACCACCATGGTGGGATATAAACGCGTAAACCCTAAATGAACAAAAAAGCCTCCAGCCAATAAAGTTATTTCTTCGGGAATGGGAAGCCCTAATCCGGAAAGGATAAGGATTAAAAAAAGGCCGGTATAAATGAATTGTTCAGAATAATTGAGTAGAAATATTAGTGAATCGGGCAAGGCTTTTCCGCTCCTTCTGAGATAGGTCAATTAGGAAAGAGATTTGCAGAAGGTCAGGAAATATTTTGTTTTTCATCACTTTCTCCTGAGACGCTTGGCATCTTTATCTCGTGTTCTAATTCTTTCATTCTTTTCTTCAATTTCTTGGCTTCTCCTTGTAATCTCCTCCTTTCTCCCCAACCCATGGAAAACCCTATTGTTGATCCGATTAATAAGGAAATAATGATTAATAAAAATAAAGGAAATGGTCCAGTGCTCCAACCCAAAAAGTAACGGAGAACGATTTCCTGGCGATTTAAAGAGCAAAATGTTGCTCCAATGATTAAAAGTAAAATAAGTAGAAAAATTTTTATTAAAGTCAAAATTATTACCTTTACTCTGTTTCGCTGAATTTTTTTTAAGATATCAGGAGTTTTAAATGAATGTCAATCTTTTTCTAAATCTTGAACCTTGATCATTTTTGAAATTTCTGCCTAATTCAGGCGGAAGGAAGAGAGTCTTTCATCCTTCCGTCTTTTCCCTGTTGGTAAGAAATAATAAAACTGTTAGACGGTCAGTTTTTTTCGTCATTGTTTTATCAAAAATTTTATGTTATATAAAATCCTTAATTTTTTATAAAAATTGTGATAATAAAAATAGATGATCAATTTTTATAAATAGGTAGGGAATTTGAAGGCTTATATTATCAAACGACTGTTTCATTCAATCTTCGTTCTCATCGGTATATCCATAGTCGTTTTTATTATCCTCCATTTAACGGGTGATCCAGCAGCTTTACTTATGCCTATGGATGCTACGCCTGAACAGGTGGCCCAGTTCCGGCAAGAAATGGGGTTCAATGATCCTTTGATCGTCCAATATTGGCGGTTTTTCAAGGGGACCTTGCGGGGGGATTTTGGGCAGTCTTTCCGGCACAATCAGCCCGCGTTGAGCTTAGTATTAGAACGTATGCCCGCTACTATTCAACTTACTTTAGCGGCTTTAGCGATTGCTCTCATCATCGCTATCCCAGTGGGTATTATTTCGGCCATAAAAAGAAATTCCCTATTGGACCATATTGGCATGACTGGAGCGCTCTTAGGGCAATCAACGCCGGTGTTCTGGTTAGGAGTTATGCTTATTTTAATCTTCTCCGTTATCTTACAATGGTTTCCTTCTTCGGGGCGAGGGGGCATCGAGAATTTGGTTCTGCCGGCCATTACTTTAGGTATGTATAGCATGGCCCGCACAGCCCGCATGATGCGGTCCAGTATGTTGGAAGTTTTGGGGCAAGAGTACATGAAGACGGCTAAAGCTAAGGGTTTAAGCCCCCAAATGGTTATTTTAAAACATGCTTTAAAGAATGCCTCTATTCCTGTAGTCACGATTGTAGGTATGGAATTGGGGACACTTTTAGGAGGAGCAGTAATAACCGAGACCATCTTTGCTTGGCCGGGTGTGGGGCGATTGGCTGTGCAGGCTATTTATAATCGCGATTATCCAGTAGTGCAAGCGGCCGTATTTATTCTGGCCTCTATTTTTGTATTGGTAAACCTCCTGGTAGATATAATTTATACTTATCTTGATCCGCGGGTTAAGCTGGGATAAGAGGATTGGGCAATGCAAATTTTTGAACAAGCCGCTAAATCCTTAGATTTTCTTACCGAAGAACGCCGGGCTATGCGGTGGCGCAAAATATGGCGCAAATTATTGGAAAATAAAGGGGCGGTCTTTGGTTTAATTATGGTCTTAGGAGTAATTTTTGCGAGTATCTTTGCTCCTCTTATTTCGCCCCATGACCCCATTTTGCAAGATGTAGAAAAACGTCTTCTACCGCCTTTTTGGCAAGCGGGATCTGACCCAGCCTATATATTAGGAACAGATCATCTGGGCCGAGATATTCTTAGTCGCCTGATTTATGGAGCCCGTATTTCTTTGGTTATCAGCACTTCGGCCGTGGCCTTTTCAGCAATTTTAGGCACCATGATTGGACTGCTTTCCGGATTTTATGGTGGGAAAATAGATAATATTTTTATGCGCTTGGCTGATGTTCAGTTAGCCTTTCCTTTTATCCTTCTGGCTATCGCCATTATTGCTGTTCTGGGGCCCAATTTACAAAATATAATCATAGTGATGGGCATTACCGGCTGGGTAATTTATGCGCGCGTAATTCGCGCGGAGGTACTCTCTTTGCGAGAAAAAGAATTTATAACTTCTATAAAAGCCTTGGGGGGATCAAATAGCCGGATCATTTTTAAACATTTATTTCCTAATGTGGTTCCACCTTGCATAGTTATTATTTCTTTAGAGATGGCCCGCATGATCATTATGGAATCGGCCTTGAGTTTTTTAGGGTTGGGGATTCAACCCCCTACGCCTACTTGGGGCGGAATGTTGGCGGATGGCCGAGTTTATCTTTTTACTTCTTGGTGGCTGGCCACTTTCCCTGGGTTAGTAATTATGTTAGTTGTTTTGGGAATTAATCTTTTAGGTAACTGGATGCGGGACATTTTAGATCCGCGGTTGACGCAGTTATAAGATTTTTATTAAACTCAGAGGACCCAGCGCGGCAAAGCCGAAATCAAAATTTATTTTTCGGAGAGCCCACAGAGAACGTAGAGGAAATTTTATTTTTTAATAATTTTATTTATTTCTTTCTCGGGGCGCTCAGCGAGGTCTGGGAGAGTCATTTATTTTCTTAATAAAATTTAAAGGGTTTGCAAGTATGTACTTCAGAGAGCTAAGAGTGAAAAAAGCTCTAAAAAATAAATTCTTAAAAAGGAGGAATTATGAAAAAGGCATGGTTTGGTTTTTTAATTTTAGTTTTGGTCTTTGGTGGCCTTGGCTTAGGTGTTGGCGAGGGTAGGGATAAAGATACTCTGGTAATTGCGCAAGGAGTAGACCCTACAACCATGGATCCCCATAACCATATGGAAACGCCAGCATGGAATGTTCACCTCCATCTTTTCGATACTTTGCTCCAAAGAGATCCTAACATGAAACCTGAAAAGCTTTTAGCGGAGTCCTATAGGTTAGTAAATGAGACTACCTGGGAGTTCAAAATTCGCAAAGGAGTGAAGTTTCACAACGGCGAGGATTTGACCGCTGCTTGCTTTAAATTGGCTTTAGAACGTATGGCTGATCCCAAACAGAAACTGCGCCAGACAGTCTTTCAGGGGGTAATTGAGAGAGTAGAGGTGCTAGATGACTACACCTTCAGAATTATAACCAAAGCTCCTTACCCAGTAATGGAAGCTATTCTCTGTATTTATGGACAACCCCTGCCCATAAAATATTTTCAAGAAAAGGGGCCTGCCCATTTTGCTTTAAACCCAGTGGGCACAGGGCCTTATAAATTCGTGCGCTGGGTAAAGGATGATCATATTCTACTCGAAGCCAATGATAAATATTTCCGGGGAGCTCCCAAAATTAAGAAAATTATCTTCCGTCCTATCCCCGAAGCGACTACGAGAGTTGCCGCCTTGCAAACCGGCGAAGCAGATATTGTGGTCAATATACCTCCGCATCTTTCGCGACTTATGGATTGGAAAGGACGCTCGTTTGTATCTAAAGTACCCAGCGTCCGGGTTATTTTCATGGCTTTTGATACTTTAAAAGGCGGACCAGTAGCTGATAAGAGAGTACGGCAAGCTATTGCTATGGGCGTAGATATGAAGACGAACATTAAAAAAGTTTTGGAAGGGAATGGAATTATTTTGGGGTCACCCTTAACTCCTAACCATTTTGGTTATGATCCCAATATTAAACCTTATGAATACGATCCAGAAAAAGCCAAAAAGCTTTTGGCGGAAGCCGGCTATGCTAAGGGCTTTGACTTTGTTATTAATTCGCCAAGCGGAAGATATTTAATGGACAAAGAAATGGCCGAAGCGGTAGCGGGTGATTTAAGAAAGATTGGTATTAATGCCACCGTACGAACTCACGAATGGGGTACTTATATGAACATGATGTATTCCCATAACGCTGCTCCTGCTTACCTTCTTGGTTGGGGGAATACCAGTTTTGATGCTGATTTTACTATTGCTCCCCTAATGCGCACCGGTAAATTACTTTCCAATGTCTCCTTCCCTAAGCTCGATGAGCTTATCGATCAAGGGATTACTACCATGGATAAGAATAAACGCCTCAAGATTTACTCCGAAGCTTTAAAGGTTATTAAAGAAGAAGTGCCCTGGGCGTGGACTTATCAGCAGATCGATATTTACGGAGTAAGCGAAAGGTTGAATTGGAAAGCGCGTACGGATGAACGTTTGGTTGGTTTTGATATGTCCTTTAAAAAATAAGAAGTAATTTCAGGGGTGGCTAGAAGCGCCATCCCTGAATCTCTTTATAAATGATTAATGGATGGTCAGCGCAATTTCGAGTGGTCAGCTTTCCTGAGGGCGTTATTTTTAATCCTCTCCGCTGTTATTTTCACCGCCATTCTCTTCCTACCCGCATTGGCCAGTTGTTTCATAGATAGATCAGGGAAATGGCCTTCTTTTTTCCAAAAGCTTTGGGTTAATTGGTTACTTTGGGCCAATAGGATTCGCTTGCAAGTTTCGGGATTAGAAAATTTGTGCCTCAATGAAGCTTATATCTTGGTCTCCAACCATGCCAGCATTTTAGATATTCCGGCCATAATTTCGGCCTGTCCTTTTCCGGTGCGCTTTCTGGCCAAGAAGTCGCTTATTTGGTTTCCCATATTTGGTTGGTTTCTTTATCTGGCGGAGCATATATTAATCGATCGAGAAAGTGCCCAATCGGCCTTAAAAAGTCTGAAGAAAGCGGCCGGTATTTTGAAAAAGGGAATATCCATAATTGTTTTTCCGGAAGGGACACGCACACCCGATGGCCATGTTAAAGAATTTAAAAGAGGGGCATTTCTTTTGGCTCAGCATGCTAAATTCCCTATAGTTCCCCTTTCCATCAGCGGCAGTTTTCGAATGCTTCCGCGACATGGCTGGTGTTTTTGGCCCGGGACTATTTCCATACATATAGATCAACCTATCCCCACTAAAAACCTCCCTCCTGCTGAGGCGAAGACTTTGATGGAAAAAGTGCGCGAGACCATCATGAGAAATCTGCCCTATGCTCCCTAATAAAGGACTGCCTCTGACCATTTCAGCCAAGGTTAGCCCATTTTCATTAATGGGAGCAATTAAATATTTACGATTATCATCCTTACCTTCCCCCATGGTCTGGTCTTATGGATTTTTTCCAATGAGATCGTGGCATAAATCGCCATAAGAAATTAAACCAAAGGCGGCAAGGGTCAAGCCCTTGCCCTACATTTGAGATTTTTTAATTTCTCGTAGGGCAAGTCCTTGGGGCTGGCCGAACTCGCCTCAAGATGTCATTTATTTTATATTCCCATTAATAATTAAGGTGTAGCCGCGCTGGGGAGAGGGATGTTAGGGGAACATTAAAATTTCCTTTTTAATTTTAAAAACCTAACTCTGCAGTTAGAGATTGCGGGGTTTGTTAGTTGCCTCTGTCCATGGCCTGTGGTATTATTTAAACAAATGGCTAAAAAAACCTTGGGAGAAAGTAATTTAAAAAGAGAAATCCTGGGAATTCTCCTTGCCGCTTTAGGTATTATTTTAACTCTTAGTCTCCTATCTTTTAATCCCCATGATCCATCCTTCAATAATCAACCTTCTGAACCACGCCAACCAACCAACTTAATTGGTTTAGCAGGGTCGTATATTGCGGACATTTGCTTCCAAATTTTTGGTTGGCCCGCCTTTATTTGGCCCATATTACTGTTTATTTTGGCTTTTAGATCTTTTCAGCAAGAAGTCAAACCATTTACAGGAATTAAGCTTGCGGCCTTTGGGGGTCTTTTTTTAGCAGGGATGGGCGTGCTTTCTTTATTTGTCGGTAAAATTAGTTTCCAGGGCATCCTATTAGAGAGTGGTGGGGCTTTAGGGTATTTTTTGGGGAGGATAGCGGAAAGATATTTAAATATCAGTGGTGCATATCTCTTGTTTGCAGTAGTGCTGATCATCTCGCTTATGGTTTTGACTAACCTCTCTTGGATCGAAATTGGGCGGGCCTTAGTTTTTTTTGGCCAATCCATCTTTAAAAAAATGACCAATTTAAGTAAAAGCTGGCGCAGAAAGAGAGAAAAAAAGCCTAAACCAGCTGACCGCGAGGACCAGAAGGAAGTTCCTTTGATTATAAAGAAGGAACCCCCAGAGCAGCCTCCGCCCATCCCGGAAAAGCAAGAGCACTTTACTTTTCTCGATTCGCGCGGATCCTATGTGCTACCCCCTTTATCTTTATTGGAAGATCCGGAACAAAAAGAAATAAAAATTGATAAAGATAGTCTCCTGGCTAATGCCAAGATTTTAGAAAAACGTTTGGCCGAGTTTGGCGTAGAAGGAAAAGTGGTCGAGGTTCGTCCCGGTCCAGTTATAACTATGTATGAATATGAACCTGCGCCGGGAGTTAAAATTAACAAAATCGTCAGCTTGAGTGATGATTTAGCCTTAGCTCTGCGTGCCATTAGCGTCCGCATCGTCGCCCCCATTCCAGGTAAAGCAGCCGTGGGTATTGAAATTCCTAATTCCATCCGCGAGCCCGTTTATTTAAAAGACATCCTGGCCAGTGAAGAATTTACTAACTCAGAATCAAAACTTACTTTGGCTTTGGGTAAAGATATCTTCGGTACGCCTTTTGTTACTAACTTAGCCAAGATGCCCCACCTCTTAGTTGCTGGAGCCACGGGCACAGGAAAAAGCGTTTCGCTTAATTCTATGGTCTGCAGTATTCTTTATAAAGCTGATCCAGAAGAAGTTAAATTTTTAATGATCGACCCCAAGCGCTTGGAACTCTCGGTCTATGATGGTATTCCCCATTTACTTCATCCGGTGGTTTATGATCCTAAAGCAGCGGCCCAAGTCCTCCGGTGGGCGACCGAAGAGATGGAGATTCGCTATCGCTTGATGGCCGAAAAGGGGGTACGGAATATTGAGCGGTATAATCAAAAAGTAGATAAAGAGTTAAAAGAGGCGCGCAAAAAAGGAGGAATTCTTTTGCCAGAGACAGAAGGACTGGAGGAAAGAACCGGAGAGAATTTGACCCTGCTCCCTTTTATTGTAATAGTCATCGATGAATTAGCTGATTTGATGATGGTCTCAGCCCGCGATGTGGAAGCCTCTTTAACTCGTTTAGCCCAGATGGCCCGGGCGGCGGGGATTCATTTGTTGATCGCTACCCAAAGGCCTTCCGTAGATGTACTCACGGGCGTGATCAAAGCGAATTTTCCCACCCGCATCTCCTTCCAGGTTTCCTCGAAGACTGATTCGCGCACGATCTTAGACGCTAACGGCGCGGAACATCTTTTGGGTTCCGGAGATATGCTTTTTCTTCCGCCGGGAACTTCGCGCTTGGTGCGGGTCCATGGAGCCTATGTTTCGGAAGTGGAAATTTTAAGAGTGGTGGAGTTCTGGAAGAAACAAGCTAAACCAGTTTATGATCACACTATTTTAAAGCCCAAAGAAGAAACGGTGGAAACCGAAGCTGATGGCTATGATGAAATGTATGACCAGGCCGTGGCCCTGGTGGCCGAGTCCAGGCAAGCTTCCATTTCTATGTTGCAAAGAAGGCTGAGGGTTGGCTACAATAGGGCGGCGCGGATGATCGAAAGAATGGAAAAAGAAGGAATCGTTGGACCGGCCGATGGCAGCAAACCCCGCGAAGTATATATTAAAAAATTATGAAAAATAGGTAAAAGAGAGTGTTTATATGTTCAGGAAAATGAGCATATTAGTTGTGCTGATTTCCATACTGGTTTGGCCATGGTTAGTCCAAGGGCAAGTTCTATCTTTGGAAGAAGTAGTAGCAAAAATTCAAGAACAATACGAAAATAATCAAGACTTTCAAGCTAATTTCCAGCAGGAGTCTTTTTTAAAAAGTTTAGGGCGGAAACAGGAAGCAGCCGGAGTGGTATATTTCAAAAAACCCGGGAAGATGCGCTGGATTTATCAAAAGCCCACCAAGCAAGAGATTATTTCTGATGGGCAGAATCTGTGGAACTATCGGCCAGAAGAAAAACAGGTCATTGTGTCGCCTATGAGCCAGGCCTTTCAGTCTAAAGCCCCCCAAACTTTTCTGGCCGGGTTAGGCAATTTGCAAAAAGATTTCCGGACCCGCTTCCTTAAAGATCCTTCCGCGGGAGCCAATTACGCCCTGGAGTTCACTCCTGTAGAAAACCAGGGAAGTTTGGAAAAGCTTTTTTTGCTGGTGGAGAAGGGAAGTTTTAAAATTATCCAGGCCCAAATCCAGGATGCCATGGGGAATATAACAACCATTAACTTTTCTAAGGTCAAATTCAATAATAAACTCTCCGATGCCCTCTTTCACTTCACACCTCCGGCGGGAGTAGAAGTCTTTAAAATGCCCGGGAGAACGCGCTAATTTGCGGCTTATGAAAAATTTTTCCAAAACCGTCCATTTGTTAAGCTTGGGGTGTGCCAAAAATTTAGTAGATAGTGAAGTAATGCTTGGCCTTTTAAGAGAGGAGGGATGGATTCCCTCTCCCCATGGCCGAGCTACCGTAGCGATTATTAATACATGTGCTTTTATCAAAGAAGCCAAGATGGAATCATTGACGGCCATTCTGGAGGCAACCCAAGCTAAAGAAAGAGGTCAGTATGAATATTTAGTAGTGACCGGATGTCTTCCACAACGTTATAAATCCACTCTGGTTCAAGAGCTCCCCGAGGTTGATCTATTCTTAGGTTTAGAATATATCCCGCAACTGGCGAAATTTCTTAATAAGCTCATGCAAAAAAAACTTCCGCGCCGAGAATTTGTAAGGCGGCCTACTTTTTTATATGACCACCAAACGCCTCGTCTCTTATCTACTGCTCCGGGAAGCGCTTATATAAAGATTGCTGAAGGATGCGCCAATTGCTGTGCTTATTGCGTGATTCCGCAAATTCGCGGGGAATTGCGCAGCCGGAAAATTAGCTCGGTGATTGAGGAGGCTGAATGGCTCGTTGGCCAAGGCGTAAAAGAGATAAATCTTATTGCCCAAGATATAACTAACTATGGCCGCGATCTTCGGCGAAGCGGCGATTTAACAAATTTATTAAGAAGATTGGTGAAGGTTCCTGGCCTTAAGTGGATTCGTCTCCTTTATGCTCATCCAGCCCATATCGATAACAATTTAATTTCCGTGATCAAAGAGGAAGAAAAGATTTGTAAATATCTCGATTTACCTCTGCAACATATTGATGACCAAATTTTAACCGCCATGAATAGGCCTTATACCAGCGTTAAGGTATGGCAACTTTTAGAGCGGATTAGAAAAGAAGTGCCCGAAATGGTGCTGCGTACTTCTTTGATCGTCGGTTTTCCAGGGGAGACAGAAAAGAAATTTCAAAGATTGCTTGATTTTGTAAAAGAAGCACAGTTCGATCATTTAGGAGTTTTTATTTATTCGCGCGAAGAAGGCACTCCAGCAGCTTATCTAAAAGGACATGTTCCAGAAAGAGTTAAGGAAGAACGGTATCGGCAGATCATGCTGGCCCAGAGGAGGATTTCTTGGCGCAAGCAGAAGGAAAAAGTGGGGCGCGTCATGGAAGTTTTAATTGAGGAACCAGCAAAGAAGAAAGGTATTTTATGGCAGGGAAGAACTCCCGGCCAAGCCCCAGAAGTGGACGGAGTTACTTTCCTAAATAAAGGAAAAGCAGCTCGGGGAGAAATAAAGAGAGTATTAATTACCAAAGCTACAGCTTATGACCTATATGGCGAAATCCTTGACGCAGATGAAGGGGCGTAAAGTTCAGCGCACCTTAGCCCCTACCTCAGCCTCCTTATCCAAAGTGAGCAGACTGATTCCAGCCTTGCTTTCCGCAGCCAAAATCATTCCTTGAGATTCAATGCCCATTATTTTGGTCGGTTGCAGATTGGCTATTAAAATAACAGTTTTACCCACAATTTCTTCCGGTCGATAATCTCGAGCTAGGCCGGCTACGACGGTGCGCATCTCTCCTAAATCCACAGTGAGTTTTAAAAGTTTTTCTGATTTTTTAATGTTTTCAGCAGCCAGAATTTTGCCAACTCTTAAGTCCAACTTTTGAAAATCTTCCATAGTAATCAAATGGGCAGTAGTCATTTTTTCATTTTCCTTTCTTATCCATTGGTCATCGACCCGGGGGAAAAGAGCTTCACCTTTGCAAATTTTTCCTCCCGGCGGCAGAGCGCCCCATTTCTGTAAACTGGCTAGGGTCTTGAGATCAGGATTAGAGATGCCAAGTTGGTGAAAAATCTTCGCGCTTGTTTGGGGCATTACCGGAGAGATAAAGACGCTTATAAAGCGGAGGGTTTCGAGAAGTTGATAAAGAACGGTACCTAAAAGTCCTTTTTTATTAATATCTTTAGCCAAAGCCCAGGGAGCGCGGGTATCGATATATTTATTGGCCAGGTTAATTATTTCCCAGGTATTGGCCAAGAAGCGATGGAAAGCCAAATCAGCGAATAATTTTTCGGCTTCTTGGGCGAGTTGTAAGCAAGCAATAGATAATTCTCGGTCTATTTCTTCTTTTTCGCCTGGCGGGGGAATTGCACCCTGATAAAATTTTTCTACCATGGTTAAGGTGCGGCTAACCAAGTTACCCAAATCATTCGCCAAATCGGCGTTTAAGCGGTTTACTAAGGCGCTCTCACTGAAATTGGCATCCAGGCCAAAAGTCATCTCTCGCAAAAGAAAGTAACGGAAAGCATCCAACCCATATTTCTCGGCCAATTCTAAGGGTTTAACTATATTGCCCCGACTCTTGGACATTTTTGATTCCGAGATGATCCAATAGCCATGGACATTTAAATGTTGGAAAAGAGGTAGGCCAGCTGACTTTAACATAGTTGGCCAATAAATAGCATGGGGCTTAAGAATATCTTTGGCAATGAGATGTTGGCAGACAGGCCAAAACTTGGGGAAGAGTTCTCCATCGGGGTAGCCGATACCGGTAAGGTAGTTGATCAAAGCATCAAACCAAACATAAGTTACATAGTTGGGGTCGAAGGGGAGGGGAATCCCCCACTCTAAGCGAGTTTTGGGACGGGAGATACAAAGATCTTCCAAAGGATCACGGAGGAAACCCAGTACTTCATTTCGATAACGTTGGGGGCGAATGAACTCCGGATTATTTTGAATATAATCAATTAGCCAAGATTGGTATTTACTCATGCGGAAGAAGTAATTTTTCTCTTTTATGAATTCGGGCTCTGTACCATGGTCGGGACACTTGCCTTCGACCAGTTCTTTGGCCGTCAAAAAACGTTCACAGCCTCGGCAATAATGGCCGCCGTATTCTCCAAAATATATGTCTCCTGCTTCATAAACCTTTTGCAAAATAAGTTGCACTACCCGTTTGTGAGCCTCCTCCGTGGTGCGGATGAAGCGGTCATTGGTAATTTGGAGCTTAGGCCAGAGATGGCGAAATAGAGCACTAATCCGGTCAGCATAAGATTGGGGAGATTCACCGGCAGCTCGCGCCGCTTGGGCTACTTTATCTCCATGCTCATCCGTTCCCGTAAGGAAAAAAGTTTCGTAGCCGGCCAGCTTGTAGAAGCGGTTAAGCACATCAGCCACAATAGTAGTATAGGCATGACCGAGATGGGGTTCGGCATTTACATAATAGATAGGCGTGGTAAAATAAATTCTTTTCATTTGCCCTTCCTGTATTTGTCGAAGAGTGTTTCTTCCCGGATTTCCGGCAAAGGAAATTCGATTTCTTGACCATCATCCAGGGCCACCCGGACTTTTTGATTAAATATATTCTGATTTACCACCTTCCCTGAGCCCTGGGGAGTTACCACTCTTTTCCCGATCTTGGGAAAGTCTTTTTTGAGTTCGAGATAAGTCTCATACTCGTAAGCCAAGCAACACATTAGACGGCCACAGGCTCCGGATATCTTTTGGGGGTTCAGAGCCAAATTTTGCTCCTTGGCCATTTTGATGGATACCGGGGCAAATTCTTTGAGCATCATTCCACAGCAGAATTCGCGACCGCAGGTGCCCACTCCGCCGATCATTTTTGTTTCGTTCCGCACTCCTACTTGGCGCATCTCTATCCGGGTTTTAAAAGCACAAGCCAAATCTTTCACCAACGTGCGAAAATCAACTCGTCCATCAGAAACAAAATAAAAAATTATTTTACTCCCATCAAAGAAAGAGTCAACCCCAATAAGCTTCATGGGGAGATTATATTCCTGTATCTTGGCCAAACAGAGCTTTTTAGCTTCTCTTTCCCGGAGCAGGTTTTCCCGACCTCTTTCCATGTCCACCTCATCAGCGAGGCGCATTACTTTTTTTAAAGGTTTAGGAAAATGAGCAGGGTCTCTTTCCAAGGGGGCCCGGGCCACATAGCCTAATTCCGGGCCGCGATCAGTCTCCACTATTACAATATCTCTTTCCTTCAAAGAAAAGCCGGTAGCATCATAATCATAAATCCGGCCATGATCCCGGAATTTAATGCCCACCACTTTCATTTTCTTTCTGTTTCTTTGGGTCAACTAACAGAATGATTAGCGACCCCTCTTTCTTTAAGATTTTTTTGGATGTGCACCATTAAATTTTCTAAGACCAGTTGGGGGTTGACTTTATATTCCACGTTTTTTTGGGCCTGAACCAGTCGCTTAAAAATAAAATCAAGGTCTGGCCAGGAGTATTTCTGAGCCTCCCGGCCAATTTGCTCTTCTAAATCGTGATTAATTAAGGTTAGTTTAACATTTTCTTTTTTTTCAGCTCTAATCTTATAAAGCGCCAGATCGCGCACCCAAATTTTCCAAAGTTCGAGGAGATCATTAATTTGTTCATTCCGCGCTATTTCTTCACTAAAGGCCGAAATTTCCCTAAAAGATTTTATAGACAAAGTATCCAGCATCTTTAGCCATTCTAAGCGCTTGGAAAATTCCAAACGTTGGCTAAAAGCCAGAGCGCGGCTTACGCTTCCTTCCCCCAGCGCGGCCAAGAAAAATGCTTTATCTTGGGGGAAAGAGTGTTTTTCGATGAGGATGCGGGCGATTAGTCCATTAGTAAGAGATTGAAATTTAACCCATTGACAGCGAGACAGAATTGTGGGGAGAAGCATGTGCGGTCGGGAAGTGATCAGAAAAAAGTAAGTATCTGCCGGCGGCTCTTCCAAAGTTTTGAGGAAAGCGTTAGCCGCTTCTTCATTCATACTTTCGGCAGCCTCTAAGATACAAATGCGCGCTTTTCCTTCCCAGGGGCGGAAACGAAGGCGGGCCTGTAAATCACGCAGTTGACCAATTTTAATCACCTCCCCGACCGGCTCTATTAAGGTTAAATCGGGATGAATACTGGCCTGGAATTTCTCACAGGAGGAACATTGGTCACAACAATCATCGGTATTGGGCGGGGTAAGACAGTTCAAGGTCTTGGCTAAATTAAAGGCGGTTAATCTTTTGCCCACCCCGTCTGGCCCGACGAAGAGATAAGCATGAGCCAAGCGGCCGCTCTGTAAAGCATTCTTTAAAATATTTATAGCTTTTTCCTGTCCCCAAATTTCTTTAAAAGACATAATCAGCTATATAATTCTTGAGGAAGATGTCGTAAAATTTCTTGGTGCAAACTATTTTCATCCTCCAGGCCATTGAGAATGACAAATCTTTCGGGTTCGCGTTGAGCTAAGAAGAGATAACCTTCCCGCACCCGTTGGTGAAAATCCAAACTTTCTTTTTCAAAGCGATCTTCTTTAATTTTTTGTTTGGCTATTCTGTGCCAGGCCCGCTTTAACCCTTCTTCGGGAGGGAGGTCGAGGAGAAAGGTTAAATTGGGTTTTATTTCCCCCATGCTGCGCCGATGAATTTCTTCTAACCAGTTAAGATCAAGTTGCCGACCGAATCCTTGATAGGCCAAAGTAGCATCCATAAAGCGGTCGCACAATACAATTTTATCTTCTTGCAGAGCTGGTAAAATAATCTGGCGGTAGTGTTGCACCCGGTCGGCCAAATAGAGGAAAAGTTCCGTCCAAGGGTCAATTCGGTCATTATGGGCTAAAAGAAGAATTTCCCGAATCTTTTCTCCTAATTTTGTCCCTCCGGGTTCGCGGGTAAGGAGAAAGAGTTGTCCTTTTTTTTCTAAAAAAGAGGCTAAATGATTGATTTGGGTGGTTTTGCCGCACCCTTCTATGCCCTCGAAGGTGATGAAGAATCTCATATTTCAATTTTAAATTATAGGGGAAAAACTAACTTTTTACAAATTACTTTTTCTTTGACCCTCTAAAAGTTTTAATGATTATCGCCTTCCTAAATATTAGATCAAAGGAGTGCAAAATAAAAAAGCCGGAGAAAATCTTTCTCCGGCCTAAAATACTCGAAAGCAATGGGTTTTGGCCATTATTGTTTTTCCAGCCCAAGTTTTTTGACTAATTTTTCTATACGCTCAAATTCTTGCCGAATATATTTTTCATAATCTGCCGGCCCCAGATAATAATTATTCATATCGAATTTTTTCATAACATTGAGAAACTCAGGGTCATCCATAGATTTCTTAAAAGCATCATGGATTTTGGCAACTATTGGCTGAGGAATTCCTTTTGGCCCAATTAAGCCCAAATGGCTTCTGGCCACCACGTCATACCCAACTTCTTTCATTGTGGGGACTTGGGGATAACGTTGGCAGCGTTGTTCACTATAAATGGCTAAGAGCCTGAATTTGCCGGCATCTACTAAAGGAGCCCATCCCGAAGAATCCGAAACTACGTCGATATGCCCGCCTAAAAGAGCAGCGTTATTTTCGGCAATGCCCTTGTAAGGCATGTGCGTCAACTGCATGCCAGCTGCCATACTTAGCTCTTCCATGGCCAGATGGGGAGGAGTACCAACTCCGGGAGATCCATAAGTTAATTTCTTAGGATTTTGCTTAGCATATTGGATTAATTCTGCCATAGTTTTCCAGGGAGAGTCCGCCCGGACCACAATGCCGAAGAGATAATTACCCCAGCGCATGATATGGGTTAAATCATTAACCGGATGAAAATCAAGTTTGCCCATATGGAAGGCCATGATGGGGCTGCTCGTTATGATGCCCAAAGTATAACCGTCAGGTGATTTGGTCCTCACTAAGCTGGGCCCGACTGTGCCTCCGCCACCTGATTTATTTTCGCACACAATAGGTTGGCCCAAATATTTTTTGGCGGCATTGGCCAAAGCCCGCGCAGTCAAATCAGTTGATCCACCCGGAGGGTATTGGATAATTAAAGTGATGGATTTAGTGGGATAATCTGCAGCCCAGATAATTCCTCCTAAGGCCATAATAAAAATTAATGTTCCCCAAAGACATAAAAACCATTTTTTCATCGATTTTTTTCCTCCCTTTTTAAATTTTTCTTGCCTAAAATAGCAGTATCTTTTTTGTATGTCAATAATTTTGGCGGCGGACCGTCGATCAGTTTTAATATTTCTCGCTAGCAGCAAACAGGCGGGAGGGGGAGAGACTCTCTCCCCCTCCCGCCTGAATTAAGCTGGAATTTAAAAAGTTTTGACGCTCAGCTTTTGGATTTGATCATTGGTTAAGTGACATTTTCCTGTTCAAGTACTGTCCCTGGTCTACGACGACGAAGCCAGGGTAAAATAGGAATGATAAGCAGTATAAGAGCAATAATAAGACAGGTGGCGGAAATCGGGCTGGCGAAAAATATGGCAAAGCTGCCTTTCGATTTAATTAAAGATAGCCTGAGAGCTGTTTCCAGCATGGGGCCCAGCACAAAAGCTAAGACTAAAGGAGCAGGTTCTAAAGAAAGCTTACGCATGAAATAGCCGATTACACCAAATATGAGCATGATCAGCACATCAATGCTGCTATTGTTTATCGAATAGGAACCAATTAAGCAAAAAAGGATGATGATGGGAAAAAGAATGGAATAAGGTACTTTTAAAAGTTTTACCCAAATGCCGATCAAGGGTAAGTTTAAGGCCAATAGCATGGCATTACCTATATACATACTGGCTACCACGCCCCAGAATAAATCAGGGTGTTGAGACAATAAAAGCGGTCCGGGGGTGACGCCATGGATAATTAAAGCTCCTAAGAGCATAGCCATAACTACATTGGAGGGAATTCCCAAAGTGAGTAGAGGAATGAAGGCAGCTTGGGCCGCAGAATTATTTGCCGATTCAGGGGCAGCAACGCCTTCAATCGTTCCTTGGCCAAATTTTTCAGGGTAGGGAGAGACTTTCTTTTCGATAGCATAAGAAACAAAAGAGGCAATTACAGCTCCTCCTCCAGGAAGAGTTCCCAAAAAGAAGCCGATCACCGTCCCTCTTAAAATAGACCAGATAGATTTTGCCCAATCACTCCAAGTTGGCAGAAGGCCCGTCACCTTGGTCGTAAAAATTTCCCGCTTTATTTTTAATTCAATATTGAGGAGGACTTCCGAAATTCCAAAAAGCCCCATGACCAGAGGGACGAGTCCTACCCCGTCGAGAAGCTCCGGAATGTTAAAAGAAAAACGGGCTAAACCAGAAATATTATCCAACCCCACTGTACCGATAACTAAGCCAAAGGCAGCCATCATCAAAGCCCGAATCATAGAAGCAGAGGTTAAAAAGGTAAGAACAGTTAAGCCTAAGACCATTAAAGAGAAATATTCGGGCGGCCCAAATTTTAGGGCAAAATCCACCAAGGGGGGAGCAACTAAAATAAGGCCCAATATGCCTAAAGTTCCCGCAATGAATGAGCCAAAGGCGCTAATGCCTAAAGCCGGTCCAGCTCTTCCCTTACGGGCCATCTGGTAACCATCAAGACAGGTCATTACTGAAGAAGCTTCGCCAGGAATGTTTACTAAAATAGAAGTTGTGGAACCGCCATATTGGGCACCGTAATAAATTCCGGCTAACATGATGATCGAAGCAACAGGAGAGGTATGAAAGGTGGCCGGCAGAAGAAGAGACATAGCCGCTACTGGCCCCAGACCAGGGAGGACACCCACTAAGGTACCAATGAGCACGCCAAAGAAGCAATAAAAGAGATTAATAGGTTGCAGGGCGACTTCAAAACCTAAAAAAAGGTGATGGAAAATGTCCAAAGCTATCTTCCCCCCTTTAAAACCCCAAAACTCCGCGGGGGAGTTGGCTCTCCAGACCTATTTTAAATACTAAATAGAATAAACCCGTAGTAATCAAGGAAGCGAAAATTACTTGGCCGATGGGTCTGGGTTCCATTAAGCGGAAAAGGAAAAGCAACAGAAGAATAGTACCGAAAATAAAACCTAAAGTTGAAAATAAGATTACATAAACAAAAAGGATGGCGATCGTTTGCCATAGCTTAGGCCAGTTTATATTGGCCCAGATCTCCCGGTCTAATCGTTCATCTTTCCATTGGTTAATAAGACCTCGGAGAAGGTCTATCAGCGCTAATGCCCCTAAAACTAAGGCGCTGAGGAAAGGCATAAAGCCAGCATGAGGTTGCTGCCAGGAGCCTAAGCCAAGTTTTATACTTCCAGCACAAACAGAGACAGCCAAGCCTATCCAGAATAGATCATTAATGAGGAAGGTTTTCTTCAAGATTTCCTCCTTGGTTATTGGTTATTTTA
Source organism: uncultured Syntrophaceae bacterium (assembly GCA_964484485.1). GTDB lineage: Bacteria > Desulfobacterota > SM23-61 > SM23-61 > SM23-61 > CAZAGD01. Next base: position 47,195 of record CAZAGD010000130.1, read on the forward strand.
AATGAGGATCCAATACTACTTTAATGGGGTCTTCCCCTTTAATTTCTCCGGCTACTAAAGCGATAGCTTTTTCAGCTTCGCTAAGAGGAAGACGGTGGGTAATTAGATCAGCAAAGGGATAAGTTCTTTGGCGCGCTAATTGAATAGCTGCTTTAACCGCGCGAAAATCGTGGGAGAGTACTCCGTAAACGCTTATTTCACGCATAACTATTTGATCTAAATTTAGGGCGGCTTTTTGTCCTTTATAAAGACCGGGCATGACCACAATCCCTTTTTTGCCAGCAAGGGAAATCGCTAAATCTGCGCCAGCAGGATTACCCGAAACGTCCATTACAACCTTAGCCATTCTTCCGTTGGTGAGTTCTTGAACTACCTTCTGAGGATCCTCTTGGTCAATATTTATGACATGATCTGCCCCAAAGCGTTGGGCTATTTGGAGCCGATTTTTATCGCGGGACAGGCCCAAGAGGATGATCGGATAAGCTCCAGCTTCCTTAGCTATAGCTACACCGGCAATTCCTTGTTGTCCTGGACCAATTATTACTACCGGATCGGCAAAAGAAACCCCGCCCACCTGCCTTAGCCAGCGCACAGCATTTCCTAAAACGGCGCAGATAAGCACTCCTACTTCGGGAGATATATCCTCCCCAATTTTGTGCACCATGGCCCGCGGATGGAGGTATACATATTCACTGTATCCCCCAAAGAGGTGCGGTGGATGCTTACAAGAAATCATTGAACCATAAGCATAACTTTCTTCGCAGAGATTATAATTTCCGGAAAGACAATACAGACACTTTCCGCAACCAAAAGAATACTCGATTACCGCCCGATCTCCTTCCCTAACTCCCCATCTTTTTTGGGCCTCTTCCCCAACGGCTGCTATGCGTCCCACTATTTCATGGCCCAATATTAGGGGGTAAGGTCGGGGGCCTCGCGTGGTTTTGCCGGCGAAGATTCCTGGATCTGAACCACATACCCCCACCAACTCCACTTGCAGGAGACCATCTTCTTCACCTATTTGGGGCAGATCGAATAATTGGAGGCTCATTGTCCGGGGAGCGGTAAGTACCATGGCGCGACATTTATTTTTCATCTTTTCTCCCTATACGATAGATTTAGGAATAGAAGTATAAATAAAAGATGAAAAAAAAGCAATTAGGAGAAATTCTGACCGTCGGTTAATTTGGGAATTTGCCCTTAATTCATCTAATAGATGAAGAAAAATCTTTCATTCCTGTGAAAACATGAAGCAGGCATGAAGCAGGCATGAAGCAGGCATGAAGCAGGCAGGAATGCAGGATCTTAATTTTTTTCTGGATTCCGGCCGGCGCGGGATTGATGGAATTGGCTGCCGAGGGAGCTTTTTCAGAGATCCCCCAAATTAAACTTGACAAAAGAGAAAATTGTTATATTTCTTAAAGCTATAGAAATAAGCTTAATGAAGGAGAAAAAAATGTCATTGCTAAATACACCATTTTTAATTGGGCAAAAGACTGCTCCTAATCGGTTCGTAAATCAACCAATGGAGTGTAATGATGCTGATGAGCAAGGTAATCCTACTGACCTTACTTTTGAACGGTACCGAAAATTGGCTGAAGGAGGAGCGGGAATAATTTTTGTGGAGGCCTTAACCATTACGGAAGAGAGTCGCGCGCGTAAGAATCAATTGGGAATTTATGAGCGTACGGCTAAGAGTTTAGAAAAATTAGTTAGAGAAATGAAAGGCCTCAACCAACAATCATTAATTTTATTCCAAATTACGCACTCCGGGAGGCAGAGTGCCGCTGGTTTTTCTCGCTTAGTTACAGTATATCCAACTGCTGATCTAAAGGCTCATGTATTAACTGAAGAAGAGGTAGAAAAGATAGGCAATGACTTTGCTCATGCTGCCTTAATTGCCCAACAGGTAGGAGCTGATGGGCTCGATTTTAAACACTGTCATGGCTACTTATGTGCGGAGATGCTCCGACCAGCCAATACACGCCAAGATCGTTTTGGGGGAAGTTTTGAAAACCGGGTACGCTTTTTTAAAGAGACAGCCCAGAAAATTAAAGACAAAGTGGGCAAGTCTTCTTTTCTCTGCGGAGTTCGTTTTTCAGTTTACGAAGGGATTCCCGGAGGGTTTGGGACATCTGGCCCGGAAGAAGTGATCGAAGATTTAGCCGAGCCCATAGCTTTCGCCCAAATTGTGGAGGAAGCAGGTTTTGATTATATAAATGTATCCGCAGGGATTCCGGCTATTACTCCAGAAATCGTGAGGCCAACTAAGAATTATCCCGAGGGTGTTTACCGGCACTTTGGCTGGGCCAAAGTAATCAAAAGTAGGGTGCGCATCCCCATCATCGGATCAGGGTACAGTTATCTCCGAGATGGAAATAACAATTTAAAAGACCCTGATCCGGAAAAGCGCAGCTTACTTTATTGGGCGGAGAAAAATTTACGGCAAGGAATCTGCGATTTCGTAGGCTTAGGTCGCCAATCTTTAGCTGATCCTCTTTTTGCCCAGAAAATTTTAACCGGCAGGAATTCAGAAATTAATTATTGCCGGGCTTGTGGAGGATGTTCTGCTCTTCTTGGGTCCCAACTGCCTACGGGCTGTGTAATTTATTCCGAATTTTATAAAAAAATCTTCAAGGAAAAATCTTATTAAAGACGGCAGAGTTTCCCTGCCCACATGGCCTCGAAGAGTGCCCGGCATTCCGCGGAAGACATGGGCCGCGGATTATTGGGCCGCGGATATTTGGTTAAGCATATTTCCGCCATTTGCGGCACGTCTTCATGCCGGAACCCCATTTCCTTTAAGCTTACCGGCAGCTTTACATCAGCCGTCAAATCATACACAAGTTCTGCCGCTTTTTGAGCAGCTTCCCTGGTAGAAAGGCCTTCTACCTTTGCCCCCATAGCGCGGGCAATAAGAGCCAGTTTATCTTCAATCACGGGCAAGTTGAAAACCATGGTATAAGGAAGCCCAACTCCGCAACCGATACCATGAGGTACAGGCTGAAACATGGCTAATACATAAGAAATACTATGGGCATATAATCCCCCCGTGCCCGTAAAAGAAATCATAGAGAGAGTAGCTCCCATGGACATATAATACCGCGCTTCTAAATCTTGACCGTTAAATGTAGCCCGGCGCAGATATTTAGCGATTAACTCGATGCCGCCTATGCCCAAACAATCATAGAAAGGATTAGCTAATTTATTCATCAAGCTTTCCACGGCATGAGAAAGAGCATCTATGCCCGTGGAGGCGGTTATATTTGGCGGTAAAGAAATAGTTAGCCCTGGGTCTATAATAGCTATTTCGGCATAAGCGTAGGGAGAACCCATGAAATATTTATCTTTCCCTACCGAGCATACAAAAAACATAGAAACTTCACTTCCTGTGCCGGAAGTAGTGGGGATTAGAATCTTCTTCAAGGCCGGCTTTTCCACAACTTTTTTGGTCATCAATTCTAAAGGAGGCTGCGGGTTGGTTGCGACAATAGAAGTAAGCTTGGCCATATCCATGGCGCTCCCTCCACCTAGACCGATCACTAAGTCCGGTTTTTCTTGCCGGGCCATTTCATAAAGCGCATCGGCGGTCTCCATGTGTGGTTCGGGATCTACACGGTCAAAGACGGCGGTCTTGATCATTTCTTTTTCTAACTTATCTTTCACAAAACCTGCATAACCCAATTTAACCATATTTTCATCGGTAACTAAGAGAGCTTTTTGGGCGCCTAATTTTTTAGCTTGTTCGCCCACTTTGGAAATCGTATTAAAACCAAATAAAATTCCGTAAGGCGGAAGAATACCGGCTGTTTGGAAAGTAAATTCCCGCTTTAAGTGGCTCGGAATTTCATAATCAAATTTAAATTCACTCATGGAAATCCCCCTTTCTTATTTTTTAGTAAGATATAATTTTTAGGAAACTAAAGTCAAGAAGATTTACTATTGACCGTCTTACAGCTTAAATTTTCAGTGCCCCATGAGAAAGGGCAGGAAAAGAGAATTTGAAAATAATATTGATTTTTGAAAATTTGAAGGATGAAAAATGACGGATGAATCATTCTTGATAGAGGCAGTAAGAGAGGGGCCGAGCAAAAAATAAGAAGAGAAATTATTAATTTTTCAAGAAAAATTTTACGTTAAATAAGGAGCGCAGAGAAAAACCAAATTAAATCTGCTTTCTTTAATTCCTCTGGTCTAAAATAGGCTTTTTTCTTGAATTGGCGGAACCTGGGGCAGGAAGATTGTTGATGAGTTAAGGCATTCTCCAAGTTCTGTTCGAAAAAGGCAAATAGAAAGCCTTTTTTGAGATAACATATTGAAATTACTTTAAAATATATTGATTAAAAAATAGGCACTTTTTACAAAACTTAAAAATTATCATGAATTATTTATTCTATTCCTATTTTTTTCCACAAATTTTCCACAGTTATTGTGGATAGAAAAATAATCAAAAAATTTAGAGGCCAATCTTGTTAAAAAAATTTTTATTAATTTGGCAAAAGAATTCTTTGCGGATTTAACTCTTGGAGAAGATGAAAAAGAGATTTTCCATCGGGGCGTTCGAGGAGATGTTCCCAACCCCCTATATGGCAAAAAATTACTCCTTCTTTGCTCTTAAAAATTTGGCGAATTTTCTCGGCCATATAAAATTCTCGCTCTAAAATTTCTTTGGTTACTGGCCAAATTTTCGGTGGATTATGAAAAAGATGCTTAGCTTTGGCATATTGAGCGGAGATCTCTTTAAAAAATGATCTTGAGGGTAACATATGTAAGTTCATTAAATTTTCCGGGGAGACGAGTTCGGCTAAATAAGTGAGTTTTTCTTGGGCGTAAACAGAAAGATCGATATCAAAAAGGTAAGCATTATTTATTTGGGCATAAAATTTTGCCGCTCGCCACTCGAAAGGATCCTTGAGCAGGCAGAAGATACTCATAACTGCTCCGTGAGAAATAATTTCTTTTAAAGAAAGGCCATTTTCATTTTTCATGCAGCGAAGATTTTCGCGCAAAGTTCGACGGATTTCGGGAACATGCTTGGCGCGGAAAGATAATGAATATGGGCTAATTTCTACCGTAATTATCCTCGGTTTTATTTCAGAAAGAAGATTAAAAAGTTTCTTATAACCGTGGGGGTCCTGATGAACTGTACCTATTAAAATCAACGAAGAAACATTTTCCATGACTTTGATTTTCTTTTCTCAAAAATCCCAATTATTTATAGATTATTTTAAAGAAAAAAGGAATCATGATAAAGAATAATTATGGAAGGGAACATTAATCTACGGATTATCGCTAACCCCTTAGCGAAACTGGGTCATAATTGGATAAGCAGGCCAGAGGCAGGCCAGAGGCAGGCATAAATGAGGAAGCATAGGCGGGATAAGGAAATTTGGATGGTTGACGGCATTTAATTTCCCATGCTAACTTAAAAATTAATCTATGGATAAGCTCAATTATTATTGCTGCAGATATAAAGTTAATGGAAAAGATTGCGCGTCGTGATTTGGTTGTCGTCGCTGCCGCCGGCACAATCGTCATTATGGGTTTAGGGTTCATTATCCCGCTTTTTCCCATATATGTGACCCAAAAAGGCGCAAATAATTTACAACTGGGGCTAATTATTTCAGGGTTTACCATTTCCCAATTTTTAGTTCAGCCTTTCTTTGGAGGTCTTTCTGATCGTTTTGGGCGAAAACCGTTTATGCTCGGCGGAATGGTTTGTTACGGCCTAGTAGCTTTTTTATATATTTTTGCGGAATCTTTGATTCAAGTTTTTCTCGTGCGCCTTCTCCATGGAGTGGCGGCCGGAATGATTTGGCCGGCTTTGGCTGCTTTTGTAATTGATCAATCTCCTTTAGAAAAAAGAGGGGAGGTTATCGGGATTTTATCGGCCGTGGAAATGTTAGGTTTTGCCATTGGCCCCTTTTTAGGGGGTGTTCTTTATGGCTGGGGAGGAATGGATTTCCCTTTTTGGGGTTGTAGTATACTTGCTTGCTCATCCGCCCTAATGATCTGGAGTTTCATTCAGGAGAATAACTCATTTCCGCCTCAGAATTTTTTGCCGTGGAAGGAGCGTTATGGCTTTTCTTCTTTACGAATTGCGGATGTGCGGCTTTTATGTCTGATTGGCTTCGCCGAAGCATTTGTCTGGGGAACTATCATCACTGTATTACCTGTTATGGCCACCAATTTGGGAATTTTACCCGAAAGAATTGGCTGGTTATTTACTTCTTATTTTTTGGTTTTTATTTTCTTGCAGAGGCCCGTAGGGAGGTGGTCAGATAGGCAAGGTAGGAAAAAGCCCATTCTTTGGGGGATTATTATCTACACAATAGCCGTAATACTTCTCTCTTTAGGCGGCTCTCTTCTTTATTTGTTGTTAGTTTTAGCTTTGGCAGGCGCAGGCTTGGGCATATATTCGCCCTCGGCGAGAGTAGCCATTGCTGATCTTTCCTCTGTAGAAGTTAGGGGAGCGAATATGGGCATCTTCTTCACTACGCGCATGATTGGTTTTTTTTTAGGGCCCAATGTAGCTGGCTTGATTGCTGATCGATTTAGCCAGGGATTTCCTTTCTTGATCGGAGCAGTAGTTTTAGGGATGGGGATTTGGGCCTCCCTTACTTTATCGAATAAATTGGCGAAAAAAAATATTAGCTCCCTTGCTTAAAATTTAGCTGCTCATGAGGAAGTTCTTATTGATCACGGTCTTAAGAAATGGCCACCCTACATCTTCTTGGCTAAATAATGACCTTGCGCAAATGACCGGCGGAGATAAGGAAGCCTTTATAAGGGGATTTTTGAAAAAGGAGAGGTGATTAATATGGCGTACCGAATAGAGGTGGGTTTAAAGCCTGGAGTTAGAGATGCTCGTGGTGAAAAGATAAAACGCCGGATAATCGGTGATTTGCAAATTCCCGTGTTGGCCGTGGATACAATTGATGTTTATACAGTCGATGCCGCTCTTTCCAGGCCCGAAATTGAATGTATAGCTCAAGGACCTTTTATAGACCCTATAATCCAAGAATTTTCTATTAATAAACCTTTGCGCCATGACTTCGATTGGGCCATTGAAGTAGGTTACAAACCAGGAGTCACAGATAATGTGGGGCGAACGGCTAAAGAAGCTATTGAATTGATCAGGCAACGGAAATTTGAGCCCACAGAAGGAGTTTATACTTCTATTCTTTATCTCATCAAAGGAAATTTGAATAAAAGCCAAGCCGAGACCATTGCTACTGGTCTATTGGCAAACACGCTCATTCAAAGATTCGAAATTAAAGATAAGTTTTCCTGGGATCCAGAGGTGGGCATGGGGATTACTATCCCGCGGGTTACGGGCAAGAAAGAGATCCGCGTAGAGGAGATTGATTTACAAATTAGCGACGAAGAGTTAATTAAGCTGAGCGCTCGCCGAGTTTTAGCTTTGAGCCTAAAAGAAATGAAAGCCATTCGCCAATACGCAGAGGATCCGCAAGTCAAAGAGGAAAGACTCAAGGTGGGCTTGGGGGATAAATTAACCGATTGTGAAATTGAAGCGTTGGCCCAAACTTGGTCGGAACACTGCAAACATAAAATATTTAACAGCCTGATTGAGTACCATGATGGACAAGGGAATGTTGTCTTAATCGATAGTCTCTTCAATTCTTTTATTAAACGTTCCACAGATGAGATTAGACGAAGAATGGGGGAGAAGGATTGGTGCGTCTCTGTTTTTAAGGATAATGCCGGAGTAATTCGGTTTAATAAAGACTGGAACTTGGTCTTTAAAGTGGAAACGCACAATAGCCCTTCTGCTTTAGACCCTTATGGAGGAGCGTTAACCGGGATTGTGGGGGTTAATCGCGACCCCTTCGGTACGGGTAAGGGAGCCAAGTTAATCTTCAACGTGGATACTTTTTGTTTTGCCCCTCCGGACTATGATAAACCTTTGCCGCCGCGGTTGCTCCACCCCAAAAGAATCTTCGAAGGAGTAAGGGAAGGAGTAGAACACGGAGGGAATAAGAGCGGTATACCAACTGTTAATGGCTCTATTGTTTTCGATGAACGTTATGCGGGCAAACCATTGGTTTATTGTGGCACGGGAGGAATAATGCCGCGCGAAATTTTAGGAGAGCCTGCCCATGAAAAACAAGCGCGACCCGGCGATTTAATAGTCATGACCGGAGGACGCATCGGGAAAGATGGTATCCACGGAGCTACTTTTTCTTCCGAAGAATTACACGAAGAATCTCCCACCAGTGCGGTGCAGATTGGCGACCCCATTACCCAAAAAAGGATGACCGATTTTTTATTGCGCGCGCGAGATTTAGGACTTTACCGATCAATAACTGATAACGGGGCGGGTGGCCTTTCGTCTTCTGTAGGAGAGATGGCCCGGGATTGTAATGGCTGCCGGCTTCATTTGGAAAGGGCTCCCCTTAAATATGCTGGATTAGATCCGTGGGAGATTTTGCTCTCGGAAGCCCAAGAAAGGATGACCTTGGCCGTACCCAAGGAGAAAATAGATACCTTCTTGGAGTTGGCCAAGAGGATGGAAGTAGAAGCGACTGTTTTAGGAGAATTTACGGACAGCGGATATTTTCATATTCTTTATGACGGCCGGACCGTAGCTTATTTGGATATGGATTTTTTGCATAATGGCTATCCCCGCATGGAGCTTTGCGCCCGCTGGGAAAGTAAAAATTATCCTGAACCCGATTTCCCCGATCCAGAAGATTTAACTCCCTATTTAAAACAGGTGCTCGCGCGCTATAACGTTTGCAGCAAAGAAAGCGTTATCCGGCAATACGATCATGAAGTGCAGGGCGGAAGTGTAATCAAACCACTCGTGGGCGCTTTTAATGATGGGCCGAGCGATGCTGCTGTTTTACGCCCCTTGTTAGATTCCTGGGAGGGGATAGTTATCTCTTCGGGAATTTGCCCTCGATACAGTGATGTCGATACCTATCACATGATGGCTTGCGCTATTGATGAAGCTATTAGAAATAATTTGGCGGTAGGTGGAAATTTAAATCATATGGCCGGACTGGACAATTTTTGTTGGTGCGATCCGGTAAAATCGGAAAAGACTCCTGATGGCGAATATAAATTGGCTCAACTTGTGCGAGCTAATATGGCGCTTTATGATTACACGACCGCCTTTGGTGTTCCCTGTATCTCTGGTAAAGACTCGATGAAAAACGATTACTTAATTGGGGAGACTAAGATTTCTATTCCACCCACTGTGTTATTCTCGGTCGTTAGCGTAATACCCGATGTGCGCAAATGCATAACCATGGATGCCAAACGGCCGGGTGATCTGGTTTATATATTAGGGGAGACTTATAATGAAATGGGCGCTTCAGAATATTATGCTTTACGGGGTTACATCGGCAATGAAGTGCCTAAGGTTAATGCGCCGAAAGCCAAAACTCTTTATCAAGCTTTGAGTCAGGCTATTCAACAAGGATTGGTAGCTTCCTGCCATGATTGTTCAGATGGTGGATTGGGGGTAGCCTTAGCTGAGACGGCCTTTGCCGGAGCCTTGGGCATGGAAGTGGATTTGGGCAAAGTGCCAGCGCCTTCGGGATTGCGTAACGATACTCTCCTCTTTTCTGAATCAGCAAGCCGTTTCGTAGTTACTATTCATCCGGAACAAAAAGAGCGTTTTGAAGAATGTCTGGCTGGAAATGTTTTTGCGGAAATCGGAGTAGTTACTAATCAAGATTATCTGCTTATTAAAGGATTGCATGGCCGAAGCGTAGTGACCGCCAATATTTTTGAACTAAAGGAAGCTTGGCAAAAACCACTAAGGTGGTAAAGGTTGGGGTTAAATATGAAGAAGATAAGAGCTTTGGTGCTGGCTGGAAATGGCATCAACTGCGAAATGGAAATGGCCCATGCTTGCCGGCTTGCCGGTTGCGATGAGGTAGACATAGTCTATATTTATGATCTCCTCTCCGGAGAAGTGCAATTGGAAGATTACCATTTTTTAAACCTCCCTGGAGGATTTTTAGATGGTGATGATTTAGGTTCGGCAAAAGCGATGGCCAACCGGTTAAAGTTTGCCCGCATTGCCGGCAAAGGAGAACGGTTGGAAGAAGCCATTCATCGCTTTATTCGGGATGGGAAAGTTATTCTGGGGGTATGCAACGGCTTTCAGTTGATGGTTAAGGCGGGCCTCATTCCCGCCTTAGATGGAAAATATGGCCAGCAGGAAGTTACCCTTACCTTTAACGACTCGGGAAAATTCGAGGATCGCTGGGTTTATTTGAAAGCTAATCCGCAGAGCCCTTGCATATTTACTAAAGGATTAGATAAGTTATATTTACCAGTCCGCCATGGGGAAGGGAAGTTTATTCCCCGGGATGAGCAAGTTTTGAAAGCCCTGGAAGAAAAAAATTTAGTCGTTCTTCAGTATACTACTCCCCATTACGAAAGGCCTACTATGGATTATCCTTGGAACCCAAATGGTTCAGTGGCGGCGGTGGCTGGGATATGTGATGAATCGGGGAGATTATTTGGCTTAATGCCTCATCCCGAAGCCTATCTATATGCCGTGAATCATCCTCGTTGGACGAGGGAAAAAGTCCCTGAAGAAGGAATGGGGTTGGCAATTTTCAAAAATGCCGTAAATTACATCCGAAAAAATTTATAGCCCCTGGTCATAATTTAAAAGGAGCGAAAAAAAATTTGGATACCAATTTTTTTCGAGCCCATCCATTAAATAAATCTCAAATAAAAAATTAGACGGTTAGAGCAGGCGGCGATATTTCCATTGCGAGGCGACTAAAAGGGCAAATATACTAATCCCCAAAAGGTCGGTAAAGATTTCTGGAATCATTAGAATGAAACCGGAGAGAATAAAAAGCGCGGACTTGACCAAACCCAGGTCTTTCCATAACCAACGGTCAAAACCAAATGAGAAAGCCAGAACTCCCAAAATGGCCGTCACTGCACTTTGAAGAATCCAGAAAGGACTGCCTTCCCAGATAAGCACGGGATTATAAACGATTAAAAAAGGAACTAAGAATTTAGGAAAACCAAGCCGGCAAGCAATCCAGCCCACTTTCATGGGATCGCCGCCAGCGATTTGAGCCCCCGCATAAGCAGCCAAGGCAACTGGCGGAGTGATAGCGGAAAGAATGCATGACCCAAAGACAAACATATGGGCGGCGAGAACAGGCACTCCTAATTTGATGAGGGCCGGTGCTCCAATCATGGCCGCGAGGATATAGGCAGCGGTAGTGGGCATGCCCATACCCAGAATGATGCAGGCCACCATTACCAAAAGAAGGGTGGCTAAAAAGTTTCCTCCCGAAATTTTTAAGAGAATGCTCACGAAGCTTATTCCTAACCCAGTAACTTCTAAAGCACCAACAACAATTCCCGCACATGCACAGGCCACTCCGATCATAATGGCATTGATCGCTCCAGTCTCTAATGATTTCCATATTCCCTTTAAGCCAATGCGGCTGCTCTTCCTAATCATAGCTACTCCTATTAAAACTATGGTAGCGGCGAAAGCAGCGCGGAAAGGAGTATATCCAGCGACCAGGAAGTAGACCAAGGTTCCCATAGGAATTAGGAAGTGCAATCCGCCAGTAAACACCTCGCCCAAAACTGGAAGTTCCTTTACATCCATACCTCTTAGGCCTTTCTTCATGGCTTCCGCATGAACTCCCGAGTAAATAGAGACATAGTAAAGCAGGGCGGGGAGTAAAGAGGCGAGACAAATTCTTGCATAAGATACGCCAATGAATTCAGCCATGACAAAAGCGGCTGCTCCTAAGATCGGTGGGGTGATTTGGCCCCCCGTAGATGCGGAAGCTTCTACGGCACCAGCAAAATTAGGTTGATAACCAAATCGTTTCATTAAAGGAATGGTAAAAGTGCCAGTTCCGTAAACATTAGCGGCAGCGCTTCCGGAAATTGATCCAAACATAGCGCTGGAAATTACCGCTACTTTGGCCGGACCACCGGTTAATCTGCCTACCATAGCCAGAGCCATATTGATGAAAAAGCGTCCCCCGCCAGTCACTTCCAAGAATGCTCCAAAAAGGACAAAGAGGTAGATATATGTAGCCGAAACTCCCGCAGGAATGCCAAACACTCCTTGAGGAATGAGAAACATATGCTCTATAAGAGTTAGAGGATTAGTCGCTCGGATGGTAAAAGGTTCGGGGAAGTAGTTGCCGAAAAGAGCATATAAAATAAAGATTCCTCCTATGGAAGTTAAAGCCCAACCAGCTACTCTCCTGGCTGCTTCTAAGGTAAGGAGGATAGTAAGAATGCCAAAAACTATATCTAAGGGGGCAATGGGTCCAAAATACAAGTCCCGTTTAATAATCCGATCGTGTTCTATGATCATGTAAAAATCAATGGCCAGAGCTAGTCCGGCCAGGATAAGGTCAATGGGGTAGACGATTCGCGGAGGTAGTTTTCTCGAGACTGGTAAGACCAGAAAGGCCAAGGCCAGTAAGGTCAAAATGTGCACGGAGCGCTGCATCATCGTTTCGAAAACTCCGAAGGCTCCCGCATAAAGGTGGAAGAGGGAAAGGGAAACGGCAATGCCCCCGATGATGGGTTTGGCAATTCGGTGTTCTTTAAGTTCCATGGAATTGCTCTTTCATAAAAAGTCCCCATGCCCATTTAACAAAGATAAAAAATAGGGCAAGGGGACTTTGGAAGTTATTCAGTGTTTAAGCTGCCCCAGCAAAGAAGCTACGATTGCTTACTTGAGTAAACCTTTTTCCCGGTAATACATTTCCGCTCCTTTGTGGAGAGGAAGGCCGGTATTTTTGGCAATATCTGCTGATTTGAAGGTAACAAGACCTTTGTGGAAAGATTGGAATTTGCCTTCATTTTCCGCCAATGCTTTCACCAAGGTATAGACGATATCATCCCCGAGATCTGCCCGAACAGCGAAGACACCTGAATCTGCCGGCGCTAAGAGGTCATGATCCAATCCTTTAAAACTCCCAGCCCGCAATTTTTTCCTTTCCAAGAAACCGTATTTGCGAGTCATGATTTGATATAGATCATCATCCCACTTCAGGAATTTTATATCGCGCACCGTGCTTAGCTCCATTAACCAGCCAATTCCTTCAGCTCCCACAGCCAATATTCCATCAGCATGACCATCCTTCACTAAACTTACGGCATCGGCCCAAGGAACAAAGTTCATCTTTCCACCCCAGGCATCAATATCTTCCCATTTGGTTCCCATTTCAGAGAAAGCCATCCGCCAGATCCACTCCGTGGCATTTCCCCGAGCTAATGTGCATAGCCTGGCTTTCATTTTCTTCTTGACGATTTCCCCTACTGAATCTGCTGGAAAATCCTTGCGGACTACAGCAAAATAAAAATTATCGTCCTGGACACTAGCCATAGCTTTTACATTCGGTAATGGCTCAGGAAAAGGTCCTTTCCTTTCGTGGGCCATTTTGCTCATCACCAGAGTGGTGCTACCGAAATCAATTTCCCCTTTTTGAATTCGGTGAATATTGCCAATCCAGGCCCCCGGAACGATGGTTATTTTTATCTTTGGATAAATTTCTTCCACGATCTTAGCTAAAGCAGTCACCTGCACATACCCAATTCCTCCCACCGCCCCTCCAGCGGCTTTCAAGGAAGCCGAGACTTTTGTTGGGTCAATTTTTTGAGCCTGGGAAAGGGGTGCAAAAAATAAAAGAAGATTAAAGGTAACTAAAAATAAAATACAAAAGATTTTTTTATTCATGAAAATCCTCCTTTTTATTGCGGTAATTTTCCCTCCCTGGGGGGAAGAATCATTTTTAGCAAATAAATTATATAATAAATAAAATCTCTTTGGTCAACATTTTTCTCATAAATATTAATGGCAGCATAAAATAAATGACATCTTGACGCAGGTTCAGCTTGTCGCTTGCTAAATATAATTCATAGCGTAAGGATTCAGCGCCCCCCAACCCCCTCTTAAAACCCAACTTTTCTGTCACTCCTACGCAAGCGGGAGTCCATAAATGGCTTGAAAATACTGGATTCAAGCGGCGGAGCCATAACTTCTTTTTCGCCCTAAAGACGCTCCCTCTATTTGGATTAGCTCATGGTTGGCTATTTTGGAAAAAATTTGGAAATCGAAAAAGTTGCAAATTTAAGTAGATCAGGTTAAATTAATGGCAACTTTTTAAGTTGGAAAACAACATAATTTTATGCTTTCTTCTGACCAAGAAAATTTTATTCTGCAGCATGCTTATATACCCGAGCATATAATCAATTTAATGGTCGGACTCTCCCGAGGAGAGCCGTTCTATGAAAATGGTTACGTTTATTTTGTAAAGAAAGATGTACTTATTTTTATCGGCTATCGCTTACCGGAGATTTTTCTATCAGAGGATTGCGGTCCATTTATGCGCCAGATTATTAAAAAATTTCGCCCAGAAACCACTTGGTTTATTGCCCCGGAAATCCCTCCCTCGTTAAAGAATGAAGTGCAGGAAAGAGAAAGTGACTTTTACTATATATTAAAAGTTGCCTCAACGAGTTTTCGGCAAAGGTTACTGCGCGAAGCCGAAAAAGCTGCCCGTCAGTTAGTAGTAACAAAGTCACGCGAATTTTCAGCGGAGCATATTTTGCTCACGAAAGAATACTTAGGCCAAGAGAATTTACCTGGAAAAATAAAAGAGCTATTTAACCGGCTTCCGGAATATATAAAATATTCCTCCTCCTCCCTAATCTTGAGCGCTTGGGATGAAGGGGGAAAGCTAAGCGCTTATTATGTATTAGAATTGGCGGGCGGAAGATTTATCACTTATGTCTTGGGAGGCTATTCCAAGAAAAATTATGTCCCCCACGCTTCTGATCTTTTGTTTTTAGAAATGTATAAACTGGCCAAAGAAATGCAGAAGGAATATATCCATTTGGGTTTAGGGGTAAATGAAGGAATCCGCAGATTTAAAATAAAATGGGGAGGAGTTCCGTACCTGCAATATGAGGCTGGAGCCATCTGGAGTAAAAGCAAATTATATTTTCCTTTTTTTAATACTTTAAAAGAAAAGTTATGAAATTACCAAAAATCCTCTCTTCCTTCATAAGCAGGGGAGAGAAAAATTTAAAGATGGTTTGGGAAGTTAGTAATCAGGGCCGAGTTAATTTTCTTATTGGCACGGCCCATTTTTCTCCTTATCATTATCGAAAATCTCTTCACTATTTAATAGAAAAATCTGCTAAAGTCATATTTGAAGGCCCCCTTGATGAGGAAAGCAGACAAAAAATAGTGGCTAGGGGAATGCAGAGCAATGGGAGAGATATTTTAAAGAGTTTGGATGAGCCGACTGTTTTAAAATTAAGAAAAATTATGGAAGATCTTTTCGTTTCTCAAAACGTTTTGTCTGTTATCTCCCCATGGCCGTTAAGCAAAAGTCAATTTTTATTTGATTTTTTCCAAAATCGCCGACCTTGGTTGGCTTTTTTCCAAATTTGGGCGCACTTTTTAAAGAAGCATGGCTGGCTATACTCCCTTGATCTGGAAGCTTGGCAAATGGCCCGGAAGTTGGGCAAAGAAATTGTTTTTTTGGAAACCATTGAAGAGCAAATTGCCGGTTTAGAAGGCATTCCCTTAGAAAGGATCGTTAATTTTCTAAAAAAGATAGACTTTTGGGATGAGTTAGCTAAAAATTATGCTCAACTTTATTCCGAGGGAAAGATAGAGGCTTTGTTAGCAGTTACGAAAGATTTTCCCACGCGCTGTCCAGCGATTGTGGAAAATAGGGACCCGGTTATGTTTAATCGGTTGCGCAGCATTTTTGCGGAAGGCCAAGGGATTGCCTTTTTAGGGACAGTTCATCTTCCCGGAATAAATAAAAGATTGCAGCAGGAAGGATACGAGCTAAAACAGATTTTAAACATTAACTAATGCTTACGCCTAAGGAAGAAGAATATCTTAAAAATCAGGCTTACATCCCCGAGCATCTGCCCGGATATGGAGCCGTAATCTCGCAGA
Organism: uncultured Syntrophaceae bacterium; assembly: GCA_964484485.1. Lineage (GTDB taxonomy): Bacteria > Desulfobacterota > SM23-61 > SM23-61 > SM23-61 > CAZAGD01. The sequence goes on from CAZAGD010000130.1 coordinate 63,156, forward strand.
CTGAGCCTCTGCTCGAAGACGATTTTCTTTTTTATGTTGGGAAGGGATTCCTCATATTTGTGGGTTATCCTCTGAGCAAAAAATTTATCAAGAGAGAGGCCCAAAAAATTTTACAAAAAGTGATTAAACGTTTTCAACCAGCCCAAGTAGCGATTTTGGGTCCCGAGATTCCTCTACCCAGAGTAAATCTCGTCCAAGAGGACGCTTATTTTAAATTAGATTTAGCCAACCTGAGTATTCCTGGTAAAGTTAAAAATATGATAAAAAGGGCCCATAAAGAAATTCGAGTAGAAATGAGCCGAGAGTTTAAAGATGAACATCAGCAGCTCATCAACGAGTTTTTGCATACTCATCCCCTCGACGAAGCCACCAAATATATTTACCAAAGAATTCCGCAGTACTTAACAGCAACCTCTTCAGCCTGTCTTTTTAATGCGCGCAATGGACAAGGGAACTTGGTCGCCTTTGATGTGGCCGAATTTGGAGCCCAGGCCTATGCCTTTTACATGTTCAATTTTCGGTCGGCTCGTTATCATGTCCCCGGCACTTCTGATCTCCTTCTTTATTCCATAATTAAAGAAGCTCAAGAGCGCGGCAAAACCTTCATTAATCTGGGATTAGGTATAAATGGGGGAGTTACTTTTTTCAAGAAGAAATGGGGAGGTGTTCCCTTTCTCCAGTATAAATATACAGTTTATCATCCTGATTATCCTCGGTCCTTAGAGGGCCTTTGGCAGAAGATGTAATTAAAATGAGTATATATTTTTGGAAGAAATTTTGGTCAAGAAAACCTAAGAAAAAATTTGGAGCGTGGCAGATAGAATTGACTTCGCGTTGTCCCTTGCAGTGTCGGATGTGCAATCGCATAGAATATCGCGATTTTCCCCGGCAAGACATGCCCTTCGCCAATTTTAAAATGATACTGCCTTATTTAAAAGAAGTGGAGACAGTCATTTTAGAGGGGTGGGGAGAATCACTTCTTTATAAAAATCTCCCGGAATGCATTCGCTTAGTCAAGAAGGAGGGTAGTCAAGTCGGGTTTGTAACTAGCGGGCAAGGTCTAAATGAAGGTTATATTAATGAACTCTTGGCGGCGGGCGTAGATTTTATGGGTTTCTCTTTAGCGGGCACGACGGCCCAGACTCATAATGCCATCAGAAGAAACTCTTCCTTGACGGAATTGTTGGCTAATATTCAGCTATTGCAAGAAACAAAAAAAAAGCTGCAAATCCTGAACCCCCGTTTGCATGTGGTTTATCTGCTGATGAAAGATAATATTGAGGAAGTTCCAGGTTTAATACCTTTGTGCCAAGAATTAGAAATTCCAGAAATTATTCTGATTAATTTAATCCATGTAACTAATTTTTGGCAGGACGAACAAAAAGTGTTCGGGCCCATAGTTCTTCCGGAATACCAAAAACCTTTGACAGAGGCAACGCAAAGGGCGCGCCAGAAGAAAATTAAAATCCACTGTCCCAGCCTTTCTTTTCAAGAAGTGGGTTTATGCTCCGAAGATCCTTTGCGCAACTTATATATTTCGGTGACCGGCGAAGTTTCTCCCTGTGTTTATTTAAACCCGCCTCTCCCTTCGCCCTTTAAACGCATATTTAAGGGGCAGGAATGGCAAATAGGGCGCGTGCAATTTGGCAACATTTTTCAAGAAGATATCGCCCAAATCTGGGATGCGCCTCCCTATCGCGATTTTAGAAATAGCTGGCTGGCCCGCAAACAAATATCGGCACGGGCAGCTTCCTTAATCTTTGATCCAGACCGATTTAAAGAACAACCTCTTTCGCCCCTCCCCCCACCTCCTCCAGCTTGCCAGACTTGTTATAAATCATTGGGAGTTTGATTTCTTTCATCTTCTTTTTTATAAAATCTTTTTCCCCATTTTATCCTTTCAGGCCCTCAAGGCATGGACAGCCTTTATGGC
>CAZAGD010000131.1:0-48713 GCA_964484485.1 uncultured Syntrophaceae bacterium
GCCATTACTTCTAAAAACCGTCCAGTGCCCGCCGCACACTTATCATTCATCTGAAAATCTATATTCCGTCCCTGGTCATCAAGCCGGATGACTTTGCTATCTTGTCCGCCAATATCGATCACTGTGCGCGTTAAGGGGTTCAAATAGAAAGCTCCGCGGGCATGGCAGGTAATTTCCGTGATTCTTTTGGTGGCTCCAGGAAAAGAAATCCGGCCGTAACCAGTAGTTACGATTGCTGCTAAATCTGTTCTTTTAAGGCCTGCTTCGGCCAAGGCTTTAGTTAGCGAAAACTCGGCAGCTTGGATACTATTAGCGCCTGTTGGTAAAATAGCAAAACTCAAGATTTGTTGATCCTGCATGATGACTGTCTCCGTTGATATAGAGCCAATGTCAATTCCCGCCACGATCATGATTATTCCCCTTGAGGAAAAATATTTATTGCAATATATTACGATTCAGCTAAATTATACAATTAATCCTTTGGGGAGTGAAACAGGGAAAAGACCATGAATTTCTACCTGACGGAAGAACACCAGATGGTGCAAAAATTAGCTCGGGATTTTGCCGCCAGAGAATTAAAACCCCGGGCCGCCGAAATCGATATTACGGGTAAATATCCTTTAGAAATCCTCCGGGCCTTGGCCCAATTGGGCATGATGGGCATGAACATTCCGGCCACATATGGCGGAGCCCAAGCCGGCGTGATCAGCTTATGTTTGGCCCTCATGGAAATTGCTAAAGTTTGCGCGGCTACCGCGGTCACCATGTCGGTGACTAACATGGTAGCCGAGGTGATTAACGCCTTCGGCGAGGAAGAAATTAAAGCGCAGCATGTGCCCAAAATTTGCCAAGGTGATTATTTGAGTGGAGCTTTTGCTTTAACCGAACCTACAGCAGGTTCAGATCCTGCTTCTATGAAATCCACAGCTCGACCCGAAGGTGATTATTATGTGCTCAACGGGAATAAAATTTTTATTACGAATGCGGCCATTGCGGGCGTCTTGGTGGTTTGGGCCAAGACAAATTTGGCGGCGGGCTCGCGGGGCATTAGCGCTTTTCTGGTAGAAAAAGGCCAGACCGGGATGACTATAGGAAAGAATGAAGGAAAGATGGGTCAACGTGGCTCATGCACCAATGAAATTCTCTTGGAAAATTGTCTGGTCCCCCGCAGAAATTTGCTGGGCCGAGAGGGGGATGGGTTTAAAATTGCCATGATGGCCTTGGATGGCGGCAGAATCGGCATTGGCTCCTTAGCTGTTGGTTTGGGGTTTGCTGCTATAGAGTATGCTACAAATTATGCGCAAACCCGCATCCAGTTTGGCCGGCCGATTTCTTCTTTCCAGGCTATCCAGTGGATGATTGCCGATAGTTTTACGGAACTGGAAGCGGCTCGTTGGTTAGTTTTAAGGGCAGCTTTTTTAAAAGAAAAAGGGCAGCGTTTTACGAAAGAAGCTTCTATGGGTAAGCTCTTTGCTACCGAAGTAGCCAATCGCGTCTGTTATAAGGCCTTGCAGATTTTGGGAGGATACGGTTATATGCAGGAATATCCGCTGGAGCGTTATGCCCGTGACTGTCGCGTAACCACTATCTACGAAGGAACTTCGGAAATACAGCGCTTGGTCATTGCCCGGGAAATTTTAGGCGCCCCATTTATTTAATCATCAAGAAAATATGAGTATGGGTTAATAAAGTTTAGAGAGCATCTCCTATTTCTTTTTTCATCTTAAACCAGCCTTTAGCTTTAGCTTCTTCCAGGCGTTCTTCTAACCAGGCTGACAAGATCAGTTCCTGTTTTTCGCGGAGCAGAGCTTGGCGAAAATTCTCCTTATGCTCTTGGAATTGCTTCTGGTCTACTTCTTTGACCTCTTTTAAACGCAATATTACATATTGGTCATTAAGCAAGAGGGGATTTGGAGCGTAGGGATTTTGCGGCAGGAGGGTAAAAATGGCTTTCCGCAATTCCTCGGAGAATTCCATCTTGGGCGGGGCACCAGCTCTCTCAAAAAAACCGGTCTCCTCGATTTTTAACTTCTCTTGAGCAGCCAAAGCCTTCCCTTCCGCTCCCTTTTTAATTTTTTCTAAGATATCCTTAGCCTTAGCCAGAGCCTTCTCTTTTTGCTTTTTCTTTTTTAAAGCTTGCGCTACTTTATCCTCCACTTCCTTTAGTTCCGGATTTCTGGCCTCTTCCTTCTGGACTACTTGCAAGATCGCCAGAGTATCTCCCAAACGAAGCACTGGACTAATATCTCCCGTATTTAAAGCCAGAGCAGAATCAATTAATTTGGGATTAAGATCAGTTTTATCCTGCGCCGAAAAAAACCCTGTCTCCTTGAGACTCAAGTTTTTTTCTTGGGCAAAATTATCCAATTTCCCATCTTTCATCCCTCGGGCATAGGCCTCGTCTGCCTGGTCATAAGCTAATTCGCGAGCCTTCCGTTCTTTGAGCATCGTTTGAATCCTTTCTTTCACTTTGGCTAGAGGCTCCACTTGTTGTTCTTGAATTTCATCTACTTTAGCTATGTGGTAGCCGTAGAGAGTTTGGATTACTTTACTAATTTCCCCGGCTTTCAGGGAGAAGATAGCGGCCTCAAATTCCGGGATAACTTGTCCCCGGGAAATGTATCCCAAATCACCTCCCTGATTTTTTGTTCCTGGGTCATCTGAATATTTCTTGGCTAGCTCCGCAAAATCTTTCCCTTTTTGGGCTTCTTCACGGATGGACTCTGCTTTTTGGCGGTCTTTAGCCGATACCTCTGGGTCTTTAAAGTCAGTTTTAATCAGGATGTGGCGTACTTTCAAACGACGAGGTTGGGTAAACTTTTCCAGGTTATTTTGATAATAGTTTTCGATTTCTTGAGAGGTAATTTGAACTTGCTTCTGATAGTCTTTGGGATCAAAGAGGAGATAACGAATTTTCACCCGCGCAGGTATCTTGAAGTCTTCTTTATGTTTGGTGAAATATTCTTGCACTTCTGCCGCCGAAAAAGAAATATCTTTGAAATCGTCAGGATTAACAAAAATAACTTCTAAATTTATCTTCTCAAAGTTGTGCCGATAATTATCCCACACTTCTGTGTCTGTCACTTTTGCTCCGGCGGTAATCAAGTTATGAATTTTAGAGATGAGGAGCATTTGGGCCTGGTTGCTCTCAAATTCTTTGGCTGTCAGGCGCATCCTCTGTAAAGTGCGCAAATAAGTGTTTTTATCAAAATGCCCATCTTTCTGGAAGGCCGGGTAGCTCTCAATGGCTGTCTGGATTTCTTCCGCCGTGACCGTTAAACCTAAGCGGCGGGCCTCTTGGAGCAAGAGGGCTTTATTAATCAAATCTTTTACAGCCTTTTCTTTTAGGCCTAATTTCTTGGCCATCTCTTCATTAAATTGGCTACCATATAGTGAACGGTATTGGTCCAGCAAATTTTGGTAGTAATTTCGCGCTTCAGCCACCGTTAGGGAATAATTGCCAATTACAGCTAACTCTCTTTCTCTTTCGCCCCGGGGAGTCCAGATACCCCAGAAAATAAAGACTACTACTACGGCCCCCAAAGCGGCTTTAATCATCCAGGATTGGGCATGGCGCCTCATAAAATCCAGCATAGTGGTTTTCCTCTGCGCTGCAAATTTTGTTTTTCTTTCTTAAATGCTAATTAACCCAGCTCAAAAAGGCAAGAAGTTTTTAACTGCCTGTCTAAAAATTCTAATTCTCAATGCCCCAATCTTTAATTTTCTTGCACCCCTTATAAAACTTTGCTAATATAATCAATAAATTTTCGTCAAAGAATTCGCTGGTAATATCCAGAAAGGAGCCGGCCGATGATTTTTGACTCCCTACTCGGTTTATTTTCAAATGACTTGGCTATCGACTTAGGTACGGCTACCACTTTAGTTTATGTAAAAGGAAAAGGCATCGTTCTTTGTGAGCCTTCAGTGGTTGCTGTACGCAAGGATTCTCGGGGCGGAAAGAAAATTTTGGCCGTGGGCAAAGAAGCTAAGAAAATGCTAGGGCGAACGCCTGGAAACATAGTAGCTATTCGGCCGATGAAAGATGGAGTCATTGCTGATTTTGAAATAACGGAATCAATGCTGCGTTATTTTATATCTCAAGTGCATAAAGGGCGAACTTTAGTCAGGCCAAGAATAATTGTTTCTGTTCCATCGGGGATAACGGAAGTAGAAAAAAGGGCGGTGCGCGAATCTGCTCAATCAGCAGGAGCGCGGGAAGTATACCTTATAGAAGAGCCTATGGCGGCGGCTATCGGAGCCGGATTGCCGGTAAGCGAACCCTCTGGAAATATGATCGTGGATATCGGGGGAGGCACTTCCGAAGTGGCCGTTATCTCTCTTTCGGGAATCGTCTATAGTCAATCAGTACGCGTGGGTGGAGATAAGATGGATGAAGCCGTAGCCCAATTCATTAAAAGGAAGTACAATCTGCTCATTGGGGAACGGACGGCAGAGATGATCAAAATTCAAATTGGCACTGCTTATCCGGAGGAAGAAGTACGCACTATGGAGATTAAAGGGCGAGATTTAGTAGCGGGAACACCCAAAGTGATCCAGATAAACTCCGAAGAGATTCGAGAAGCTTTAGCTGAGCCGGTAAATGCCATAGTGGAAGCAGTTAAAACTACTTTGGAGCGGACCCCTCCTGAATTGGCGGCGGACATTGTCGATAAGGGAATTATTTTAGCCGGCGGCGGAGCCTTGTTGCGCAACCTGGATGTCCTTCTCCGCGAAGAGACTAGTCTGCCCATCACCATTACGGATGACCCATTGTCTGCAGTGGTCCTAGGTTCGGGGAAAGCCCTGGATGAACTTGATCTGCTCAAAGAAGTGATGATCAAGTCATAAGAACTTTGCAGACGAGAAACATTTTTACAACCTGAAACATAATAGAGGCTAATGTTCAACTGGTGGAAGCGCTACTCTCTTTTATTCACCATTCTTCTTTTTCTTTTTATTTCCCTTTTCCTTCTTTCCCGCTATGGCCACTATAAAGGTGAAGCAATTTTTTTAGAGAAGACCTTACGTTTTCTCGCTTATCCTTTGCAAAAAAATGTCCAAAGACTAGTTACCTGGGTGAAAGAGATCGGGGAGAGTTATTTTTTTCTCATAGGAGTGCAAGAAGAAAACAAAATTTTGCGAAGGGAAATTAGCGAGCTCCGCCAAGAAAATGCTCGCCTCCAAGAAATCATTTTTGCTGAGGAAAGGTTAAAAAAGCTTTACGCCCTCCATCCTAAATCGGGAATTATCGCTCAAATTATCGGGCGCGACCCATCCAGTTGGTTTAAAAGCTTATTGGTAGATAAAGGGCAGTTGGCCGGGGTAAAAAAGGATATGGTGGCCATAGGAGCTGGTGGAGTAGTAGGGAGAGTCATCGATGTTTCTGCCCAAACCGCCAAAATTTTGCTCATCACCGATCCGAATAGTGCCGTTGATGTCTTAATCCAGCGTTCCCGGACGCAAGGAATTTTAGAGGGAAATGTGGAAGACTACTGTGTCCTTAAATACGTGCCCAAAGCAGAAGATATTCAAGTGGGCGATACGGTGCTCACTTCCGGGATTGGAGGAATTTTCCCAAAGGGCTTAATGATCGGCACAGTTCGCCGCGTAGATAAAAAAAGAACGGGTATTTTCCAACACGTGGAGGTTAGTCCAGCCGTAGATTTTGCTAAATTAGAAGAATTGCTGATAATTCATGGGGAGCCATGAAGATTCGTCCTATTGCGGAAAAAGATTGGCCGACGCTAAAGAATATTGTCCAGGCCCAAGAACATTTTCGCCCGGCGGAAATCCGCGTCGCCTTAGAAATTATTGACTTTGCCCTGAAACAAAATAGGGAAGAAGATTATATAATCCGGTTGGTGGAAGGGGAAGACCATGAAATTTTGGGCTATGTTTGCTATGGAAAAGCACCACTGACCGATGCTGTTTATGATCTGTATTGGATAATAGTCCATCCTGCTTATCAAAACCAAGGAGCGGGTTCGTTTCTGCTTAATTATGCGCAACAGGATTTAAAACGCCGTCAAGCCCGGCTTTTGCTTATCGAAACTTCATCTTTGCCCGCCTATGCTAAACCACGAGCTTTCTATGCCAAGCATGGCTTTCAAGAAATAGCCCGGATAAAAGATTACTATGAGCAAGGGGACGATAAAATAATTTTTGGCAAAGTCCTCAATTCTTGGTAACCTTCTTTTTTTTCTTTACTATGGACCCACAGAAGCCTCATTTGGGAAGTCCGCCTATATCCGCCTGAGGCCAGAATGAATTTTTCAGCCTCCTTTACCGCGGAATTTTAAAGTGATCGGCATCCACATGTTTTCTTCTTTGACAGAGGTAAAAATCAGCGTATAATTTAATTAAATTATTTAGATAAATTTAATTAGCCTCATTTCCCCATGACTTTTTCCCTCTCCCAAAGAAAGGGTGTTGCCATGGTGAGCAAGGGCCTGAGGCAGGCCTGAGGCAGGCCTGAGGCAAGCCTGAGGCAGGCCTAAATGAAGAAACAGCGGTGGGATAAGAAGATGTTTAAAACTTACCAACGCTTTTCTACCAAGGGCGGACAGATCGTTAAACTAAGCAATATGATTAAGTTTCTAAATGCACCCGCACACAAGGAAGATCCGCTGGCGCATGATTCTGCCTGAAGGCCTGCTCAGGGTTCTTAACCAAAAGTTAGCTATTCATTAATTATGACCCAGTCTTAAAGGGGGAGCGGGCTATAATTAAGGGGGAAGGTAATTTTTTTACTTCGCATGTTCTCCTTTCTTAAGAAAAAAATCTCAAATATTAAAAAAGGGGAATCCCCCTTTCTGCAAAGGCCTTTGGGTTTGCAGACCAGAATTACCATTTTGGTAGCCCTAATCGTCGTCAGCGTCTTGGTCATTTTTTCCTATTTAGAATTCCGTTTTTCGGAACATGCTCATCGTGAACTTTTGCGCGAAAGAGCTATTTACGTGATTCGCGAAATTGATTCCAAAATATATAGCGTCAAAGATTTAGAGAATAAATCCTTTTTGGAAGAAGAGATTGCGGGATGGTTATATACCCGCCCTTCTATAAAGAGTATTGATATTTTTGTTTTTCATAAAAATAGCTATAAAGTGCAGGCTTCCAGTGCCGAGAGAGTAGACTTAGGTATTACTCATCGAGACTTAGAATCAATAAAACTCGACCGAATTATATCCGTCCTAAAAAATGATGGTGAAGAAAGCTATTGGGAAATTTTGGCTCCTTTGCATGTAGGCCGCAAAATAGTCGGTGGCTTGAAGGTGATCGTCTCTTTAGAAGAAGCGCAAGAATTCTTGGGTAAGAAAAAGACTAGGACCATTGTCTTCACTTTAGCGAGCGTAGCCGTTTTAATCCTGATCTTAACTCTATTTTTCAGCCGGGCTATAAATCGGCCTATCCAAAGATTAGTTCAAGCTATGTCCCAAGCGGAAGAAGGGAAATTAAAAGTGGAAGTACCCATTAATTCTCGGGATGAATTGGGCCTTCTATCTGATCATTTTAATCGCATGCTGGCGCGCCTAAGCCAGTTTAACGAAGAATTAACCCGCCGAGTAGAGGAAGCCACTAAAGAATTAGCCCAACGAAATGAGGAATTGAGAATAGCCAACGAATCTCTTTTCCAAGCGCAAAGGCGATTAGTCCAAGCAGAAAAATTATCTGCTTTGGGACATATGGCCGCTACTATGGCGCATGAAATCGGCACCCCCTTAAATTCTATTTCGGGATATATCCAACTTATGCTCATGGAAGGAAACCATTCAGAAGTAATGACTCGCCGCCTAAAAATTATTGAATCCCAGCTTGATCGTTTGACCCAGACCATCCGCAATCTATTAAACTCTACTCGCCAACCTGCTCCTAAATTGGAACCGTTAGATATAAACCAAGTGCTTGAGGAAGTTATCAATCTAACGCAACCCGGCCTGACGAGCCGCGGAATTATATTGGTGCGCGAAATGACTCCGAACCTCCCGTATATCCAGGGCGATCCCATGCTTTTGCAGCAAGTTTTTTTAAATATAATAAATAATGCCCTAGATGCCATGAACACAGGAGGAACTTTAACCATTGGAACTAAAATAACATCTCTTTCCGAAGAAGCTCGCTATATCGAAGTGGTCGTCGCTGATACAGGGGTGGGCATGTCTGAGGAAGTTAGGAAAAAAGCTACGGAACCTTTTTTCACCACCAAGGAACCGGGTAAAGGGGCGGGTTTGGGGTTAGCCATTTGCGATGAAATTATACGTAGTCATGGCGGGAAGCTTTTAGTAGAGAGTGCCTTGGGAAAAGGTTCAACTATGCGGGTAATGCTTCCTATTACTTCAACGGAGGAAGTTTAAAATTATGACCCCTATTCACGTATTAGTTGTCGATGACGATGTGATAACTTGTAATCTTTTGGAAGAAGTTTTGACCAAAGAAGGTTATCTGGTAGATAAGGCCCTTTCTGGCGAGGAAGCAATTCAGAAAGGGGAAAGCCAGTTGTTCGATGTGGTGCTTTCTGATATCCGGATGGCGGAAGTGGATGGCATGGCCGTGCTAAAAGCTTTTAAACAAAAGAGCCCGGATACGATTGTGATCATGATGACGGCTTTTGGTTCGATTGAGACGGCCATCCAAGCCATCAAAGAAGGAGCTTTTGATTATGTGAGCAAACCTTTCAAGTTAGACGAAATTAAATTGACTATCCAGCGTGCTCTGGAACAGAGAGAATTATTTAAAGAAAATATCCTTTATCGGCAAGAATTAATTACCAAATATAAATTAGAGAATATTGTCGGGCGCAGCCCCCAGATGCTCAAGATTTATAAAACCATAGCGCGCGTGGCGGATACTAAATCCACTGTGCTCATTACCGGAGAAAGTGGCACAGGAAAAGAATTAATAGCCCGGGCCATTCATTATAATAGTTCGCGGGCCAGCAGGCCATTTATAGCGATTGATTGTAGTTCTCTCGCCGAAAACCTTCTGGAAAGTGAACTTTTTGGGCACGTGCGTGGAGCTTTTACCGGGGCCATTGCTAATAAAAGAGGTCTTTTCGAGGAGGCCAACAATGGCACTTGTTTTCTGGATGAAATAGGCGATATAAGCTTAGCCATGCAGGCCAAGCTTTTAAGGGTATTGCAGGAGCATGAGATAAAGCGGGTAGGCGGAACAGAGACCATAAAGATTGATGTGCGCATCATTGCGGCTACCAATAAAAACCTGGAAGAATTAGTCGCCGAAAAAAAATTCCGGGAAGATCTTTTTTATCGTCTAAATGTGGTTACCATTCACCTTCCTCCTTTACGGGAGCGTCCTGAAGATATTGAACTTCTGGCTGAACATTTTTTAAATAAATTTGCGACGGAAAACAATAAGCCAGTTCCCCATCTTTCTAAGGAGGCCTTAGAACTTTTGAAACGCTATAATTGGCCCGGCAATGTGCGCGAATTAGAAAACGTCATTGAACGAGCTGTTACTCTTGCCCAACGTCCCTTAATTCTTCCCGAAGATTTGCCCCGCCGAATCCGCCAGGAACAATCGCCTCCTTCGTCAGTTGGATTTTTGCCTTCAAAAATTCCTCTATCGGAGTTAGAAAAAATATATATTAAAAAAGTCTTAGAAGAGACAGGGGGCAATAAGAAAAAAGCTGCCGAAATTTTGGGAATTGATCGCCGTACTCTTTATCGCATGGCCGCCCGGTATGGGCTAAATTTTAAAAAATAGGGGCATTTTGCCTCACAGAGCGGAAGCGCCTCAAATTTAAAAGATTTTGGAATTTTTTAGCTTTTTTAAAAAATAGAAATAATGAGGCAATTTTGCTCATTATAAAATTTAAATTTAGACAAAATATTTCTTCCCTTCCTCCCCTCAATTTTTAAGTAATTGAAATCATTGAATAATTTATTAAGATCTTTTTCTGTTGAGGAATAAAAGATGGTATCGTTTTTGCTGAAAATTAAATAGATTACAAATATTTTGGAAAAAATGAAGTTAAATAAAGAAATAATAATTGGGCTAATCATTTTAAGCTGGGGCATCTTATTCGTTTCAGGTATTTCAGGATGTAGCGATATAAAGAGTGAAAATGAAAGATTGAAACAGGAAATTGCTAATTTGACTGCCGAAAATGAGAAATTAAGAAAGGAACTGAGTACTTTACGAGATGAAAATTCCAAAATGCATATTCATTTGGCTCAATTGAACCTGCAGATTGCTTCCTTGCAAAATGAAATTCAACTTTTGCAAAAGGATATTGATAAATTCAGAAGCCAATTGAAAGGGGAAGAGAAAAAGAATAAAAAATCTTAGCCCCTTTCAGATTTTATATAGCATCAGAAAAGGAGGTGAATAAAAAATGAAGAAGCTAATTGCTTTATTGGTGGCCCTGGCATTTGCCACTACAATGATGGTTGCTGCCTGCGCTAAGAAAGAAGAACCGGCAAAACCAGCCGAGCCAGCTAAAGCAGCTGAACCAGCTAAAGCTCCTGAGCCAGAGAAGAAGGCTGAAGAAGCAAAGCCGGCGGAAGCCGCCAAACCGGCTGAGCCAGCTAAAGCTCCTGAGCCTGCTAAAGAACCTGAAAAGAAATAGTAATTAGGGGATGGCTCAAAAAACAGGTGGGGAATTTTTTGACCTATTTATGAAGGAAGTATATAAGAGGGTAAATAACAATTTATGAAAGGAGGTGAAAATAATGAAAAAGGCTTTAGCTATTTTGGTCGCCATTATGGCATTGGTAGCTTTCACCGGCGGATTAATGGCGCAGGAAAAGAAAGAAGCTCCGGCGCCGGCAGCAGAAAAGCCCAAAGCTCCTAAAATCCTGAAAGCCACAGGCACAGTAGCGGCTTATGAAGCTGGAAAGATGCTAAAGATTAAAGTTAAAGATAAAGAAATGACTTTTGATATCGTTGCTGATGCTAAGGTAAAGGGTGAAGTAAAAGAAGGAGCTAAGGCTACCGTTTCCTACAAGAAAGAAGGAGATAAGATGGTAGCCACGGCTATCACTGTTGCTGCTCCTAAGAAACCTGCTGAACCAAAACCAGCGGAAAAGAAATAAGAATTTTAAAGTTGATCAAAAAGGCATAACCGAAATAAGGTTATGCCTTTTTTTTTGAAAAAAGCAAGGGGGAAAATTTCACCTCTCTACCTCTTGCCTGTTTCCTGCTGGCGATAAATATTAAAACTGTTAGACGGTCAGGGCAAATAAGCCTTGACTAAATGGTCTTTATCTATTATGCTAAGTTATTTGAATTCATTTTAAAAAAGGCCTATGTTCGATTCTTTAACTAATAAATTAAGCACCATTTTTAAAAAGCTGCGGGGGCATGGGAAGCTTACGGAGCAAAACATTGCTGAGGCTTTGAAAGAAGTCCGCCTGGCCCTTTTGGAGGCGGACGTGAATTTCAAAGTGGTTAAAGATTTTATAGAAAAGATCCGTGAGCGAGCCTTAGGCCATGAAGTTCTGGAGAGTTTAACTCCGGCTCAACAAGTAATTAAAATCGTTTATGATGAGTTAATAAACCTTTTAGGCGGGAAAAATTATGGGTTGAACCTTTCTTTCAAGCCACCTATTCCCATTATGTTGGTGGGGTTGCAAGGATCAGGGAAGACTACCACCATAGCTAAATTAGGTAAGTTCTTGAGGGATAAGGGAAGAAGGCCGTGCTTAGTTCCAGCAGATATTCGCCGTCCGGCGGCCATAGAGCAACTTAAAAAATTGGGTGAACAATTACAACTTCCTGTTTTTTCGCCCAACCTCAAGGATAATCCTTTAAACATTTGTCGCCAGGCTTGCCAATGGGCCGAAGCGGAAAATATGGATGTAGTATTGATTGATACCGCGGGGCGGCTGCATATAGATGAACTTTTAATGACTGAATTACAAGAGATTAAGAAAGCCATTAATCCGCGGGAAATTCTTTTGGTAGCTGATGCTATGACCGGGCAGGACGCAGTAAATGTTGCCCAAAAGTTTAACGAAGCTCTTGATATCCACGGCGTTATTCTAACTAAACTTGATGGAGATGCCCGGGGAGGAGCTGCCCTTTCTATAAAAGCGGTCACCGGAAAACCCATTAAATTTATAGGGGTGGGCGAGAAGACGGACGCCTTGGAAGTTTTTCATCCCGAAAGGATGGCCTCACGGATCTTGGGCATGGGAGATGTTCTCTCCTTGATCGAAAAAGCCCAAGAAGCTATCGATGCTCAAAAAGCCAAAGAGTTAGAGAAAAAAATCTTAAAAGAATCTTTCACCCTGGAGGATTTCCGCGAGCAAATTCAGCAGATCAAGAAAATGGGCTCTTTAGATCAAATTCTTTCGATGATTCCCGGGTTAGGGCGCTTAAAAATTCCTAAGGATTATCAAGCCGATGAAAAAGATTTGGTCAAAATAGAGGCAATTATTAATTCTATGACGCGAGAAGAACGGCGTCATCCTGAAATCATAAACGGCAGCAGACGTTTACGGATTGCCAAAGGAAGTGGCACGACAGTACAAGATGTGAATCAATTACTTAAGCAATATTTACAAATGAAAAAAATGCTCAGGCAGTTTAAACGCGGAGGATTCCGGGGCTTCCCGAAAGGAATTTTTTCCTAAACGGCCTGGGTTAAAGGGAAGCAGATAGGGGAGGAATTTAGAAAATGGGGGTAACAATTCGACTAACGCGGATGGGCGCAAAGAAAAAACCATTTTACCGAGTGGTAGTGGCTGATTCTCGATTTCCTCGAGATGGCAGATTTATTGAAGTGGTGGGGACTTATGACCCAAATTTAAACCCACCGGCTATAAATTTACAACAAGAGAAAATAATTACTTGGATAAAAAGGGGAGCTCATCCAACGGACACAGTCCGGAGTCTGATGAAAAAAGTAGGCCTATCTCTTCACCAGTTGGCGACCCCTAAAAAAGAAAGCCCAAGTGGTGGGGAAGAAAAGCCAGCCTAATTTAGAAAAATATTTAAATACAATTGCCGTTTCTTTAGAAACTCTTAAAAAGAGGAATACAACTTCAGGCGAGTGAAAGGGGGCAAAATTCTATGGAAATGAAAGATCTAATTACCTATATTGCCAAAGCCTTGGTAGATCATCCGGAGGCGGTTCAAGTCTCAGAAGTAGAAGGAGAACAGACTTCTGTAATCGAGCTAAAAGTAGCCAAAGATGATCTGGGGAAGGTAATTGGTAAACAAGGTAGAACGGCGAGAGCGATGCGCACTATTTTGAGTGCTGCTTCTACCAAAGTCCGCAAAAAGGCGGTATTGGAAATAATTGAGTGACCTTCCTCAAGAAGAATCCCTGCTCTTGATCGGCCGCGTGGTCAAGACGCAGGGAATTAAAGGTGCAATAAGAATCCAGGCACCCTCCGGAGAAATAAGTCTTATTTCTCCGGGGGTAGTTTTATATTTAAAAAATAAAGAAGGTCGGCTACAATCACTAACAGTAACATCGCTGCGGTACCAAAAAAGTATAATCATCCTGGCCTTCCAGGAGGTAAGAGGGCTAAAGGAGGCAGAAAAGTTAGTCGGCAGTAAAGTTTACATAGCCAAAAATATTCTGCCATCTCTCCCCCCGGATGAGTTTTATTGGTTTCAACTTTTTGGCCTAAAAGTTTTCACAGAAAAAGGGACGTATCTGGGAATAATAAAGGGAATAATACCTACGGGCAGCAACGATGTTTTGGTAGTGCGGCGAGACCGAGAAGAATATTTAATCCCGGCTATTGCTGAAGTAGTCAAGCAAGTGGACCTGAAAGAAAAGATCATGGTTATATGTCCCATGGCCGGACTGTTACCGAAAGATGATCTTTGACGTTTTAACAATCTTTCCAGGAATCTTTACCTCACCTCTGCAGGAAAGCCTTCTGAAGAAGGCCCTGGATAAAAATTTGCTCCAAGTTAGAATTACTAATTTGCGCGATTTTGCCTTGGATAAACATCGCACTACAGATGATTATCCTTATGGAGGCGGCGCCGGGATGGTTATGAAGCCAGAACCCATCATCCTGGCGGTAGAAAAAATTAAGAGCGAAGATCCGACGGCGCAGACAATTTTGCTGACGCCCCAGGGAGAGCTTTTGCACCATAATTTAGTACGCGAGCTGAGTAAGCATCATCATTGGATCTTGATTTGTGGGCGATACGAAGGTTTAGATGAGCGCGTACGTTTAAGTGTTGTGGACCGAGAAATTTCCATCGGTGATTATGTTCTTAACGGCGGTGAAATTCCGGCTTTAGTAGTTATCGAAGCAGTAAGTCGTTTAATTCCTGGGTTTTTAGGTTCCAGCCAATCGGTTGCTGAAGAATCATTCGCCCAGGGGCTTTTGGAATATCCGCAATATACCAGGCCACCGGTTTTTCGCGGAATGGCGGTTCCCGAAATTCTTCTCTCCGGGAACCATGCCCAAATCCAGGCCTGGCGGAGGAGAGAATCTTTGCGCAGAACCTTCCTGCGCCGACCAGAGCTTTTAGAACGAGCTCAACTCTCTGAAGAAGATAAAAAATTTTTAGAGTCCTTGCGTTCTGTGCCCAGATAAGGCCAAGGACAGGGAGGTTTATCATGCATGCCTTAGAACAACTGGAGAAAGAACAAGTACGTACGGACTTACCTGATTTTCGTCCTGGGGATACCATAAAGGTTCACGTAAAAATAAAAGAAGGCGATAAAGAAAGAATTCAGGTATTTGAAGGAGTGGTAATCCGCAAAAGGAGAGGGGCAAGTCGATCAACTTTTACCGTCCGCAAAGTCTCCTACGGGGTGGGGGTAGAAAGAATATTTCCTACAAATTCTCCGGTTATTGACCGGATCGAAATAGTGCAAAGAGGTAAAGTGCGCCGCGCAAAACTGTATTATTTGCGGCAATTGAAAGGCAAGGCGGCCCGCATTAAAGAGCAAAGAAATCTTTAAACTTTATGGAGCCTTTTGAAGACGAGGCCAGAGCCCAAGGCTATCAGATCATTGCCGGGATAGATGAGGCCGGCCGGGGTCCATTAGCCGGCCCAGTCGTAGCCGCGGCTGTAATCCTGCCCAT
This sequence comes from uncultured Syntrophaceae bacterium, assembly GCA_964484485.1. GTDB lineage: Bacteria > Desulfobacterota > SM23-61 > SM23-61 > SM23-61 > CAZAGD01. The sequence continues at coordinate 15,021 of CAZAGD010000131.1, forward strand.
AGGGGAAAAAATTAAGGGCCTCAATGATTCAAAGAGACTGGCACCCGCCCAAAGAGAAAAATTTTTCCACCTGATCTTTGAACATGCTGAAGGAATTGGTGTCGGCATCGTGGAGGCACTAGAAATTGATCGTTCCAATATTTGGCACGCCACTCAAAAAGCAATGGAGGAAGCTATAAAAAACCTCCCGGCTTGTCCCGACTTCCTGCTTATTGACGGGAAGTTGCCTTTGCCCATATCTATAGCTCAAAAAGTAATTATAAAGGGAGACCAACGCTGCCAGTCCATTGCGGCAGCGTCGATTATAGCTAAAGTCACGCGCGACCGCATAATGCTTAACTACCATGAGACTTACCCTCAGTATAATTTTGCCCGCCACAAAGGTTATGCGACCAAAGAACACTTGGCCGCTATTCGCCGCTATGGCTGTTGCCCTATACACCGCCATTCATTCAAACCTATTTATCAAAATTCTCTCCTATGAATAAAGAACGTATCTCTCTGGGTAAGATAGGTGAAAAATTGGCTGTGGCGCACCTCAAAAAAATGAAATACAAAATTCTGGAGCGAAACTATAAATGTCCTTTAGGTGAGGTGGATCTTGTGGCGCGAGATCAGAACACTTTAGTTTTTATTGAGGTTAAGACTAGGAAGACGAAAGATTTCGGGGGACCAGCAGCAGCGGTAGATCTACACAAACAGCGGCAACTCTCCAAAGTAGCTCTCCATTATTTAAATCAAAAGAAGCTTAATAATGTGCCGGCGCGTTTTGATGTAGTAGCCATCGAGCTTATTTCACCTGCCGCGCATATCGAAGTAATTCGTAACGCCTTTGAACTCTGCTATGAGTAATTTTTGTTATTAATCCCATTCCCCAACCCCTATTCTGGCAACAAACAAGGGTTTTAATTCCCTGGGCTGAATCTACTTATGGGAAAGTCAAAAACTTTCTTAGGGAGTTTACTTTCTTTCCTATTTTTCTTATTATAAAGACCATGGATTTATCCATTCTCTATCAAGAAGAAAAATTTCCCGAATTGGTCAGAAAGAAATTGGCTTCTGCTCCTATAGATTATGAAGAGCAATTTACTTTTATTAAAAAAATGCGCTTTAGCTCTACCCCTTGGGAAGGAGCGGGGATTCTTCTGCCTCTCTTTTTTGCCCAGGAGAAAACTAAAGAAAACTTATCTCCCGCGCAGTATACTTTTTTGCTTAATAAACGATCTGCTCTTGTTCAACAACCAGGAGATTTATGTGTGCCGGGTGGAGGAATCAAACCCGCGGATAAACTGCTGCAAAAAATTCTGGCAATGGTCCTTCTTCCCTGGATAAAAAAGGGGGCCTGGTTATTGGCCAAACAAAGAGGGAAAGGAATTTATGAAAAAATTCTCTTGATATTGAGTAACGCTTTAAGGGAAAGCTGGGAAGAGATTCGTCTTCATCCCCTTAATATAGAATTCTTGGGCGCCCTTCCTGCGTATCGTTTGCAATCAAGACGCTGGATCATGTTTCCAGTTGTGGGCCGAGTTAAAAAAGCTTGGAGACCAAAATTAAGCTGGGAAGTGGAAAAAATAATTCCCATACCTTTAGCAGCTTTCTTTGAAGCAGCAAATTATGCTCTTTATTCCTTAGAGGTTCCAGAAAATTTAAAGGCCCAGGGAATTCCCGATCCTTGGGAATTTCCCTGTTTTGTTTACAAAATGAATGGGGCAGAAGAAATACTCTGGGGGGCGACCTATATGGTAATCCGTTCTTTCTTCCATATTATCTTTCCTTTTCCCTTACCTTCTCCTAATGGGCAAAGGATAATTCGTCGTCCCTTGTTAACAAATTATTTTTCAGGTTCCCAAAATTGAAGCATAACTAGCCAATTCCGCAAAAAATGTAAAAGGGAGGCCATATGGAAAGAAAAATTAAAAAAGTTGCCGTAATAGGAACTGGTACATTGGGTACCCAAATCGCCATTCAATGCGCTTCTTACGGTTACGAGGTTAAGGCCTATGATCAAAACCCGGAATCATTCTCCCAGACTATTCCCAAAGTCTTAAGGATGATGAAAATCTTGGGTAAAGGCCCAACCCTGCCTGTAGAGGAGTGGCAGAAAGCGGCCTCAAAAGTAATCTTAACAAAAGATCTGCCAGAAGCCTTAGCTGAAGCCGATCTGGTTATTGAAGCAGTCCCCGAAAATTTAGCCCAGAAACGTCAAGTTTTTGCCCAAATTGACGCTTCCGCTCCGCAGAAGGCTATCTTGGCTACTAATAGTTCTTCATTACCCATCTCGAAGATTGAGGATGCCACGCAGCGGCCGGAAAAATGTTTAAATATGCATTTTTATCAGCCAGCCGTAGGCATGAATATTGTAGATATAATGGGTGGGTCAAAGACTCTTCCAGAAACGATAGAGATGGCTAAAGAATTTGTGCGGTCATTAAATTGCATTCCTTTAACAGTTAAAAAAGAAATTCTGGGTTTTTGTTTTAACAGCGTGTGGCGGGCAATCAAAAAGCAGGCTCTTTTTATGTGGGCTAATGGGTTTGTGGATTTTCGCGATATAGACCGGGCTTGGATGGTATTCACGCAGATGAAACAGGGACCTTTTGGCCTAATGGATTTGGTAGGACTCGATGTGGTTTATGACATCGAAATCTCTTATTACAATGAGTCCCAAGACCCGCGGGATTATCCACCTTCAGCATTAAAAGAAAAAATAGCTCGCGGCGAACTGGGAGTTAAAACAGGGAAAGGGTTTTATACTTACCCTGATCCAGAGTACGCCCATCCCCATTTTTTATATGGTTGAAGCTTAACTTTCTTTTTCCTCTAAGGCGGCAAACTCTTTGAGTAGCTCCTTTTGTCGTTTGCTCAATTTGGTGGGTACTTTGATGACCACTTGCACATGTTGATCTCCCCGCCCAAAGCCATTTAAATGGGGGACTCCTTGCCCACGTAAGGTGAATACCTGGCTGCTTTGTGTGCCGGGGGGGATCGTTAATTTTTTGGTGCCGTTCAAAGAAGGTACTTCGATTTCTGCTCCCAAAGCGGCTTGGGTAAAAGAAATGGGGATTTGACAGAAAATATCATCTCCTTGTCGCTCAAAGAATGGATGCGGTTCAACATGCAGGACCACATATAAGTCTCCCGGTCGTCCCCCTCTCTCCCCTTCGCCTCCTTCGCCAGAAATTTTTAACCGACTTCCCGTATCAACACCAGCCGGTATTTTAATAGTTATCTTTTTAAGTTTTTTGACTTTGCCTGTGCCCCGACACTCCGTACAGGGGTAAGGAATAAAAAAACCTTGGCCCCGACAACGGGAACAGGTGGTGCGTAAAGTAAAAAATCCCTGGGAATGAGTGATTTGGCCGCTGCCATGGCAGGCGGGACAAGCTTCCCGTCTTGTGCCCGGCTGAATGCCGGTTGCTTTACAAGTGGGGCAGGATTCGGGGCGTTCGATTTCAATCTCTGTTTCTTTGCCCAAAGCGGCATCCAGAAAAGAAATGGTTAAATCATAGCGATAGTCGGGCCCCTTCTTGGGGCCTGCGCTTCGCCTGCGGCCAGTGGTAAAACCAAAAAATTCTTCAAAAATATCACTGAAACTCGTAAAGATATCTTCGAAACCGGCAAATCCAGAGAAGCCCGTGCGTTGCAGCCCTTCGTGGCCATACCGGTCATATAGTTCCCTTTTCTCGGGATCTCGCAACACTTCATAAGCTTCGGCCGCTTCTTTAAATTTTTCTTCCGCTTCTTTATTCCCAGGGTTACGGTCAGGATGGTATTGGAGGGCTAATTGCCGGTAGGCTTTTTTGATCTCTGCTTCTGTGGCATTGCGTGGTACTCCCAGAATTTCGTAATAATCCCTTTTAATCATTTGGACAAAAATTTTCCTCCTCAATTTTGAATATTAACATTTTAGAGTGTGATGTCAAGTTCTGGAATAAGCCGGCTTAATGGGCATCTATAGATTCACTTATTAAATGAACAGAGCGCGGGGTTGTGATTTTTATTTTTTTTGGATCTGGAGGAAAAGGGCGGAGTAAGGGGAAGAAGGGGGTTGGGGGAGTTAAATCCTTACATTAAGAATTATATTTAGTAAGCAGCTAGCTTTTTTTTCTGGCCAGCGGAGAAAGCTAAGAAGAAAAATTGGCAAATGGAAATTAAGCTTTTTATCGAGTAATCATTTTGTTGGGCAACCAAAGAGCTAATTCGGGAAATACACAGAGGAGGACTACACTTAACATTAGAATGACCACAAAGGGAGCAGAGCCAATGAGAATTTTAGAAATTGGTACATCCGGAGCAATCCCTTGGACAATATAAAGATTTAAGCCCACCGGAGGAGTGATTAGCCCTATTTCCATGTTAATAGTTACTATTACTCCGAACCAAATGGGATCGAAGCCGTAGTTAACAATTACAGGATGAAGAATAGGGTTAATGATTAAAATAATGGCCACGGGTGGTAAAAAACAACCCAAGATCAAGAGAAAGATATTTATTAAAAACATCAGCCCCCATTTAGAATACCCCAGGCTAACAATATATTGAGTAATCGCTTGCGTAACATAAAGTTTAGTCAAAACTGCGCCATAAAGAAAGGAGATAGAGATTATCAACATGATCATGGTATTTTCTTTAATAGTCCATCTTAAAATCTGGCGAAAATCCTTCCAAGAGGTCAGCCGATATACCAACATTACAATAATTAAAGTAGCCACTGATCCCACCCCTGCTGCTTCGCTTGGGGTTGCCCAACCACCATAAAGGCTACCCATGATTAAAAAAATGATCACTAAAAAAGGAATCACTCTGAAAAATGAAGAAAACTTTTCTTTCCAGGTGTAGGAGACATTTCCATAAAACTCTAATCCTTTTTGGTACGAGAATTTTTTTTCATCCTTTAAAAATCTTCCCCTAGCCCATTGGGAATAAATAACCACCCAAAAACACATAAAAATAGTAATTAAAATACCAGGAATAACTCCGGCTATAAAAAGTTTTCCAATAGAAGTCTTGGTGGCAATACCATAAACGATCATGGTTACACTGGGTGGGATAAGGATACCCAAAGTCCCTCCAGCAACAATACATCCTGTGGCTAAAGTATCGGGGTAACCTCGCTTGCGCATTTCCGGAATTCCCATAGTGCCGATAGCTGCGGCCGTTGCCGGACTGGAACCACAAAGTGCGGCGAAGATGGCACAAGAAACAAGATTGCTGATGGCTAAACCACCTGGCAAATTATACAACCAGCGATGAAGACTCTCATAAAGGTCTGATCCTGCCCGGGTCGCCCCGATAATCGTGCCCATAAGAATAAACAGGGGGATCGCTAAAAGGCCGAAATCATTTATTCCATCAAAAACGATGTGGGCAATTAGGTCAAACTGGGAGCGATCTAAAAAAAGTAAAATAAATCCTAAGGCCGGGACACCCAGGCCGAAGGCAATCGGCATACCGCTGAAAAGAAATATAAGAGTAATTGCGCCTATTATTCCTGCTAAAAGTAGCGGATCCATTATGAGTACCCTTTTATTTATTTTCAGATTTAGGCAACAATTTTTTTGACTGGTGAGCTATGCTTATCTCTTTTACATACTGCAAGGAAAGTAAAGTCATTCCCAAAGGGAGGAAGAAATAAGGGATGGCCAAGGGAACGCTCCATATAGACTCAGATTTCCATCCTTTGAAAAGGGCTTCTCCCCACATTGCCCATCCTCGCCAGGCCAATAAAATGCAAAAAGCCAAAGAGAGGTATGAGGTAATGATGGAAAGCCAAGAATTGAAAGAAGTTGGAAGCAGCCGCGTAACTAAGTCTATTTTAATATGTGCTCCATCTTTAAGGCCATAGGCTGCTCCCAAAAAAGTCGCCATAATTGTTAAATAAACTGTAGCTTCTATTTCCCAAATGGTGGGGGTTCTAAACAGATATCTCATTATGACTTCATAGGTAAGAATCAAAGCCGAAATCAAAATCGCTACGGCACTAAGATAGTAGAGAATCCGGTTCCAGCTTTCAATCTTCTCTCCTAAGGCAGAAAAAATTGTTTGCATTTTTCCTCTTTTTTAATCGCTCAAAAATCGGCGACCCTGCAGACTATTGGCAACTCAAGATTTTTTTATTTAACCGCCAAAGCCCTATCTAATAATTCCTTGCCGCCTTTAACTTTCTCGGCAAATTCTTTCCAGGCCGTTTTGGCGGCCACTGTTTTCCATAATTGCCATTCCTCCGGGGTCATATCATGAACTGTTACCCCTTTAGATTTAAATAGCTCGGTTACTTCCGTATCGTCTTTAATCGCTTCCTCCAAAGCAAACTTTTCTAATTCCCGCCCCGCTTGTTCAATTATTTTCTGATGTTCAGGAGAAAGTTTCTTCCAAGTAATCATACTGATTACAAATGGTTCGAGCATGTACCAGGTGGTAGTATGCCGAGGGGAGTTGTAAAACTTCACCTGTTCATATAGACGAAAAGATTCAAAAGAAGACGAGGAAGTCATACAAGCATCCAGCACGCCAGTCTGTAGAGCAAAATAAATCTCAGTTGAAGGCATGCTGGTGATAGCCGCTCCACAGCCATCATGGAGCATCTTTTCAAACATTTTTCCTGCCGCCCGAATTTTCATTCCTTTTAAATCTTCTGGCTTAATGACAGGTTTGCCTTTTGTAGCTAAACCTCCCCCACACCAAGCCCAAGTGATTATTTTCATCCCGTTGAGTTCACATAATTTTTCAATTTCTCTACCAATAGGGGCATCTTTCCACCGCATGGCTTGGTAATGGTCTTTAACCACGCAGGGCATAAGAGTGATGGAGAATTGGGGAATTTTGCCTGAAGCATAGTCGAGCGGATAAACCGAAAAATCTAAAGCTCCCTTGAGCAAGGCGTCATACTGCGGAACAGGCTTAAATAGAGCAGAAGCTGGATAGATTTCAAATTTCAAGGCACCTCCGGTTTGTTCCTCTACTTTTTTGGCAAAAATGCGGCATAATCTATCCCGAAAATCTCCTTTTTCAATAGTTCCTCCAGGCCATTGGTGAGATATTTTCAGGACCAGGGGTTTTTCTTTGGTCTGCGCTAAAACCTTTTGAACAGGATCACTCATCAATGTTAAAAAAAGAATAGTGATGATTAATAAAATTCCTTTCCTTTCCATAACCTCCTCCTTTCTTAAAAGTTATAAATATCCTTCCCCCTGAGCCAGGTTAAAAATTAGAAATAATTAGCTTCCTCCTGGACTGGCCGTTTTAGATAATTTATTTTTTTCTCAAATTTTGTCAAGCAAAAAATATTTCCTAAGGCAATGCCTCACTGGATGGTGGGTGATATAGTAAGGGAAATTAGTTCCCCTTATTTCACAGAGGCAAGCCTTTGGGGCTGGATACTTTTCAACAAAGGATAAATCCTTGCGCTATAAATTTATTCTATTGTCCATCTTGGAATTTCATAACTCTCCCTACCTCCTCTTAACTTAAGAGGGGAAAAAGGGGTGTTAAGGTATGAGGGGGATGAGGGAGTTAAATCCTTACATTAAGAATTAAATTTAGTTCGCGGCTAGCTTTTCCTTCTGGCCAGCGGAGAAAGGCGTGGTGAGGGATAGCTAAAAAAATGATATAAGGTTCTAACCTCGCTGAGGAGAGGGCAAGGCCCAAAGGGGAAAAGAGGCGAATTGATGTTTGCTCTTTACACCTGTGCGGATTTGCATTATTTTAAGAAAACTAAGCTAAACAAAGGGATTAAGAAGTGAATAAAGAAGGAAGAGGAAAGAAAATCAACCAAAATCATAACCACCATGACTCTTATAAAAAGAGTCGCCGGGCCTTATGGTGGGCTATCGGTTTAACGGCCAGCATTATGGTGGTGGAATTTGGCGGCGGATGGTGGGCTAACTCCTTGGCCCTCATGAGTGATGCCGGCCATATGTTGACCGATTTAATGGCTCTTTTATTGAGCTTATTCGCTCTCCAATTAACTATGCGTCCCCCTTCGGCTACCAAGACCTTTGGCCTTTACCGCATGGAAATCTTGGCCGCTTTAATTAATGGGACAGCTCTTATTCTGATCAGCAGTTATATTTTTTACGAGGCCTACCAGCGCTGGCAAAACCCTCCCGTAGTTGAAAGCAGTCTGATGCTCTTCATAGCCCTTTTGGGTCTGCTGGCCAATGGCTTAGCGGGCTTAATTTTAATGCGCCAAACTCATAGAAATCTTAATCTACGCGGTGCTTACCTGCATATATTAGGAGATGCCCTTTCTTCGGTGGGGGTCATTTTAGCAGGGGTGATTATTCATTTTACTGGGTGGTACACCATCGACCCGCTGATCAGTATCGCCATTTGTCTGGTGATCTTACGCGGCGCTTTCCTTTTAGTAAAAGATGCCGTAAATATTCTATTAGAAGCTGTTCCTAAAGATATCAACTTGAGCAACGTACAAGAAGCTTTGCTGGCCATTCCAGGAGTAAAGAGTTTGCACCATTTACATGTGTGGACTATTAGCTCTGGTAGGCATGCTTTGAGCGCCCATATCTTGGTGGGTGATATGCAAACTAGGAGCACAGACCAGATATTGAAAGAGATAAATCAAACCCTCCAAGAAAGGTTTCAAATTGCCCATAGTACTATTCAATTTGAATGCGAAGATTGTCAAGAAGGCTTGACCTGTCATTTTGATCGGGAGAACTAAAGAAAAACGGCAAGGAGAAAAAAGGCATGGAATATAAGACTATTAAATTTACTGAACCCCAAGCAGGCTTAGGGTTGCTGTTCTTAAATCGCCCCGAGCGCTTAAACGCCCTTAATTTGGAAATGGTTGAAGAATTGCATATTTTCTTCGGGCATCTCCAAAATAATGAAAGTATTAGAGTCCTAATTATCACGGGGGCGGGGCGAGGTTTTTGTGCCGGAGCTGACTTAAAGGATTCGCAGATATTAGGCGAAGGCGGAAAACTTCTAAATCAACCAGCCCAATACTTAGTGACTATCCAGAAAAAATTCGGAGACCTCATTTTAGAAATGCGGCACGCGCCGCAACCAATTATTGCCGCAGTTAACGGACCGGCCGCCGGAGGCGGCATGAGCCTGGCTTTAGCTGCGGACGTAATAATTGCTACACCGCAAGCTTATTTCGTCCCCTCCTTCATTAATATCGGTCTTTCTGCGGGAGAAATGGGATCTTCTTATTTGCTTCCTCGGGCCGTGGGGTTATCCCGAGCAGCGGAAATCCTTTATACGGGCCGGGTCGTGCCGGCTGCCGAAGCAGAGAAAATTGGGATGGTAAGTCAAATAATTGCGGAAGATAAATTGTTGGCCAAGGCGCAGGAAATTGCCCTGCAGATGTTGAGCAAGAATCCCTTAGGTCTGCGGCTTACTAAAGAGGTTTTAAATAACAATTTATTCGCTCCTTCTTTAGAAGCGGCGATTGAGATGGAAAATCGGAACCAAAGTCTTCTTTGCGCTCATCCTGATTTTTTAAAAGCAGTCCAAAATTTTAAGAAAGAAAAGAAATAATTTAGAAAAAGAAAGGAGATGAGGACATGCAAGTTTGGCGCGCAGATCAAATTGACTTTCTCGAATTTTCCATTCGGGGCAAGGAATACGATGTTAAGTTTTTTGGCGTCCAGGCTATAAAGGCCCCGTCGGGAGAAACCCCTTACTGGGAAATTGAATTTGATGACGGCTCCCGCATGGTGACCAATGATTTAATTACTATAAGATTCACCAAGAAGAAAAAGTAGCCCCAGGCTAAGAAGAGGAGGGAAAAGATGGAGGGTGGAAGAGAGAAGCATGAAAAGATTACCAGGAAAATCAGAATTTATCTGGCGTTTGAACCTGTACGGGTTCTGGAAGGGATAGTCACCATCCCCAGTGCGCGAAGTCGTCTTTCTGATTTATTGAACGATGAGAAGACTTATCTTCCTCTCCAAGATGTTTCTGTTCCCGATGGATGGTTGAAATTTGGCGTTGATTTTGTCCTGCTGAACAAAAAAGAAATTAAAGCGGTCGTCGAACTTGGGTAAAATTTCTAAGTATCCCCGTTTAAGGCCGCCAGCGCAGCTTTGGTTTACGGTTAGCCAGAACCTCATCGAGGCGAGAGACTTTAGTTTTATGCGGCGCACTTTTTAAGAGCTCAGGGGCGGATTGCGCTTCTTGGGCAATTTTGATCATAGCCGAGATGAATTGGTCCAAAACTTCTTTAGGTTCTGTCTCGGTAGGTTCGATCATTAGAGCTCCGGAAACGACCAGAGGGAAGTAAATGGTGGGAGGATGAAATCCATAATCCATCAAGCGTTTCGCTATATCCAAAGCGTTGATTCCGTAACGAGTTTGGTTCCGGTCGGTAAACACACACTCATGCATACAGGGGTCATCATAAGGTAGATGGTAATAATCTTTAAGTTTGGCGCGCAGATAATTAGCATTGAGTAAAGCCACCAGACTAGCCTTCCTTAACCCTTCGGCGCCCATGGATAGAATATAAGCATAAGCGCGGACGAGTACACCAAAATTACCATAAAAAGACTTTACCCGGCCAATCGATTTCGGGCAATCATAATCTAAGCGAAAATAATTGCTTTCTTTAACCACCCGGGGAATGGGTAAATAAGGGGCTAAATGGTTTTTTACCCCCACGGGCCCTGCTCCCGGACCTCCCCCTCCATGGGGAGTAGAAAAAGTCTTGTGCAAGTTGAAATGCAGGACATCAACACCCATATCAGCCACGCGGGTCAAGCCGACCAAAGCATTGAGATTAGCACCGTCTAAATAAATTTGTCCACCTTTCTGATGCACGATTTCGGCGATTTGGACGATGTGCTCCTCAAATAAACCCAAAGTATTAGGGTTAGTTATCATTAAAGCCGCTACTTCTTCATCCATCTTGGCGGCTACATCTTGCGGAGACAAAACCCCGCTTTCGGTTGATTTTACTTGCACCACTTGGTAGCCACATATGCTGGAGCTGGCTGGATTAGTCCCATGGGCGGTATCAGGCACTAATACCTTGTGGCGCGGATGGCCTTGATCAGCCAGATAAGCTCTAATCATGAGCATGCCCGTTAATTCTCCCTGAGCGCCCGCAGCCGGTTGCAAAGTCACTTGGTCTAAACCGCTTATTTCGCAAAGGTATTGTTGCAGTTCATACATGAGCTGCAAAGCTCCTTGGGCTAGTTCTTCTGGTTGATAGGGGTGAGTTTGGGCGAATCCCGGGAGGCGGGCTAAATCTTCATTAACTTTAGGATTATACTTCATAGTGCATGAGCCTAACGGGTAAAGGTTGGCATCCAGCCCATAATTCCATTGGGACAAGCGGGTGAAATGCCTGACTACCTCCACCTCACTCAATTCGGGTACCCCTTCTAAATCTGGCCGAATTAATTTTGAGGGCCACACCTCTTCCGGTTTTATTTCTTCCACATCAAGGGGAGGCAAGGAATATCCCTTTCTTCCTTTACTCCCTTTTTCGAAGATCAAGGGTTCGGCGAAGATTAAACCAGATATGCCGGGAGTTTCTTTTTCCATTAAGCGCCCTCCACCAGATTTTCTAATTTATCTTTTAATAAATGTATGTCATCTTTAGAGATTTTTTCCGTAAGGCAGATTAATATTTCTCTTTTTAGATGGGGATAAAATTTTTGCAAAGGGAAGCCGGCAATTATCCCGGCAGGTAGAAGCTGGGCTAAAACTTCTGGGGAGTCCTTAGGGAGAGAAAGAACAAATTCATTGAATGTGGGAGCGGAAAAGGGTAAAGAGAATTTGGACCCCAAAATTTTTTTCGCATAGACACATTTGCTCAAATTGATTTGGGCTAATTTTTTTAAACCTTCTTTTCCCAGGATAGTTAGATAAACTAAAACGGCCAGGGCGCAAAGAGCTTGGTTAGTGCAAATATTGGAAGTAGCTTTTTCGCGCCGAATATGTTGTTCTCTGGTGGCTAAGGTCAAGACGAATCCTCGTCGGCCTTGTTGGTCGACAGTTTCTCCCACCAAACGGCCCGGCAGAGCCCGCAAGAAAGATTCTTTAGTAGCGAAGAAGCCTACGTATGGTCCCCCAAAGCTCAAAGGTAGACCAAAACTCTGCCCTTCGCCCACCACGATGTCTGCTCCCCACGCCCCGGGAGGTTGGAGCAAAGCTAAAGCTAAAGGTTCCATGACGGCTACAATAAATAAAGCACCCCGCGCCTGAATAATTTGACCAGCTTTTTCTATATCTTCCAAGCAACCAAAAAAGTTAGGCTGCTGGAGAACGACGGCAAAGGTGTGGTCATCAATCTTTTGGCCCAAAAAATCCAAATCGGTAAGTCCATCAGGGGAGTAAGGAATTTCTAAAAATTCGATGCCCAGGGGGGCGGCATAAGTGCGCGTAACCTTCTGCGCTTCGGGATGGAGGGTGGCGGATAAGAAACATTTCTTTTTACCTTTTAGCCGATGGGCCATCAGCACCGCCTCGGCCACAGCTGAGGCCCCGTCGTAGACCGAAGCGTTAGCCACTTCCATGCCCGTTAATTGGCAGATGAGCGTTTGGAATTCGAAGATAGCTTGCAGAGTGCCTTGACTAATTTCGGGCTGATAAGGAGTGTAAGCCGTATAGAATTCTGATCTACGCAATATATGATCTACTACCGCTGGGCTATAATGGTCATACACCCCGGCGCCTAAAAAAGATTTCATTTTTCCCGGTTTATTCTTTTCACTTAGAGTAAGAAGATGTTCAACCAGTTCCATTTCTGATAAAGGGCGCGGCAGAGATAAAGGCTTTTGTAAGCGGAGTGGCTCCGGCAGAAGAGTTATTAAATCTTCTAAATTTTTAAAACCAATGGCCGCCAGCATTTCCGGCCAATCGTTTTCCGCATTCGGTATATACCGCATTTTCTATTCTTTAGCTCCTTCCTCGGCGATAAATTTCTGGTAGTCATCGGCGGAAAGAAGGTTATTAACTTCAGCAGCATTGTCAATTTTTAATTTGGCGATCCAGCCTTTTCCATAAGCGTCTTGGTTGATCCACTCTGGGTTATCCTTCAGTTCTTCGTTTATTTCCGTAACTTGCCCACTCAAAGGCGCATAAACTTCGGCGACCGCCTTTACCGAATCAATAGTGGCCAAAATTTCCCCTTGGCGAAAAGATTTACCCAGGGGGGGCAACTCTATAAAAACTATGGACCCTAATTTTTCCTGAGCGTAATCAGTAATTCCTACTAAGGCCGTCTGGTCAGTGATTTTCGCCCATTCGTGATCTTTGGTAAATTTTAAGTCTTGCGGAAAATTCATGGATACCTCCCCGGAAGAAATAAAAGATTTTTTTACTTTTCTAAAGCCGTTCTGTGCTCTTTTAATTTTTTTAATTTTATTACCATTCTGCAAACGAAACCAAAAAGAAGGGCAGCACTGATTAAAATAATAAAACTGGAAGAGAAAAAAGAAGCTAAGAATTCGCCTGGGTGCGATAGAGCATAAGCACGAATCATTTCTTGGGCGCCCCAAATGAGAAAAAAAGCAGCAATAATGCTCACCAATATGGAGCGTAACCACCAAAACATAATTAGCTCCTCTTTTTTAATATACCTAATCTGGGTAATATAAGCCAAATAAAATTATCATCCCTCATTAAAAATTCATGATGAGCCTAGTACCATTCCTTCTCCCCTCTACCCAAGAAGGCTGGGTCACCATTCCCATTTCAGCATGTCCACCGACCCCGCCCTTGATGCGGCGGAGAGTGGATCGCATCGATCTTCGATCGCTATGTCCCCTCGTAATGACTTTATAGCAGAGCCTCAACAAGGAGAGGGGAAGGGTGCCGTAAGCGATTGCCTAAAATTTACAAAAAAATTCGGCAAAAGGGAAGAGGTAAATAGAGTATTTCTAAGGCAGATTGACTTCAGGGAGAGAGATGCTTCAATTCGTGGATTAAATTTTGGATTATTTTGCATCCTCCTTCCCAAAAGGAAGGTTCGCTAATATTTATTCCTAAAATTTGCAAAAGTTCTTCAGGGCTTTTTGAACCTCCACTGGCTAAAAGCTTAAGCAACTTAGGCAAGAAAGCTTCTCCTTCTTCTAAATATTTTTGATAAAGAGCCAAGACTACTAATTCCCCGAATACATAGCTATAGCAATAAAATCGGGAATGCACAAAGTGAGAGATATAAGACCAGCCCCAGCGATATTCGGGTATCATTTCTACGCTTTCCCCAAAAAGGGCCGCGTTAACCTGCCACCACAATTCCCCTATTTCCTCAGCACTCAGAAGATGATCTCGCCGTTTCTGGTAAATTTGTTCTTCAAAACGAGTCAAGACATTTTGGCGGAAGACCGTGGCGATGATATCTTCAATCTCTAAGCAAAGCAGAGCCCGTCGGAACAATTTGTCGGGTTCGGTTTTAAGAAGAGTTTGGGTCATGATCATTTCACAAAAAACAGAGGCGGTCTCGGCCAAGATAAGGGGCGGGTCAAAATTTAGGAACTTCTGTTGGCGCGCTAGATAAAAATGGATGCCATGGCCTATTTCATGGGCTAAAGTAAGAACATCCCTAATTGAACCGGTAAAATTCATGAGTAAGTATGGGTGCAAAGAGGGCGTGAGGCCGGAGCAAAAGGCTCCTCCGTATTTGCCGCGCCGGATTTCAGCATCGATCCATTTTTGGGCAAAAAATTTTTCAGCAATTTCTCCAAAAGGGGGATAGAAATCCTGCAGAGCATGGAGCAATAGATCCCGCGCTTGGTCAAAGGATATTCTTTTATCTCCTCCAGGCAAAGGAGCGTAGATATCCGTATTCTTAAGCTTAGGCAATCCTAAAAGGCCAGCTTTAAGGCGGAAGTATTCTTGCGCTAAAGGATAGGCATTTTGGGTAATCTCCATCATCAACGAAACAATTTCTGGGCTAATCTCATTTTCTAAGTGCGTGCGCTGCATAGGGTTCTGATAACCCCTAATGCCGTCTTCCAGGTGGGCATCAAGAAAGAGGGCGTTAAAAATGGAAGTTAAGACTAATTGATGATCTCTATGCTTACTTAAGAAAGTGCGGTAAGCTCTTTCTCTAATTTCCCCATCAGGAGAATAAAGGAGAGCTAGCATCTCGCTGCCGGTGAGTTCTTTTTCTTCACCGGCGATGCTCATCCGGAAAGTAAAAGAGGAAGTAAATTCGTCGAAAAGAGTGGCTAAGGCTGTTTTCCCAGATAAGTTTTTGCAATTAATAATGTATTCTTCTCTTTCTGGTAAAGTAAATTCACGGAAACGGCGCCAGTGTTGGAGGACATGGGCATACTCTTGAAGTGGCTCATGACTGAGAAAAAATTGACATTTACTCTCGGGCAGGTGGATTACGGCCAGGCGAAAAAAAAGAAGCAGATTTTCCACTTCATTCCATTTTTCTAAGGCCTTTTGGCGTAAGTTTTTATATAAATCATTCTGGGTATCTTCGGCAAAAAGGAGGCTGGCATAGAGAAGGGGTTTTAGACTGTTTTCGGTAATAGATTCATATTCCTGGAGGGCCAGGAAAAAATCATGAGGGGATAAAGTTTCTAAGTTTATTTCTTTATACTTTTTTTGAAAATTCTGGGCCTGTTTTAAAGATTTATCCAGGTCTTGAAGAAAGCCAGGGTCGTGCGGTTCTGGGTAAAGGTCCCGGAGATTCCATTTAATACCATGGGCGTGATAAGGCGCTGGGGTGGACATTTATAAACCCTCCTTTAACCGTAAAAAAATTTCTTTTTGGTCGAAATTTTGGGGCAAGATTTCGATCATAAAGCCATGAATTCTCTAAGACTCGAAAGATGAAGGGAGAAACTCCATTTTGGCAGAAAAAGATGAAATAAAATATTAGCGGATTAAAGAAGAGCAAAAATGGATATATAAAAACTAAGTGGAGCAAGTAGATTAAAATCTCAAGTTGCTTTTGGCGTTCCTGTTTCCTTGGCTTCTTCTTTAGACTTTTCTGCAGATCCTTCCTCGATGGATTTAATTCCACCCTTAAAATTTTTAATAGCCTTCCCCAATCCTGAGCCAATTTCGGGAAGTCTCTTGGCCCCAAAGATGAGGAAAACTATAGCCAGAATAATAATCAGCTCTTGGGTCCCTAAGCCAAACATTTTTTAGCCTCCTGAATTTTTATTCAAGTATATTATGAAGACCATTTTTTTTCAAGGAGATTCGTGACTGACCGTCTAACAGTTTTAATATTTCTCGCCAGCAGGAAACAGGCGGGAGGGGGAGAGCCTCCTCCCCTCCCGCCTGGATTAAGCTGGAATTTAATAAACTGATCGACGGTCAGGATTCGTGAGTTATTTATTTAACCCACAGTAGCTAGTTCTAATCTTCCCTGCCACCTTTCTTGCAATGTCTCTTTTATAAAAAAATGTTCGGGCAAAGATAAAGTAGGGTCGCGGGCGACGATAGCAAAAGCTTCTTGGCGAGCCAAGGCGAGGAGGTGAAAATCTCTAAGAAAGTCGGCGACGCGAAAGTCAGGCAGACCCGATTGTAAAGTTCCCAAAAGATCACCCGGTCCTCTTATGGCTAAGTCTTCTTCGGCAATTTTGAAACCATCAGTAGTCTGCACCATTATCTGCAGACGTCTTTCCGCTTCTTCGCTTAAGGGGTAGCGGGCGATTAAAAGACACTGGCCGGGGTCCTTCCCGCGGCCAATACGGCCGCGTAGTTGGTGCAATTGGGAAAGACCGAAACGTTCGGCATGCTCAATAACCATGAGCGAAGCATTGGGGACATCAATGCCTACTTCAATGACTATCGTCGAGACAAGGATTTGGATACGACCAGATTTAAAGTCGGCCATGATGGCTTCTTTTTCTTCACTCTTCATCCGCCCGTGGATTAGGCCGACTTTGAACTCGGGAAAGATATCTCGCTGCAGATGCTGAGCCATTTGCGTAGCATTTTTAAGATCTAATCTTTCGGATTCTTCAACCAAAGGATAGACGACATACGCCTGTTTCCCTTTTTTGATCTCCTCCCGCAAAAGGTGATAAACACGAAATCTTTCTTTCTCGGGAAAAACTTTAGTGGTCACGGGAAGGCGTCCAGGGGGGAGTTGATCAATTATGGATACATCCAGATCGCCGTATATGGTCATGGCCAGAGTGCGGGGGATAGGAGTGGCGGTCATGACTAATACATCGGGATTATAACCTTTCTTCTTCAAAGTAGCACGCTGGAGAACCCCAAATTTATGCTGCTCGTCAATAATGGCTAAGCCTAAGCGGTAAAAAGCCACTTCTTCTTGGATGAGGGCATGGGTACCGATAATAAAATGAATCTCCCCTACGCCAATGGCCTTTTTAATTTTTTCCTTAGGAGATTTTTTAATACTGCTGGTCAGTAGCGCCGCCCGCAAATTTAATTTTTGGAGTAATGGGGCGATATTGAAATAATGCTGTTCCGCTAGAATTTCGGTGGGGGCCATAAGGGCAACTTGGTAGCCTCCTTCGATGGCCATAAGCCCGGCCATCAGGGCGACGATTGTTTTGCCGCTGCCCACATCTCCCTGCAAAAGGCGATTCATGGGATGGGGCTGGCGCATATCTCGTTCTATTTCTTGCAGAACACGCTCTTGGGCTGGGGTAAACGAGAAGGGTAGTAAAGCGCGAAGTTGGTTTGTGTAGCGATGGGTGATAGGAAAAGAAATCCCCCTTTCCATAGAAGTTCCCTGGCGGCGCAAAGCCAGCCCTAACTCAAGGAAAAAGAATTCGTCGAAGATTAGGCGGCGATGGGCTGCCGATTTGCCTTCATTTAGGATGGAGATATCTTCGCTAAAGTCGGGGAAATGTACTTGCCGAAAGGCCTCGGCCAAAGGAATTAGATTATGGCGGCGGCATATGTCTTCAGGAAGACCGCTGAACGCCTTGGGGGCATAGAGATCAACTACATTTTTCATAATCCGCCGCATTAACCTTTGCCTTTGATAAAGGCCTTCCGTTTCGGAATAGATAGGTACAATACGCCCAAAATGGAGGGCTTCTTCTTGCTCATTTACGTCTTCAATTATTTCTACTTCGGGATGGTCGATTTCTTTTTGAAATTGATACAGGCGCACTTCTCCTGTAAGGATTAAACGCATTCCCGGTTGAAATCTTCCTTTCATATAGCGGGGGTTGAAATTAAACCATTTAGCTTTGAGGCTGCCGGTTTCGTCTCCAATAGTCAGTTCAAATGTCCGCCGGCGATGGTAAAAAGTTATCTCTGCTTTCAAGACAGTTCCCATGACCGTTTCTATTTGGCCGATCTGCAGTTGGGAAATTTTTTTGATTTGGCGCCTATCTTGATAAGCGCGCGGGAGGAAATATAGAGCGTCTTCTACCGTGAGGATATTTTTCTTTTTTAATAAAGCCGAAAGGCGTGGCCCTATTCCTTTAAGAAATTGCATGGGCGTCTTCAGATCTTTGCGCCATTGGCGAAATTCAGACAAAGAAGGCCAAGGGGTAGCATAAGAAGTAGTTAATTCGGCAAATTTAAAATTCTGGATCAGCCTCTGCAATTGGCCGAGGCGCTCCTTTTTTTCCGGTAAATCTAAGCGATCAAAATTGGGGAGTTGACTTTTTAAGGCGGAGAGCAGTTCTTTTTGCGGAGGCGAGAGGGAGAACGAAGCGGCTTTTTTAAGCCAATAGGTAACATAGGGTTCAAGCCCTTTCAGGCTCCGCAAGTTGGCATAATCATTTCTGGCCGCATAGCGGATGGGTTTTTCAATGGCTTCCAGAATTTGGGAGAAGCTTCCTTCAGTCATCCGGTAAGATTATAACTTTTTTCTTTTTCTGCGAGCAAATTTTTCTTAACAAGAACGCGCCAAAAATTATCATGGAAATGAGCGTACTTAAAGGATACCTGATTAAGCCATAGCTAACGCCTATCAGCGGATACATCAAGAGACGTGCTGTTGATCTTAATTTTTCGCTTTGGGAGATGAATCTGGCCAGAGTTGGGCTATAACGATAATATAAATCGACAATCTTCTTACCCCAATGATTGTTTAGCAGAAATCGATCCCGAAATTCCCGTAGAATGGTTATTTCTTTGGCAATTGGTGACCCATAAATGGCGGTGGCGATGAAACACCCGCCCCCACTGCTCTCCCAGCTTAGGCCGCCAAAGGTAGAAATTTTGTTGTCAGTATAAAGATCAGGTAATACAATGGGCGAAAAGTGTGATGTACTTTGCTGAATACCGGACATGCGCATTTGGTCGTTAACTCCATCAATGTGTAAGGAAAGGGAACCTAAATTCCCAGAGTAAGCATATGTGCCTCCCGAAGTACTATGGGCGACCAAAACAAAAATATCGTAAATTCCCCCAAGGAAGCCGAAATTTATGTACTCAGCCGCATAAGGATTTATTGAGCCTCTGCCGGCGGCCGGGTAGGAAGTATGCGTTTTAGAGATTTGCATATTTCCGGGAGCAGGGGAGATATCGTCAAAGGGATCATCATAGCCATAGATTCCGTTATAAATAGAAGAGTTGTTTAAATAATTAGCAATTACCCAGATCCGGAAGACATCATTAAAATTTACCGCGTAACCGCTTTGCCAGAGCGCCTTATTAATGCCATTTATTCCCCGGTCTGTATTAGCGACGATGTTCCGGGTTGTTGTCGGTCCACCGTAATGAGTGGCCAGAAAAAGCATGAATAAGTAAGTTGCCCCATAATTTGCCAAAGAATCATTCCAGACGGTCAAGCTGGTATTGGGATTCCGCCCAAAAGCTTCAATATGGGACTTGCGGTGCCCATAACCGCATATATAACGGGCCAGCCCTGAAAGACCTTCATTTATCCAAGTCTCTTCATAAGGATCAATCTTATAGTGAATAAAATGTTGAAATTCGTGGGCGAGGGTGCCGAAAAAAGTGATTGTTCCTGGAACACCAGGGTTGGCATCCAGATAAATCATGGAGCGGTTATTGCTATAAGCAACGCTATTTTCATTTATGGAGTGGAAATAACCTGAGACGTAGGTGTTATTGCCATAAGCCGGATTATAGTCATCTTTAATATCTAAAATGAGAATCGTAAAATCTTTTGGCGGAGGGCTGCCGAAGTGAGACGTTATTTTGGGCAAAATGTTATTGATAAATTCGTATTGGATATCATCAATAATTGATTTGGAAAGATTTATGCCATTTTCCACATAAATATATAAATAATAGCCTGTCCTCAAGAGAGTAGAATTTCTACAGGTTGCGGTAATCTGATAATAGCCGTTTAGATCATCCGTAGGATAATTAAAGTCAAAAGCCCAGAAGGTTTGTTGCTGGTTGAGGATATCTGCGAATATTCGGTTGGTGTCTTTTTCTAATTGCCTAATTGTTCCGAGGCCATTTTTTTTAAAAAGTTGATCATTTTTGGGCCTTAATTTAGGCGTTCCGCTTATGGGGATTGGTTCTGAATTAGCAAATAAATGGACAGGCAAATTAATCCCGACCAAAGAGAAAATTATTAAAAATAGGAAAAAAGAAAACTTTTTTGCTATAAGTTTAGTCTTCTTGGTCACTTTAACTCCAATACTCTAAATTCTTTGACTTCTATTGCCTCCACTCCTTGAGGAGTTTTACCTGCGGGCAAGCCCTTAATATATAATTGCCGTCCCTGCCACTGGCGGAGTTCTTTCTCATATTCTCCCTTTAATGCAAAAACGCGGCCATCGACAACTTCTATGGCTACTTGGGTGAATGGTTCATGACCCATAACGAATACTCGCCCGGTGACCTCAATTTCTTCTTTTTTCATGCTCCCTGCTCCGATATTGCCTAAGAAAATTAACGAAATGAGAAGAATGAAATATTTTTTCAACATTTTTCCAGTCTCTTTATGGCCTATTTTTTTCCTAACGAATAGTCGTGTTGATTCTTCATTTCTGCTTGCTGTTTACCATTTCGGCTGATTCTGATCCCGCCTCATAATGAATGATGAGATCACGATTACTTTATATAAAGTTTATAACAGAAAAAGATTAAGAAATAAAGTTTTTGTCCGTAATTCCTCCCTGAATGGCAGGAGACATAGTATGAATCATGATTTTTTTCTATTTCGTGTGGCCAGCTTTAAGGGCTGGCCAAATTCGGCATGGGCTAAGCCCTTGCCCTACAGAGCTGGTCTATTGTCCATCTCGGAGTTTTATAACGCCCCCTTTCCCCCTCTTAGCTTAAAAGGGGGAAAAAGGGGTGTTAACTTAAGAGGGGGGCCTAATGCCTCATTTAAAAGGGATAAAACCTTATGAGGCAACCAAAGGAATTTTTCTCTTTCCTTGCCGGCTGCGAAGAGAAGCGTGAAGAGGATAAAATTAATGAAGTAAAAGTCTCCTCCCTTCAGTGATATATTTCTTTTACTCTTAGGCGAGACTTAAATGCTTGATCTAATATAAGGGCAAATAGGGGAGAGAAGGACTGTAATTGAGCATGAAAAGTAAAAATTAGTAATAAATAGTAATTATTTGTAATTATTTTCTTGACAACAGAAGCGAAGTCATTTTATGATGAACCAAATTTAGGAGGGGAAACTATGCCGGTAGAAATTATGAATACCAAAGAAGTGGCCAATTATTTGGGTATTCATGAAAAGCAAGTTTATGCCCTGATTAAGGCCAAACGAATTCCGGCCACGCGCGTTACCGGCAAATGGATCTTTCCCAAAAAATTGATCGATGAATGGATTGAAAAAAATGCCCGTCAGGGCCTGGCGGAGGTTCGTCAGCGGAGCCAAAAGATTTCTGGCGCATTGCTGGCGGCCGGCAGCAATGACCCCATATTGGATATGCTCAAGACTTATTTGCGCCGGTCTTTTCCAGAAATATACATCTTTTCGGCCAATATCGGCAGTATTGACGGACTCAAAGCTTTGAACGACGGACTTACGGATATGGCATGGACCCATCTCTTTGAGCCGGAAACCGGCGAATATAATATTCCCTACCTATCGCGACTTTTACCCAAAATAAAAGCAGTGGTAGTAAATCTCTTTGCGCGAGAATTGGGATTCTTAGTAGCTCCCGGTAACCCTCTACGCATTAAAGGGTTTGCTGATCTTGCTCGCAAAAAGATCAAATTTGTTAATCGTCAAGAAGGGTCGGGAACGAGAGTGCTTTTAGACTATAATTTGAAAAAATTGCAGATCTCCTCTTCTTTGATTAAAGGTTATGAAAATGAAGTTTATACCCATTTTGAAGTTGGCCTTTCAATTCTATCGCGGGAAGCAGATGTAGGAATTGCCACCATAGCCATCTCCAAATTGCTCGGTCTTTCTTTTGTGCCCATAACCCAAGAAAGATTTGACATGGTCCTTGACCAATCAACTTTTTTTGATCAAAAAATTCAAGCCTTCATTGAGATTCTCAACTCGCCCGATTTTCGCCGCCGCGTAGAACCGATAAGTAATTATGATTTTAAGAATTCGGGGAAGATTATTTATGCGGCTGCTTAAGAAGAAAATATGGCTAATAGCCTTAATTTTGGCTTTTTTTTTAAATATTCAGAATGGGGTTTGGGCGCAGAATAAAATAATTATTTTAGCCACCACTACGAGCATCCAGGATGCGGGGCTGCTTGATGTGCTCATTCCTATATTCGAGAGGAAGACGGGGTATTTTATAAAAACAATTGCCGTAGGCTCGGGTCAAGCTTTAGCTTTGGGGAAAAGGGGAGAAGTGGACCTCCTTTTAGTCCATTCTCCTGAAGAAGAAAAGAAATTTATGAGCGACGGCTATGGGATAAGCCGCAGAGGTGTTATGGAAAACGATTTTTTGCTGGTGGGGCCGGCTGAAGATCCGGCCAAAATAAAGGGAACCAAAGAGGCGGTTAATGCTTTTCAAAAAATTAGCACTTCTTCCTCTTTATTTATTTCACGGGGAGATAACTCCGGGACGCATACGAAAGAGTTAAGCATATGGGAAGCGACTAAGATTACTCCAGAAGGACAGAGATGGTATCAGCAAACCGGGTTAGGGATGGGGCAAACTCTAACCATAGCCTCGGAGAAAAGAGGATATACGCTCACTGACCAAGGAACTTATATGGCCTTAAGGAAAAATTTAAATTTAGAAGTTTTTTTGGCCAAGAACAAAGATTTGCGCAATTATTATCATGTGATCGTGGTAAATCCTAAAAGATGGCCAAAAGTGAATGATAAAGGAGCTTGGGCTTTGGCTGATTTTTTGTTAGGGAAAGAAGCCCAAGAGATTATCCGCACCTTTGGCTTTAGTCAATTTGGTTCTCCCCTCTTCTTCCCCATTGCTAACCAGAGATGAATTGAGGAAACAAATGGAGCTAATTTGGTCAGGACTTAAAAAAGCTTTTTTTCTTTTAATAACTCTCGATCCAGAGGTTTTAAACATTACTTTCCTGTCTCTCAAGATATCTGGAACTGCCACATTGATTAGCTTATTGCTGGGCATTACCTTGGGAACAGGCCTAGCCCTCAGTGAATTTTCTGGGCGCAGATTCTTAGTGAGCCTGGTGAACACAGGTATGGGCTTTCCTCCAGTGGTGGTGGGCCTTTTCGTAACTATTTTGTTGTGGCGAAACGGGCCTTTAGGGTTCTTGGGAATTCTTTATACGCCCACCGCGATCATTATCGCGCAGGCCATTATTGCCACTCCCATTGTTACGGGAATTACTTTGGCCGCCATGCAAGCCCTTCCTAAAAACCTTCGTTGGCAGATTCTCGCTCTGGGGGCTACCCGTTGGCAAATGATCTGGTTTTTAATTAAGGAAGCAAAAATTCCGCTCCTGGCCGGAGCTATGGCCGGATTTGGGGGGGTAATTTCTGAGGTAGGAGCTTCGATCATGGTGGGCGGAAATATTAAAGGATATTCCCGTGTATTAACTACCGCCACGGTCATGGAAACCAGTAAAGGCAATTTTGATTTAGCCATAGCCTTGAGTATAATTCTCCTCCTTTTAGCCTATTTAATAAATACCATGCTTACGCAAATTCAACAAAGGGAAAGACCAAGATAAAAGTCCATGGATGATTCTTCTCCAATACTGCAAGTAAGGAATTTGCTTTTAAATAGGGCGGGGATAACTGTGCTCCATATTCCTGATTTTTCTGTCTTCCGGGGGGAGATTCTTTCTTTGCTTGGCCCCAATGGAGCAGGGAAGACGACTCTATTACAAGCCTTGGCCTTTTTGACACCTTATTTCCAAGGAGAAATAATTTTTCAAGGTCAAAAAATAAATTCCGCTAAATCTATCTTAGCCCTTCGACGCCAGGTTACTATGGTTTTTCAAGATCCACTCCTTTTGGATACTTCAGTTTATGACAATGTGGCCAGCGGTTTAAAGATTCGGGGACTTAAGAAAAAGGAAATCCAGCAGATCGTCTCGCAGAATTTAGAACGCTTTGACATTTCCCATTTAGCGCAACGATCGGCCCGAAAAATTTCTGCAGGAGAAGCGCAAAGAGTGGCCCTGGCGCGAGCTTTCGCCATCCAGCCTGATATTCTGCTGCTGGATGAACCTTTTGCCAAGCTGGATCAGCCCACCCGTGATTCTCTATTAGCTGACTTGGAATCTGTTTTGCGGCAGACGAAAACTACCACGGTTATGGCTACGCATGATCGTTTGGAAGCTCTGCGCCTCTCTGATCGTCTGGCAGTAATGAATAATGGCCAAATCCTGCAAATAGGTTCCCCAGAGGAAGTAATGAATAAGCCCTTAGATGAGTTTGTAGCCGCTTTTGTGGGGGTCGAGTCTATTCTTACGGGAAAGGTAGTTAGCAAAGAAAAAGGGAGTATCTTGGTGGCCGTTTCCGGACAGACAGTGGCAGCAATAGGGGAAATGGATTTAGGGGAGACGGTAGCTCTTTGCATTCGCCCGGAGAATGTTACGCTTACTGATTTGCCCCCCCACGAATTATCCAGTGCCCGCAATGTCTTCCGGGGGCGAATAGTAAAAATAAGTCCTTTTGGCCTATTCTACCGCATCCAGCTTGATTGCGGTTTCCCTCTTATTTCCTACATAACTGCTCATTCTTTGGAAAAATTAAAATTGGAAGAGGGCATGGAGGCGGTGGCCTCTTTTAAAGCAACCTCTATTCATGTGCTTAGGAAAAAAGAAAAGTTACCAGTTTAGGCCAGATAAGTATCTTCTGTTAAGATTAGCTTCTTCCCTTTTAGGCGGACCAATAAATCATCTTTATCCAAAGCAAAGAGGGGAGATATTTCAATTTGAATTTTGGGAGATATTTCTGCTCCCGCCTCTCTTAACCAGCGTTGATAAAGAGAATTAAGGGCAGCGCGGGCCGTGGCGGGGGAATCAGCTCCTTCTTTATTTTTTACCGGAGCGAATTCTTCTTCACGGCTCACTTCTAAGGCACAGCATTTCTGCGCTAAAGAAAGGGCATCGAAAACGAAAGTTTCAAATTTCCATCCCGGCCGCTGCCTTAATTTTCCTTCTGGCCCGCAGCCATACACATCTTTAATAGCGCGATGATAAGGAAGAGCAAACCCACGCTGGTTCAGTCTCTCAATAAAAGAAAGAGAGATAATGTGAATAGCCGTATTGCCGGCCCAGTAGCGTATATTTCCTTTTTCGTCTAAGGCTTCATAATCTGCGGGCAAAAAATCACTGTATTCGATAATTGCCGGCTGCCCGTTTAACAGGCCGTAGATGCCCACTTTCTCTTTAAGATCCCGGCGCCGCACTACTTTAGTGGATATTTCGGCTTCTTCCATCTTGTGCACTCCCAAAAAAAGGGGATCAGCTATTTTGACTAAGGGATTATCTACTTGGCAGTAAAAAAGTTCTGTAAAGCCATGGTTTTTTAAATAGTCAAGGAGGCTTGATTCATAGAGGGCTTTTAACGATCCGCCATGTCCATCAGGATTGGCCAATAGATTAGTTTCCTCTTTCAAAAGTAAACATCCCTCCGGCGTAAAAGTGGGCAACATCCCCTGTTGGAAAAAATGAACATTTTCTGCTCTCAGACCAAAGAAATTATGTTCCTTAAAATAATTAACAGTTTGCTCATGATTCTCTTGACTGGTCATGATGAGGAGAGGAATTTGAATTCCGTATTTTAGAGAGAGGGCTTTTATTGTTTCACCAAAAAGCTGAAAGAGTGATTTTTTCTTGACGGGCGTAATAGGGAAAATCCCTTTCGGTCCCTCAAAACCTAAACGTGTTCCCTGACCGCCAGCCACGATCAAAACGACTACCTTTTGGCTCCGCAGTAAATCTTCGCCTATGGCGCGAGCTTTTCTGACTCTCTGATGATCATTCTGTAAAGTTTCCTGCGTGATTATGGGCGCCGGATTTATTTCGCAGCGCGGAGGAGAGATTTCCTGTTGAGAAAATTTTTTATATAGCTCAAAGCCCAAAGGGAGGTTTAATTGTTGCAGATTGGTCAAAAAGACTTTTCTCTTTTCCTTATTTAACTTTCGATAATGATTTATTATATGGTGCTGCCCGTTAATTTGAAGCAGATTTAAAATTTCTTCTTCAGCCAACTTTCTTGGGCTCATCTCTTTTCCTCAATTTAAGGCAAAAGCAAGCACATCCTGAATTTTGGGGGTATCGCAAAAGACCATGAGCAGGCGATCTATTCCCAGCGCAATTCCTGCTGAGGGAGGGAGATGAGCCAGGGCCTGTAGAAGCTCTTCGTCTATTGGATAAACCGGCTTACCCATCCTGGCCCTTAGTTTTTGCTCCTCCATAAATCTTCGCCGTTGTTCTTCTGGATCAACGAGTTCCGAAAAAGCGTTGGCCAATTCCACACCGGCGATATATAGTTCAAATCTTTCTGCCCAATAAGGATTATCCGGTTTGAGCCGAGCCAAGGCGGCCATATGCGCCGGGTAATCGTAGATAATTGTGGGCTTAGGGAAACCTAAATTTGGTTCCACTTTATCTAAGAAAATTTTAAAAAAGATGTCATCGTACGAGTATTCTTCTTGCGGATCCAAGGAATAACCTTGGCGCAAAGCTTCTTGAAAAAGGGACTCTTTATCTCTATTTTTTTCGATGTCCACCTGTCCGTAAAAACGCATAGCTTCTGCTACGCGAAGACGTTGAAAGGGCGGAGTAAAATATAACTGGGCTCCCTGATAAGAAAAATTATGGCGGCCCAGAATTTTTTGACTCAGGTGCTCTATTAAATTTTCGCAATCTTCCATGATCTGGAAGTAATCCGCTTTCATGCGGTACCATTCTAACATGGTAAATTCAATTTGGTGGGAAGCGCTGATTTCCTCGTCACGAAAAACCCGGCAGATTTGGAATATTTTATCCCAGCCTTCCCCTAAGAGTTTTTTCATAGCGTACTCGGGAGAGGTGTGCAGGTATCTTTTAAATTTCTCCCCATTTGGCCGCGTGCACAGGACTTCTAAGGCCGAAAGATGAGGCTCCATTCCTGGCGAAGGGACCAGATAAGGAGTCTCCACTTCAATAAAACCTTGGTCAATAAAAAATTGGCGAATTCCCTGAATTATTTTCGCCCGGAGAATAAGGTTCTGGCGCCGTTTTTCATTCATAGAGAAGTTAAGCAGTCGTAACCCTCAACAATACTTTCACTTATTAATCGGAGCAATTAAATATTTACAGTTATTACTCTTATTTTAATCCGTGGTCTGGCTTTATCTAGTTTCCCAAATTAAATTTTCTCGTAATTACATATAAGAAATAAAACCAAATGCGGCAAAGGACAAACCCTTGCCCTACATTTGAAATTTTTTTAATTTCTCGTAGGGCAAGCCCTTGGGGCTTGCCGAATCCGGCATTAAAATGTCATTTATTTTATGCTCCCATTAATATAACAGCTCTTAGCCGCCATCTACATGCAGCCTTTCTTTGCGTCGATACCAAGCAGCCGGATCTTGGAAATATTCTAAAGTGTCTTGTAATGATAAAAGATGCTCCCGTTCCATAGAAGCTAAAAGTTCGTAAAATTTTTTCTCGGTTGGATTATCTATGCTCTTAGCCAGCTCTCGGTAAAAAATTTCTCCTTTGCTTTCAAAATCAATAGCAATTTTAACTGCTTCCAAATCATCATGTTCCACAGGTGCAGATATATCCACTGCCTCCACGAGTTTCTGCATTAAAGATTTCACGTCTGTGTCCTTTACTTTTAGAGGCACCGTCTCAGGCCATTTTCCTTCTTTCTTCAAGCGCGCGTGTAATTCTAAAATCCTTTGGTAATGTTCATCTTCATCTTTGGCTATCGAGGCAAACATAGATTTGCCGTGGGGATTCTTAGTTCGTTCTTTGTGCCGCAGATAAAAATCTCTTTCTCGTGATTCATTGTTGAGGGCCACCTCTAAGGCTTTAATCCTTTCTTCTGCTTGGCCAGCCATTTTTACTCCTTTCTTAAGTTTGGTTTAACTCTTTTCCTCTAAAAAAGAAGAAAATCTTTTAAACTTCCGTTATTAATCAGGAAGAGAAAAAGTAAAATGAAGAATAACTCAATAAATAAATTATAAATTAAAAAAAATGAAAAAGCAGCGGCAAAAATTTTTAAGAATTCTGATAGGTTTTTAGGAAGGCGTCTATTTTTTCGGCGATTATTAATTCGGCTTCGGCCAGTTCCTGAGCAGAAGTAAAATCAGAGGAAAAACTGATTAAAATTTTATCAAACCGCGAGGGCTTTATTTGCCATCTTTTCTCGTATTCCATTCGGGCAATTTGATATTCTCCTTGAGAAAAATAATATTTCCCCAACCTGTTTTCCTTGGCCGCAAATGGCCAATTTTCCTTTAAGGCGAAAAAAGCGCTTAGAGCTTGGCGGACTCGCTCTTTCCTAAATTTTTCCGGCCGCATACAGTCGCCCAAGCACGCCTGCACCTCACGAAAAAATTCTTTAACCACGTCAAGATCAGTAATCACCAAGCCATAAAGATACCAATCATCGAGGGCTTCCCGAACAGCCAGCTTTTCTATTTCGGTTAAATGGGTATAGCTTAAACAAAAATGACCGGCGCATAATTCGCTCCCATAAAAAGAGTACTGACGTAAATCAATTCCTTGGTGCAGAGTAGGATGGAGAAGGCAGCCCACTTTTTTATGGTTTTCATCAATGAATCCTAAGAATTCGCAATTATAGATATCCTTGAGCAGGGGAGGGGGTTGTTCTAATTCTTTTAATTGCCGGCGAAGGAATTCTATCTCTAATTTATCTGGATTAGATTTAAATAACCAAGTTCTCTTTTGGAGCAGGGAATGCAAAGTTGCTCGCGAATGATCCTGGAAATTATACAAGCCGCAGCAAGCCCCGCAAGATTTTCTCTCATCAGGTTGGCAAAGGCTGGACTCCATAAGTAATCTTTGTTCTCCTCACCGATTTTGGTAAAATTATAACTTAGAAACTCTCTAGGAAAAAGGAAGGAAAAAGAGGAAATGAAGATGAAGAATTTTTTTCTGATCTTTTGCACTTTAATTCTGTTTAGCGCTTGTGCTCCGAAGGAAATCAAACCCCCAGAAAAAATTCCAACTCCCCCTCCTAAACCAGCAAAAATCGCTTTGGTCTTAGGAGCGGGAGCGGCGAAAGGATTTGCCCATATAGGAGTATTGAAGGTGCTGAGCAGCCATAACATTCCGATTCATATGGTAGTGGGGACAAGCGCCGGCAGTTTGGTAGGGTGTTTTTACGCTTATGGTTATACTCCTTTTGAAATGCAGTCTCTGGCCCTTTCTATTCAAAAAGGCGATATTATTGATTTAATCATTCCGGATAATGGATTCATTCAAGGTTTAAAACTGGCAAATTTTGTAAATAAGATGGTAAAGAACACCCCGCTGGAGAAAATGCCTCTGCCCTTTTATGCCATAGCTACAGATTTACAAAGTGGGCAAGAAGTAGTCTTTGGAAAAGGAGATACGGGCACTGCCGTTCGAGCCAGTTGCTCAGTTCCGGGTGTGTTTAGGCCTGTGCGCATTGGCGATAGACTTTATGTGGATGGTGGAGTTGTTAGTCCAGTGGGCGTGGAGGCGGCGCGCAAATACGGGGGTGACATAGTGATTGCTGTAGACATTTCTTCTGATTTAGGTAATATGCAGCCGCAGAATACTATTGAGACGATTCTACAATCCATAAATATTATGTATTCAAAAATGATTTATCAGCAACTCTCCAAAGCAGATTTAGTAATTCGCCCTAAAGTTGGTCATATTGGTTCCAGTGATTTCACCAAAAGACATGAGGCAATTCTGGAAGGGGAAAAAGCGGCCCTCGACGCTTTACCTAAGATTAAGGAGATTATGGAACGTTTGCGCTTGGAGGGCAGATTGAATTAAAAGCCTGACAGCCAATCACGTTTGAAACTCGTAAATATTTATGTCGTGAGGGAGAGAGGCTCATTAAAATGAGGAACTGGCTCTTTCATGGGTACGGGCGGGGAATAAAAGTCTATACGCCTGTCTCCCGCTGGCGAGAAATATTTAAACTGATCGAGGTCAGGTTAAAAGCCAATTGCCAGAAAAACCATTTGTTTATAAAATAAAAATATGGAATATGAAGGCATAGTCATCCGTCCGCCAAGTGAAGCGGAAAGCTTGATCCTCCAGGTAACCTTGGGGTGCTCGCATAACAAGTGCACTTTCTGCCCTACTTATAAGGGGCGGAGATTCCGCATCAAAGATTTGGATACCATAAAAAGGGAGATTGATGAAGTTGCTCCTTATGGACCATTTCGCAAAGTTTTCTTAGCCGACGGCGATGCCTTAATCATCCCGCAGCCTAAACTATTGACCATTTTAGAATACCTAAATGAAAAAATAAAAGGTCTGCGCCGAGTGGGCATTTATGGTAACGCTAAAAGTATCTTGCGTAAATCTGTGGAAGAACTGCGGGAACTTAAGGAAAAGAAGTTGGGGATAATTTATTTGGGAGTAGAAACAGGAGACGAGGCCCTGCTGCAGAGGGTGCATAAAGGGGTTTCCTACGCCCAAATGGTCGAGGCTGGTCAAAGAGTAAAGGAAGCAGGGATTACTCTCTCGGTCACTGTTTTATTAGGTTTGGGAGGAGTGGAATACAGTCAGCAACATGCCTTAGCCACAGCTAAAATTTTATCGGAGATCGATCCGGATTTTGCCAGTGCCTTAACTTTAATGGTTGTTCCCGGAACGCCTTTATATGAAGAGATGAAAGCCGGCCTTTTTAAGCTTCCTTCTCCTTTCCAGTTGATTGAAGAGTTGGGTATTATTATGGCCAATTCCAATTTTACTCAATGTTATTTTACTTCCAATCATGCTTCCAATTATTTACCTATCAAAGCCCGCCTACCCCGCGATAAAGAAACAGTTGTCAACTTGATCCATAAAGTTGTCTCTGCTAAAGATACCTCGCTATTGCGTCCGGAATATTTAAGAGGGCTCTAATATTAGCGTAGCGATAAATTGGGATAAGTTCCTTCACCCCACTATTAAAATGTTGAAATTCACAAAAAAATTTCATGGAAAATAAAGAAAAATTCGTTTGGAAACTCTTTAATACCATAGCTCCAAGCTATGACCTATTGAATGCCCTTTTGAGTTTTGGGCTCCATTTTTTGTGGAAGAAAAAGACTGTAAAATTATTGGACCTAAAAGAGGGAGAAAAAATTATAGACTTGTGCGCCGGAACCGGGGATTTGGCCATTTTAGCGGCTAAAGATATTCAGGGGAAAGGAAGAGTATTTCTGTATGACTTCAGCCGCCCAATGATGCTGAAGGGAAAGGAGAAAGTAAAGAAAAAATTGAAAGATGATAAAATATATTTTATTCAAGGTAACGCTACCGAAATTTCTTCGGCGCCAGAAAAATTCAATGCAGCCATGATTGGCTTTGGCCTGCGCAATTTGGCTGATATACAGAAAGGAATAGAAGAAATGTATCGCGTGCTTAAACCTGGTGGAAAATTTGTCGCTCTTGAGTTTTCGCAGCCAAAGGGAAAATGGTTTAAACAGATTTATGATTTTTATTCTTTTTATATTATCCCCTGGGTGGGCATGGTAATTAGCGGGTCCAAAGAGGCTTATATTTATCTACCCCTTTCCATTAAAGCTTTCCCCAAACCAGAAGAAGTCAAGAATCTCTTAGAAGAAGTTGGTTTTGAAGAAGTAAATTATTATCCTCTAACCAAAGGTGTAGCGATTATTTATAAGGCGATTAAGCCGTCATTCGTTTAATAAATTCGCAATTTTTACTTTTTAGAAAACTTTTTTATAAAGCTCGATAATCTCTTCCTGAGTAGCTTTTCGGGGGTTATTTCCTGGACTGCCGCTGGCTAAAGCGTCAGCAGCCATCTGGGTAACCACGTCGTTGAATTTCTTTTCATCCACTCCCAAATCCCGTAATGAAGGAATTTTTAAGTCCGCATTCAATCTTTTTATGGATTGGGCAGCTAAATAGGCGGCATCTAAAGTAGATAGACCCACAATGTTTTCCCCCAGCGCCTTAGCGATATCGGCATATCTTTTAGGATTTCCAGGAATGCTAAATTCCATTACGGTAGGCAACAGTACAGCATTGGAAATGCCGTGGGCAATATGAAAATAGGCCCCGATAGGCCTAGCCATGCCGTGCACCAGGGCGACGGAGGAATTGGAGAAAGCCATTCCTGCTTCCAAAGCCCCTATCATCATATTACTTCTGGCTTCCAGATTATCTCCGTTAGCCCAAGCTGGGCGCAGATTGTTTGCGATTAGTTTAATAGCATCTAGCGCAAGAGTATCGCTCAGCGGTTGAGCTTTGATCGAGACATAAGCCTCAATGGCATGGGTGAGGGCATCAAGGCCCGTGGCGGCAGTAATTTTCGGAGGCATTTGGATAGTCAGTAAAGGATCAACTAAAGCTATCCGCGGGATAAGATAGGGGCTGGCTATAAGCATTTTAACATCTCGAGAAGTATCAGTAATAATAGTAAATTGAGTGACTTCACTACCTGTTCCGGCAGTAGTAGGAATGGCGATTAAAGGGGGGCCAGGTTGGGGAATTTTATTAGCCCCCATATAGTCACTTATTTTCCCGGCATTGCTAAAAAGGACAGAGATAGCTTTGGCCGCGTCGATTGGACTACCTCCTCCCACGGCGATCAAAAAATCAGCCTGCTTTTCTTTAAAATTTTTTAATCCCTCTTCTACATGTTCTATGGTTGGTTCGGTATTTACTTGATTATATAAAGCATAAGAGATTCCAGAATTTTCCAAGGATTTTTTAATTTCTTCTAAGAGACCAATTTTCTCTAAATTATCATCAGTAACCAAGAGAGCTTTTTTCCCTATTCCTTTAACCAAAGGGCCTACTTCTTTAACTGCTCCTACGCCGGTAACTATGAGTTGGGGGGTTTTGAATTGAAATATTTGGGCGGCCATTTAAAGCACCTCCTCGGGATTTTTTTAGCTATTTAACATAGCTCATATAGCAAATATTTAATGATTAGGCAATGGAAAGGTTCTTCACCGTTGATTCGTCTCAAATTTTGATGAAAATTCAAATATATTTCAATTTCCAGATTAGACGCCACCAGGACGCCTCTTTTCCCAAAAGGAAATAGGAGGATTAATTCATTCTCTCCTTTTTTGGAAAAAAGGGGAAAAAATTTAACTTCCGGCTCAAAGAAAAATTCTTTAGGCCTTCGCTTATTTTTCGGAGCAATTAATTATTTACACATATCCCCCTTACCCTAACCCTCTCCCCAAGCATGGGGAGAGTCGATAAGAGTCGGAACGAATCGGTACGATTGTCGTTCCGACACTGTCATACTGACACCCGACCACGGGAGAAGGGTGAAGGGTTGTA